>NZ_QRGQ01000050.1:11708-197787 GCF_003367205.1 Arthrobacter sp. RT-1
GGACGCCAAGACCTACCGCTTCAACCCGTTCGACCTCACCAAGGTCTGGCCGCACGCTGACTACCCGCTGATCAAGGTGGGCACCATGGAGCTGAACCGGAACCCGGAGAACTACTTCGCGCAGATCGAGCAGGCCACCTTCGCGCCGTCGAACTTCGTGCCCGGCATCGCCGCGTCCCCGGACAAGATGCTGCAGGCCCGCATCTTCTCCTACGCCGACGCGCACCGTTACCGCGTGGGCACCAACCACGCCCAGATCCCGGTGAACCAGCCCAAGAACCAGGTCAACAACTACAGCCAGGACGGCGCCGGACGTTACCTGTTCAACGCCCCCTCGGTTCCGGTCTACGCTCCGAACACCTTCGGCGGCCCGGCTGCCCTTGAGCCGCAGAACCCGGCCGGCGGCTGGGAGAACGACGGCGAACTGACCCTCGCCGCGCACTCCCTCCACGCCGAGGACAGCGACTTCGTCCAGGCCGGCACGCTGTACCGCGAGGTCTACGACGATGCAGCCAAGGCCCGCTTCCTGGACACCATCACCGGTGCCGTGGGCGGCGTCAAGCGCTCCGACATTAAGGAACGCGCCATCCAGTACTGGACCAACGTTGACGCCGAACTCGGCGCCAAGCTCCGCGCCAACCTCGGCGCAGCACCCCTCTCTGACGCTGAGGCAGCCAACAAGATCGGCTGATTCCGCCCGGATTTGCATCTGAAACCACCCCGCCACGGCTGCCGCGGCGGGGTGGTTTTTGCGCTTTCCACATAGCCGACTTCGCCGTAGCCGCGGCGAAGCGCGCTCCCTAGGATCGCTGTATGACAACTTTCCAGGGCATACCCTCCGGTGCTTTCGGGTTCTATGCCGAGCTGCAGGACAACAACAACCGGGAGTGGTGGCTGGATCATAAGGACAGCTACCAGTCGCTGGTCCGGGATCCGCTCGCGTCGCTCCTCGAAGAGCTCGAACCCCGGTTCGGGCCAGGAAAAATTTTCCGCCCCAACAGGGATGTCCGGTTTTCACTCGACAAGTCCCCTTACAAGACCGCACAGGGCGCGTTTGCCTCAGGCCAGGAGGGCGTGGGGTACTACCTTCAGATCAGCGCGGAGGGCCTGCTGGTGGGCGGGGGCTACCATTCGCATTCGCCGGCACAGCTGGCAAGGTACCGGAACTCAGTTGACGCCTCGGGCACCGGGGAGTCGCTGCGGCATATTGTGGAGGCCGTGACGGCCGCCGGGTTTGCGGTGGAGGGCGAGAAGCTCAAGACCGTGCCGCGCGGTTACGCCAGCGACCATCCGCGGGCCGAACTCCTCAAACACAAATCGCTGGCGGCAAGCGTTGACCTGGGCCAGCCCGAATGGCTGGAGAGCCCCGCCGCTGTCCCGGAAATCGCCAGGCTTTGGGAGGAGCTGCGCCCGCTGGTGGACTGGGTCACCCGGCACGCAGCCCCGTGATACTGCCGGCAGCAGGCGGGACTGGGCTGCCTGGTATTCAGGCGTCCTGGACGGCGGCCAGGCGGGTTTCGAGGTTGTTGAAGAAAACGGTCAGCATCAGTTCGAAGGCTTTGGTGGCCGCCTCCGGTTCGTTCATGACCACGAAGTCGAACTGCAGCCCGTAGAAGGTGGAGGTGAAAAGCCGTGCGTCGGTATCCGCATATGCTTCCGGGATCCCCTGGACCATCAGCCAGTCGCGGGTCTTGTGGTGAAGCATCCGGAAATGCTCCTGGGACGTTCCGCGCGGCTCGGCGGCGACGATGTCCTGGGCAGTGGCCTCGAATTCCAGCCGCGTCAGGTGCCGGTTCCGCTGAGCCATGGTCCACTGCCAGGAATCCAGCAGGAACTCCCGCCAGGCGGCGCGATCGATGTCGTGGACATCGGTGTTTCGCATGCGGTCCAGCCGGGATTCGATCGAGACCACAATGTCATTGATCAGCTGGTCGCGGCTGCCGAAGTGGTACACCAGCACGTAGGCGCTCATGCCCAGCCCCTCCGCAAGGCTGCGGAACGTCAGCTCCGCCAGCGTCTTATCCATCAGGTAATCCAGGATGGCGCCCAACAGCTCGGCTTTTCGTTCGGGTCGTGTGGGTCGTGTGGGTCGTGCCATGAATCCATCCTAGGAGCCGGACATGCAAATGCCCGCCCGGGTATGGCCCGGGCGGGCATCAGCAGCGGGCCGGTCAGGCGCGGGTGAACTCGTCCTCGTCGTCGCGCTCGGAGGCGGCAGCGGTTGAACCGCCCGCAGCGGGGCCGTTGACCGCGGTGCTGGCAGCGCTGAAGCGCTCGTTCAGGCGCGAGTGGCGCTGGCCGTACGCGAAGTAGATCGCCAGGCCGATGATCAGCCAGATGGCAAAGAAGATCCAGGTCTCCACGGCCAGGTTGGTCATCAGGTAGAGGCACAGCAGGGCGGACACAACCGGCAGGACCTTGCCGAACGGGACGCGGAAGGCGGGCTTCAGGTCCGGGCGCTTCTTGCGCAGCACCAGGATGCCCAGGCTGACCACAACGAAGGCGGACAGCGTGCCGATGTTGATCATTTCCTCGAGCAGGTCCACGTTGGTCAGGCCTGCCACCAGAGCTACCGCGGCGCCGCAGATGATCTGGAGGCGGACCGGCGTCGAACGCTTCTCGCTGGTCTTGGACAGTGCCCGGGGCAGGAGGCCGTCGCGGCTCATGGCCAGGACAACGCGGGACAGGCCCATCAGCAGGACCATGATCACGGTGGTCAGGCCCACCAGGGAGCCGAACGCGATAATCTTCGCGGCGGACGTGTCGCCGACGGCTTCGAAGGCCGTGGTGAGTGTCGGGTTCTCGGCCTCGGCCAGTTGGGTGTAGGACACCATGCCGGTGAGGGCCAGCGAAACCAGGATGTACAGCAGGGTGACCAGGGCGAGGCCGCCGAAGATGCCGCGCGGAAGGGTCTTCTGCGGGTTCTTCACTTCCTCCGCGGAGGTGGCGACCACGTCGAAGCCGATGAAGGCGAAGAACACCAGCGCGGCACCTGCGAAGATGCCCAGGGTGCCGTACTGGGCGGGGGCCGCGCCGGTGAGGAAGCCGAAGAAGGACTGCTTCAGGACGTCAGCGGCGCCGGTGCCGCCGGTGGGCTCGGCTGCGGGGATGAACGGTGCGTAGTTTTCGAACTTGACGTAGGTGAAGCCCACCACGATCACGAAGAGGACGACGCCGATCTTGATCAGGGTGAAGATGTTGCCTACCCGGGCGGACAGCTTGGTGCCGAGCACCAGCAGCACGGTGAAGACGGCGACAATCAGGAACGCGCCCCAGTAGAGGTCAACGCCGCCCAGCGAGACGGCCGGCGGAATGTCCGCGCCCATCAGCGCGAAGACCTTGCTGAGGTAAATGCCCCAGTACTTGGCGATGACTGCCGCGGCGGTGAAGAGCTCCAGGATCAGGTTCCAGCCGATGATCCAGGCGAGGAGCTCACCCATGGTGGCGTAGGTGAAGACGTAGGCGGAGCCGGCCACCGGGATGGCGGTGGCGAACTCGGCGTAGCACATGATGGCCAGGGCGCAGGTGATGGCGGCGATGGCGAAGGACAGGGTCACGGCCGGGCCGGAGAAGTTGGCGGCAGCCTTGGCACCCACGGAAAAGATGCCGGCGCCGACAGCAACGGCGACGCCCATGATCATGAGGTCCCAGGTGCTGAGGGAGCGCTTGAGCTTGCGTCCGGGTTCATCGGCGTCGGCAATCGACTGCTCGATGGATTTGGTCCGGAGAAGGTTCATTGGGGATCACAATCCTGATTTGTGAAGGAAACGGACCTATCCACGATAGTGTCCATCCACTGGACGGCCCCAATTGTTCCGAATGGTGAGACACCCCTTCTGCCAAACTTTATTCTGCATCAAGCGCTTGAGGCCCTCCGGATGGAGGGCCCCAAGGGCTACTTATCCGAACGGGCTAGGCCGGCCAATCCATCAGGGTGGACCGGATCAGGAAGCGCTTGCCGTCGGGCGCTTCCACCGAAAAGCCGCTCCCCCGCCCGGGAACCACATCAACGGTCAGGTGGGTATGGCTCCAATAGTTGAACTGCTCCCGGGACATCCAGAACTCCAGCGGTTGCGGTTCCGGCCCATCCGAGAGATCGAACAACCCCAGGAGGACGTCCGAATCGCCGGTCAGGAAGTCCCCGACCGGATAGCACATGGGCGAGGATCCGTCGCAGCAGCCGCCGGACTGGTGGAACATCAGCGGCCCATGCCGGACCCACAGCGAGCGCAGCAACTCCACGGCCGGCGGCGTGAGCGCCACCCGGGAAAAGTCCTCCCCGGGCAGCGTCACTGCAGCATCGAGGCTGTCCAGGGCCATCAGAACCTCAGGACCACGCGGCCGTCGATCTTGGCGTGCTTCATCTCGTCGAACACGGCGTTGACCTCCGAAAGCTCCCGCACGGATACCGTCGGGTGGATTTTTCCCTGGGCGTAGAAGTCCAGCGCCTCCTCCAGGTCCTGGCGTGTGCCCACGATCGAGCCGCGGACGGTCAGGCCCTTGAGCACAATCTCGAAGATCGGCGCCGGAAAGTCGCCCGGCGGCAGCCCGTTGAACACAATCGTCCCGCCACGGCGGGCCATGCCGATCGCCTGTCCAAAAGCTGACGGGTGCACTGCGGTGACCAGGACTCCATGGCAACCTCCGGTTTCACGCTGGATCACTTCCACAGGGTCTTCGTGCAGGGCGTTGACGGTCAGTTCCGCACCGTGCGCCTTGGCCAGGGCGAGCTTGTCGTCGGCAATGTCCACGGCCGCGACCCTCAGCCCCATGGCCACGGCGTACTGCACGGCGATGTGCCCCAGCCCGCCGATACCCGAGATGGTGACCCACTGGCCCGGCTTGGCTTCGGTCATCTTCAGGCCCTTGTAGACGGTGACGCCGGCACAGAGCACCGGCGCCACCTCGACGGGGTCGGATCCCGCCGGAATGCGGGCGGCAAAGCGGGTATCGACGAGCATGTACTCGCCGAAGGACCCGTCCACGCTGTAGCCGCCGTTTTTCTGGACCTCGCACAGGGTTTCCCAGCCGGTGCGGCAGTACTGGCAGTCGCCGCAGGCGGACCAGAGCCAGGCGTTGCCCACCAGGTCGCCCACCGCGAGGTCGGTGACGCCCTCGCCCAGTGCCACCACTTCGCCCACGCCCTCGTGGCCGGGAACGAAGGGCGGTGTGGGTTTGACCGGCCAGTCGCCCTCGGCGGCGTGGAGGTCGGTGTGGCAAACGCCGGTGGTGAACACCTTGACCAGGGCTTCCCCCGGGCCGGGGGTTGGGATGGGGAGGTCCTGGACCTGGAGCTCCGTGCCGAACCTGTTTACTACTGCTGCTTGCATTGTCGTCGTCATTGGCGAAAATCCTTGCGTCGTTGTAGCGATGGTGTGCGAAGGCTTAGAAGAAGCCCAGCTTGTTTTCGTTGTAGCTGACCAGGAGGTTCTTGGTCTGCTGGTAGTGGTCCAGCATCATCGAGTGGTTTTCCCGCCCGATGCCTGAGGACTTGTAGCCGCCGAACGCGGCACCCGCCGGGTAGGCGTGGTAGTTGTTGACCCAGACGCGGCCTGCCTGGATTTCGCGCCCGGCGCGGTACGCAATGTTGCCGTTGCGGGACCAGACGCCGGCGCCCAGGCCGTACAGGGTGTCATTGGCGATGCCCATGGCGTCGTTGTAGTCGCTGAACTTTGTCACCGACACCACCGGGCCGAAGATCTCCTCCTGGAAGATCCGCATCTTGTTGTGCCCCTCGAAAACGGTGGGCTGGACGTAGTAGCCACCGGCCAGGTCGCCGGGCAGCTCTGCCCGTCCGCCGCCGATGAGGACCTTGGCGCCCTCCTGCTTTCCGATGTCGATGTAGGACAGGATCTTCTCGAGCTGGTCGTTGGAGGCCTGTGCGCCCACTTGGGTTTCCGTGTCCAGCGGGTTGCCCTGGACCATTTTCTCCACCCGGGCCACGGCGTCGGCCATGAAGGAGTCGTAGATGTCTTCCTGCACCAGGGCGCGGGACGGGCAGGTGCAGACCTCGCCCTGGTTGAAGGCGAACAGCGCGAAGCCCTCCTGTGCCTTGTCGTAGAACGCGTCAGAGGTGTCTGCTGCGACATCGTTGAAGAAGATGTTGGGGCTCTTGCCGCCCAGTTCCAGGGTGACGGGGATGAGGTTCTGGCTGGCGTACTGGCTGATCAGGCGGCCGGTGGTGGTCTCGCCGGTGAAGGCGATCTTCCGGATGCGGGGGCTGGACGCCAGGGGCTTGCCGGCCTCGACGCCGAACCCGTTGACAATGTTGAGGACGCCGGCCGGGAGGAGGTCGCCGATGAGCTCGATGAGCACCAGGATGGACGTCGGCGTCTGCTCGGCCGGTTTGAGGACCACGGCGTTGCCGGCGGCGAGCGCCGGTGCGAGCTTCCAGACGGCCATCAGGATGGGGAAGTTCCAGGGGATGATCTGGCCCACGACGCCGAGCGGCTCGTGGAAGTGGTAGGCGGTGGTGTCGTCATCGAGCTGCGAGAGCCGGCCTTCCTGGGCGCGGACGGCGGAGGCGAAGTAGCGGAAGTGGTCCGCGGCGAGCGGGAGGTCCGCGTTGAGGGTTTCCCGGACAGGCTTGCCGTTGTCCCAGGTTTCGGCGACGGCGAGCATCTCCAGGTTCTCGTCGATGCGGTCGGCGATCTTGTTCAGGATGGCGGCGCGTTCAGCGACGGACGTCTTGCCCCAGGACGGCGCCGCCTTGTGGGCTGCGTCCAGGGCCAGGTCGATGTCCTCTGCCGTGCCGCGTGCCACCTCGCAGAAGGCCTTGCCCGTGACGGGGGTGATGTTTTCGAAGTACTGGCCCTTCACGGGGGCCACCCACTCGCCGCCGATCCAGTTCTCGTAGCGGTCCTTGAAGGTGACCTTCGAGCCCTCGGTTCCGGGCTGTGCGTAAACAGTCATTGCTAGCTCCTTTGCTGTGCAGTCCCAGGCTTTCGCCGTTGGAGCAAGCGTAGGAGCGGACAGGTTGCAGCGAGGTTGCAACGTTGCCCAGTTGGTTGAGCACAGGGGCCACGCCCGCCGGGTTCCCTGGCCGAGCTTGCGAGGTTAGGGAGCGGGTGGGGATTAAGCGCGGAGTTCGGCTTCCAGCCGTTCCAGGTCGGCGACGACGGCGGCCCGCTTGGGTGAGCGCGCAGGAAGGAGGCGGAGGGCGGCACGGCGGACCCCGACGTCGTCCCTTGCCTCGGGCAGCTCGGCGTACCTGAGGAGCGACTCGGCGCTGCCGTCGGTCAGGACTGCCTCGCGCAGCAGCGACGAGACCCTGTCCCGCAGCTCCACGATGCCGGGCGCCTCGGACCGCGGGAGGACGGCGCCTCGGTAGATTTCCAGGGCGATGCGGTGCGCGCCGCGCTGCAGGCAGCTCAGCACCTGGCCGCTGTCCGGCACCACGTCCACGGGCAGGCGGTAGGGCCGCGATCCCGGGACGGCATCCGGATTGAGTTGCTGGAGGACTTTGCGCAGGCGCACCATCTCCGCCCGGAGCGTGATGGCGGAGCCTTCCCCGGGGTACAGCAGGACGGTGAGTTCTTCGGCGCTGAGCCCGTCGGGGTGGGTGCTGAGCAGCGCAAGGATTTCGCTGTGCCGGGCGGACAGTGCAACGGTTTTGCCTTCGAGGCTGAGCAGGGCCTGGTCGCGGCCCAGCAGCTGCAGGCTGTTCCGGTAGAGGCTGCCTTCCTTGGCGCCCGTGCCAGGTGCGCGGGCAGCGGAAGACGCGGCCCGCCGTCGTACCGGCCTGTCGGCGAGCCCTGCGGCCAGCTGGAGGCGCTCGACACGCAGCTGCGCCTGGGCTGCCGCCACGGTTGCCTCCACGAGGGACAGGGTGTGGGGGGCCACCGCCGTGGCGGTGCCCGTGATGTCCACGACGCCGAGGACCGCACCGGAATCGGGGTCGTGGAAGGGTACGGCGGTGCAGCTCCACGCATGCACGGCGCGCTGGTAGTGCTCGGCACCGGCGATCTGGATGCCGCGGCCCAGGGCAAGGGCCGTTCCCGGAGCGCTGGTGCCCACCGTGGCCTCGGACCAGTCGGCGCCGGGGACGAACATCATTCCCTCGGCCCGGCGCTGCAATGCGGGGTCGCCCTCCACCCAGAGCAGACGGCCCACTTCGTCGCCGACTGCCACCAGCAGTCCGCTGTCGTGGCTGGGCTGGACCAGGAGTTTGTTGATCACGGGCATGATGGCGGCCAGGGGGTGCTGGCTGCGGTAGTCCTCCAGCTCATCCCGGTCCAGCGCCAGCGGTGCGGCAGGGTTGTCCGGATTCGCCTTGAAGCTGACCGAACGCTGCCAGGACTCGCGGATCAGGTTGCGCAGGCCGCTGGGGGCATCCGGAAGGGCGCCGCCGTCGAGCTGTTCGTGGGCGGCCAGGGCGCTGGTCTGCAGCGGTTCCGGCTGGATCAGGTTCCTCATTGAACTCCTGTGCTGCCTGAAGGCACGGCATCACCATGCCGGCCAAGGGGTGGCCGCCATTCTAACCCTGCACCGGCCCGTAGCGCCCGTGGTCCCCTGAAAAACCTCAGCCGCGGGAAATCCGGATCATGTCCTCGCGGGGAACCACCTTGATCCGTTCCCGGACCACGTGGTCCAGGCCCTCGGGCCCGGTCCAAGCGGCACCGAGGCCTGCCTCATGGGCATCGAGCCGGTTCCACCCTTTCCAGGTGGTGTATTCAATGCCGCGCTCTTCCAGCAGGTCGATGATGGCCTGCGGATCCGGGTTCTGGGCCGGGGGCAGCGTGAGCCGGTCTTCGAGGAGAAATCCGATGGTTTCCAGCGCGTCGCCCTTGGTGTGGCCGATCAGGCCGACAGGTCCACGCTTGATCCAGCCGGTGGCATAGATGCCCGGAACCGGGTTGCCCTCGGCATCCAGGACCCGGCCGCCCTCGTTCGGAATGACCCCGCGCTTGGCGTCGTACTCCAGTTCATCCAGGGCCGAGCCGTGGTAGCCGATGGCACGGTATACCGCCTGGACCGGGTACTCGATGTACTCCCCCGTGCCTTTGGCGTTGCCGGTGCCGTCAAGCTGCATGCGCTCAAACTTGATGCCGCCCACCTTGCCCGCGCCGTCGTCGAGCACTTCCACGGGGCTGTGCAGGAAGTGCAGGTGCAGGCGCCGGGATGACGGGTTCTCGGATTCTGCGTGCTCCTCCACCAGCCAGTTGGTCAGGGTGTTCACCATGGTCTTGATCTGGTTGTTGGTGCGGATGGCTTCATCCGAGGCGTCGTCGAACTCGAAATCCTCCGGATACAGCACGATGTCCACATCATTCATGTGGCTGAGCTCCCGCAGCTCCAGCGGCGTGAACTTCACCTGGGCCGGGCCGCGGCGGCCAAACACATGCACGTCCGTGACGGGCGAGGATTTCAGGCCCTGGTAGACGTTGTCCGGGATCTCGGTGCTGAGCAGTTCCTCCGGGTGCTTCACCAGCATGCGCGCCACGTCCAGGGCCACGTTGCCGTTCCCGATCACCGCGATCTCCCTGGCCTCCAGCGGCCATTCGCGGGCAACGTCGGGGTGCCCGTCGTACCAGGACACAAAGTCGGCGCCGCCAAAGGAACCCGCCAGCTCAATACCGGGAATGGCCAGGTCCGCATCCTTGACCGCGCCCGTGGAGAAAATCACGGCATCGTAAAAGGACCGGAAATCGTGCAGGGTGAGGTCCCGGCCGTACGTCACGTTGCCCAGGAACCGGATGTCGCCGCGGTCCAGGACCTTGTGCAGGGCGTTGACGATGCCCTTGATGCGGGGGTGGTCCGGGGCTACGCCGTAGCGGATCAGGCCGTAGGGTGCGGGGTATGCCTCGAACAGATCAATGCTGACCTCGAAGTCGCCGTCCTTCACGCCGCGGGACTTGGTGAGGATATCCGCAGCGTAGACCCCCGCCGGTCCTGCGCCCACAATGGCGACGCGAAGCGGGCGGTTGGAAGCTGTTTCGCTGGGGTTGGACACCGGGAGCCCTTCTGAACTGACCATTTTCATGATGCATCGGGATGCGCCGAGTCGGGTAGCGCACAATCCCTTATTCTAGGCCTCAGCCGCTCTTGGCCAGCGGCACCACGTTGCCTTCGCGGTAGAGCAGCGCACGAAGCTCCGCCTCCGCCGATTGAAGACGCTTGGGGTCGATGGTCTCGCCGGCGTGGTAGTGGTCCAGCACGCGGGGGTCCACATAGCTTTTCCGGGCGATGGAGGGTGTGTTTCCCAGGGTATCGGCGGCGTCGTGCATTGCCCGGCTGATGGCCCTCTTCCGTTTGGCGGCAGTCCTCTGGGGACCGGTCCGGGCCAGGCTTTCGGCAGCCGTGATGGTGCCGCGCAGGGTGCGGAAGTCCTTCGCCGTGAAGTCGGAGCCAGTCCGTTCCTTCACATAGGCGTTGATGTCGGCGCTGGTGACCGGGCGCCATCGGCCGCCCTCCTTGTACGCAAGGAGCCTGGCGTTGGGGCCCCGCCGTTTGAGCAGGCGCAGCAGGGCAGCGAGGTCGGCGTCGCGTATCTCCGATTCCCAGTCCTTCCCGCTCTTGGCCGGGAACCGCAGGTGGATGCGGTCCTTGCGGACCTGGACGTGGGCGCACAGCAGGGTGGCCAGTCCGCGGCTGCCGTTCTCGTTGGTATAGCGCTCGGAGCCTACCCGCAGGGAACCGCTGTCCAGCATCCGGAACGCCCCGGCGAGGACGCGCTCCCGGGTAAAGCCTTCGCTGCGCAGGTCCATCGTCACCCGGCGGCGGGCGGAAGGCAGGGACTCGGCAAGCTGCAGGGAACGGTCAAACTTGAGCCGGTCCTTCCGCTCCCGCCATTCGGGGTGGTAGATGTACTGGCGCCGGCCTACCGCGTCCACCCCCGTCGCCTGGATGTGCCCGTTCTCGAACGGGGCGATCCACACGTCCGTCCAGGCCGGTGGAATACCAATACTCTCCAGCCGGTCCCTGACGGGCCCCGGGGGCAGGGTGGAGCCATCGAGGTCCCGGTAGCTGAAGCCCTTGCCGGCGGGCACCCTGCGGTATCCGCGGCCCGAGGCGTTGCTGCGCCGGAGCCTCATGGGGCGGCTTTCGGCAGGTCGGCAAACATCATAAAAGCAAGCCTACTGACTATTTGGCGTTTCCGGCGGTGCCGGCTTGGAATACCTGTCCCGGTGCTGGTGTTATGGGTTTCGTGCCCACCCCTGAAGGATCCTCCCCCGCCAGTCCGCCAAGCGCAGCCATGACAGGCACCGCTTCTGCCAAAGGCGCCCGCGGAGGCGGAGCAGCGGGTGCCGCGAAGCCCGGCGCCCCCAAGGCAGTGGACAAAGAGACGACGGCGGGAATTCTCTTCGGCATCGGGGCTTACGGGCTGTGGGGGCTGCTTCCCCTGTACTTCTTTGTCCTCATGCCGGCAGGCGCCATCGAAATCGTGGCAAACCGCGTGGTGTGGTCCCTGCTCTTCTGCGCACTGCTGATCACTGTCACCCGGGGCTGGCCGGCCCTGGTTGCGGCGGTCCGGAACCGTTCGGTGTTCGGCCCCCTGGCCCTGGCCGCGTTCCTGATCGCCATCAACTGGCTGACGTACACCTACGGCGTGACCACCAACCAGACGGTGGAAGCTTCATTGGGATACTTCATCAACCCGCTGGTTTCCGTCCTCCTTGGCGTCTTCGTCCTCAAGGAAAAGCTGCGTCCGCTCCAGTGGGCCGCCGTCGGGATCGGCTTTGTGGCGGTGGGCGTCCTCACCTACTCCTACGGCAAGCTGCCGTGGATCGCGCTGACCCTGGCCTTCAGTTTTGGCCTCTACGGCTTCGTCAAGAAACGTGTCGGCCCCAGGGTGGATGCAGTCACAAGCCTCAGCGTGGAGACCATGGTTCTGGCACCCTTCGCGGCGGCCACCATGGTTTTCCTTGCCGTCACGGGTTCCGCCACGCTCACCACCCAGGGTGCAGGGCACTTCTGGCTGCTGCTGGCCTCCGGCGTCATCACCGCCGTCCCGCTGGTCTTCTTCGGCGCTTCGGCCCGCCGGCTGCCGATGACCACCATCGGGCTCCTGCAGTACTTCGCGCCCGTGCTGCAGTTCATTGTTGCGCTGCTGGTGTTCCGGGAAGCCATGACCGTGGACCGCTGGATCGGATTCGGTGTGGTGTGGCTGGCCCTCATCGTCCTCACCGTGGACATGCTGCGGACCGCGCGCAAAAACTCGGTGGCCCGCAAGTATGCGGCCCACCACCCGGCCTAGTCCGTAAACCCAGGAAGGCGGGACCAGCAGATGCTGGTCCCGCCTTCCTGGCGTTGCCGGAGGGAGTCGTTTCCGGTTAAGCGTTGGCCTTGATGGCGGCGGCGAGGACGTCCAGGCCGTCGTTCAGCAGGTCATCGGTGATGACCAACGGCGGCAGCAGGCGGATCACGTTGCCGTAGGTGCCGCACGTGAGGATGATGACGCCTTCCTTCAGGCAGGCGGCAGCAACAGCCTTGGTCAGTTCAGGGTTGGGTTCCTTGGACCCGGCCTGGACCAGTTCGATGGCCAGCATGGCGCCGCGGCCGCGGATGTCGCCGATCACGCCTGTGCCGGCGCCAGCCAATTCGGCCTGCAGTTCACGGAGGCGGCCGGTGGCGAGTGCCTCGATGTGGCGGGCGCGGCCGGCCAGGTCGTATTCCTCCATGGAACCGATGGATGCCAGGGCAGCGGCGCACGCCACCGGGTTACCGCCGTAGGTACCGCCCAGGCCGCCGGGGTGGACGGCGTCGAGCAGGTCGGCGCGGCCGGTGATGGCGGACAGCGGCATGCCACCGGCGATGCCCTTGGCAAGGGTCATGATGTCCGGGATGACACCCTCGTGGTTGACGGCAAACCATTCGCCGGTGCGGCAGAAGCCGGACTGGACCTCGTCGGCGATGAAGACAATGCCCTTTTCCTTGGCCCATTCAGCCAGTGCCGGCAGGAAGCCCTCGGCCGGGACGATGAAGCCGCCCTCGCCCTGGATGGGCTCGATGATGATCGCGGCAACTTGGTCCCCGCCGATCTGCTTTTCAATCATGGTGATGGCGCGCTTGGCAGCCTCGGCACCGGTGATCTGCGGGTTTTCCTCGCGGTACGGGTAGCTCATGGGCATGCGGTAGACCTCGGGCGCGAACGGGCCGAAGTTGGTCTTGTACGGCATGGCCTTGGCGGTCAGCGCCATGGTGAGGTTGGTGCGGCCGTGGTAGGCGTGGTCGAAAGCGACGACGGCGTCACGCCCGGTGGCGAGGCGGGCCACCTTCACGGCGTTTTCCACGGCTTCTGCGCCGGAGTTGAAGAGGACGGTGCGCTTTTCGTGGTCACCGGGGGTGAGGCGGTTCAGCTGCTCGGCGACGGCCACGTAGCCTTCGTAGGGTGTGACCATGAAGCAGGTGTGGGTGAAGTGCTCCACGGCTTCCTTGACGGCACCGACGACGGCGGGATCGGACGCGCCCACGCTGGTGACTGCGATGCCCGAGCCGAGATCGATGAAGGAGTTGCCGTCAACGTCATGGATGATGCCGCCGTCGGCGTCTGCCACGTATACGGGAACGCCGGAAGCGACGCCCGCGGCCACCACGGACTTGCGCCGCTCGGCGAGGGCGAGGGACTTGGGGCCCGGGAAGTCGGCCTGGACGCGGCGCTTCTGCTCCAGGCGGAAGGTGATATCGGATGCGGTGGTGGTCATGGGTTTTCCTTTCAGAGCCTGGTGATCGAGCCTGTCGAGATCTTGGTTTCGACAAGCTCAATGACCGAAGAATTTATGAGTCGAGTGCGCTCATGACGTGCTTGATGCGGGTGTAGTCCTCCACGCCGTACATGGAGAGGTCCTTGCCGTAGCCGGACTGCTTGAAGCCGCCGTGCGGCATTTCGGCGGTGAGCAGGATGTGGGTGTTGATCCAGACGGCACCGAAGTCCAGGTCCCGGCTCAGGCGCATGGCCGTGCCGTGGTTGGTGGTCCAGACGCTGGAGGCGAGGGCGTATTCAACGTCGTTCGCGAGCTCAACGGCTTCTTCCTCCGTGCTGAAGCTCTGGACGGTGATGACGGGGCCGAAGGTTTCCTTCTGAACCACGTCGTCGGTCTGCTTGGCGCCAGTGATGATGGTGGGCTCGAAGAAGTAGCCCTTCTCCCCCGCCCGGTGGCCGCCGGTTTCGATGCGGCAGTTCGCGGGCAGGTTCTCCACCACGGACGTCACGGCGTTGAAGTGGTTCACGTTGTTCAGCGGGCCGAAGTAGTTGTCTTCGTCGTTCTGCGAGCCGGTGTGCAGGGTCCTGGTGTGTTCCACCATGGCTGCCACGACGTCGTCGTGCACCGAATCCTCCACCAGCACGCGGGTGATGGCGGTGCAGTCCTGGCCGGCGTTGAAGAACGCGAATTCGGCGATGGCAGCCGCGCTCTTCTTGATGTCGGCGTCCTTGAACACGATGGCGGGAGCTTTGCCGCCCAGCTCGAGGTGGGCGCGCTTGAGCCCCTTGGCGGCGCCGGAAGCGACGGCGATGCCGGCCCGGACGGAGCCGGTGATGGACACCAGGCCGGGGACCTTGTGCTCCACCATCATGGCGCCGGTCTGGCCGGTGCCGAGAATGACGTTGAGGACGCCGGCGGGCAGGATGTCCCCTGCCAGGCGGGCCAGGACCAGGGTGGATTCCGGGGTGGTGTCCGAGGGCTTCAGGACCACCGTGTTGCCGGCGGCGAGTGCGGGGCCGATCTTCCAGATGGCCATCAGGAACGGGTAGTTCCAGGGGGCCACCTGGGCCACCACGCCGATGGGTTCGCGGCGGACATAGGAGGTGTGGCCCTCGAAGTACTCGCCGGCGGACTTGCCTTCCAGGATGCGCGCGGCACCGGCGAAGAAGCGGAGCTGGTCTGCGCCGGCGGCCACTTCCTCGGAAGCGATCAGGGATCGGACCTGCCCGGTGTTGCGGTGTTGGGCCTCCACCAGTTCGTCACTGTTGGCTTCGATGGCGTCGGCGAGCTTGAGCAGCATCAGCTGACGCTGGCCCGGGGTGACGTGCTTCCAGGTCTTGAACGCGTCCTTCGCAGCGGCCATCGCGGCATCGACGTCGGCCTGCACGGAGATGGGCGCAACGGCCACCACCTCGCCGTTGGTGGGGTTCACGACGTCCAGCAGGCCTGTGCCGGCAGGGGTGACGAACTGTCCGTTGATGAAGTTCTGCAAGGTTTGGACCACGGTGTGCAACCTCTTTCGTAAGGGGCCATCGGCGCCAGGGTTATTGGACCAGGGCGGATGGATGGAACTGCCTTGAGCCTATGCCAGCGCCCCTGCCCAGTGAATAGCCACCTGCACACCCTTCCTTACGGTGTTTAGTGCGGTTGTCCAGAGCCCGTTTATCCTTGATGCATGGCCATTTCCCTCGCTGCCCTGCTGGGCGTGAACTCCCTGAAGCTTTCCAAGGCAGGGGTTGCTGAAACCACCTGGCACCAGGACATCAACTGGGTGGCGGTCACGGAGCTCGAGGATCCGCAGCGGTTCATCAACGGCGGCGAGCTGATCCTCACCACCGGGCTGCGGCTGCGTTCCGCGCCGGAGCAGCGGCGCTTTGTCCGCCAGGTGCAGCGGGCCGGGGCCGTGGGCATCGGATTCGGTGTGGGGCTCTCGCATGATGCCGTGCCGCCGGCACTCCTGGCCGAGGCCAACCGGTGGGGCTTGCCTGTGGTGGAGGTCCCCTATGAAACCCCGTTCATCGCCATCGGCAAGCTGGTGGCCGATGCCCAGTCCGCGGACCACTATGCCAAGCTGGAGCGGCTGATCGCCGGGCACCAGGTGCTGGCCCGGGCGCTGCTGACCGGCGGCGGGCTCGCCGAGCTCCTGAAGCACCTGGGCAGCATGCTCCGGACGGATATCGCCCTCACCCAGTTCACGGCGCAGCTGTACAACAGCAGCAGCGAGCCGCCGTCCGCAGACACCTGGTCCTCCTACCCCATCCCCACCGGCCGCCGCGATGCCTGCACCCTGTGGGTCCGGCAACCGTTCGAGGACTCCGGCATCATCGGCTACGCCCAGAACCTGATCAGCGTGGAGCTGAACAACATGGTCAAGCAGCGCCAGGCGCAGCGCGCCCTGTGCGGGCAGGTTCTCGAGGACGTCATCCACGGCGCGCTCGAAACCAGCGAGGCGCAGCGCCGGCTGGCCGGCGTGGGCGTGAACAGCACGCGCAAGAACGTGGTGCTGCTGGCCGTCTCCGCCGCGCACAACAAAGCCTTAGTGAGCACCTCCGTGCCGCGGGACCTGGAGAACTGTGTTGCCGCCGTCGTCGGCAAGGACCTGGTCCTGGTGGTCAATGACGACGGCGGGAAGGCGCCGGCCCTGGCGCGGAAGCTCAGCGACCACCTTGCCGAGGCCGGGATCCACGCCACCATTGGCATCGGCGGCGCGTACACCAAACCGAACGGCCTGCGCTGGAGCTACTTCGAGGCCCGGGATGCGGCAAGCCACGGGCTGCCCGTCAACGAGCCGGAGCGGCTGAGCCTGACATCGCTGCTGCTGGCCAGCGAGGACGTGCCGCTGGCGGACATGGCGCAGGAATCGCTGAACCCGCTGCGCACCTTCGATGCCGCCCATGGCGCCGAGCTGATGGCCACGCTGGAAAGCTACCTCAACAACAACGGTTCCGTGGCGGCCGTTGCCGAGGAGCTCACACTGCACCGCAATACCGTCCGCTACCGGCTGGCCCAGATCACCGAACTGACGGGGTACGACCCGTCGGTCACCTCGGACCGGGTGCAGCTGTGGCTGGCACTGGCCGTGGCCCGGCTGTCCGCCCGGCAGGGCAAGTAAGCCAACCCGGGGTCACTTCAGGCCCAATGTCCGCCGTTTCGGGGGCCTTACCTGACCCCGCGTCGCCTTGGACCTGTGCCTAGATGACCCCGCGCCGCAGGAGGTCGCGGGACTTTTTGCGGGCCTTCCCGTACTTCGATTCGGCGGCCGCCATCAGTTCTTCCTGCCGCTTCTGCAGCGCCCCGTAAGCTTCAGCCGTTGCCGCAGGATCCCGGTCCGACCGGAGGCCGGCGACCAGGTCGCGGGCCAGCACGGCGTCATGGTAATCGCCCAGGGTTTTCTGCTGCCGGTGGGCCGCCTTGGCCACCTTGCCCGCCCGTTTGCCCTTCACGAGGGCCGCTGATTCCGCCACATGCCGGAGCCGCTTTGCGTCCTTGCGCACCTGGTGGAGGGCATTCTCGTGGTCCGTTCCGCGCCGGGCGTGAGCGGCCGCCTTGTGCGAGCGCCGCAGCCGTTTCGCCGCCTTGTCCACGGCTTTCGCAGCCACCCTTTGCCCCGGCGCCACGGCCTGGGCGCGCACGGGCGGGTTGTCCCGGAAGTCTTCGAGGCTGTCCAGGAGCCTGAAGTAGCGTTTGGACTGCAGGGCCTCCTGGAGGCGCTGGTACCCGGCGTCGAACGTGGCTCCAGTCTGGCGTTCCACCCGGGCGCGCGCCGCGTCGGTACCCTCGCCCGGAGGGAGACTGTCCATGTGTCCACGGAGGAGGCCCAGCAGCACCTCGGCGTCCCGCGGCTCGCCGAGCAACCGGCCCAGCCATTTCAGCTCGTCCCGCAGCCGCCGCACCGGCACTGCCCGGTAGAGCTTCCGGTACGCGGCCAGGCCGGAACGGATCCGACGCGTGGCCGAACGCATGTCATGCACGCCTTCCGGTTCTTCCAGCCGGACCGCCCCGTCCTGGGCAAGGAGCTGCTCGATCTGTGACGCAACGTAAACGGTGACGACGGCGGCGGCCGGGGCCTTCTTCCCGGACAGGAGTGCGGGCGTGCCCTCCTCGCGGCTGGCGGACGTGCCCAGGGCCTTGGCCAGCTTCGAGGCATGCCCGGCGGGACGGGCGCCGGCTGCCAGCAGAAGCTGCTCGGCCGGGGCGAAGAGTTCCGGCTCCCCGTGGACCAGTTCCAGCTCCCACTCACGCCACTGCTGCTTGTGCCCTTCACCGGCTGCTTCGCCGGACACATCCTGCCCGTGCAGGCGCTCCGCCGTCACGCGGTCATCGGCCAGGTCCGCCAGGTGCACGCCGTCCCCGCCATACAGCGCATGGGTGGTGCGTTCGGTACGCAGCCGGACCACGGGGGCTACCTCCGCTCCCCGCACATACGCCTGCACGCGGGCCAGCAGGCTGTCCGGAACGACGCCGGGCTGGCCCAGCGGGGCGTGCAGCTCGCGGCGCTCCTGCGGTTCGGCCCCTGTGGAAGCGGAGGATTCGGGCGGCAGTTTCAGGTGCCAGCCCGCGTCGGTTCCGCCCGTGCGGCGGCGCAGGGTGATACGGCGGGAGGCCAGGGTGTGCTTGGCGGTATCGAAGTAGACGGCTTCCAGCAACGCGGTGTGCGGCTCGCCGACCCGGGCAACGCCGGGCAGGTCGTGCAGCGGGGGCACTACGGCGTCGTCGCCGGCGTCGTACTTTTTCTCGACCTCAAGTCCCTCGGAAGCCTTCACAGCCGTCCTTCCACAATTGCTGCAGTGCGTAGTCCGGATGCCCGGCATCCGCCCGTTCGCAGTCTATTGCCCCGGGCCGGAAAGCCGGGAGAGCTTGCCCACAGAACCTTAGACATCAAACGTCTAACCTTTACCCTTGAAGTATGTCTGCCACCCCGCCCTCGCCGGCCGCATCCGCTCCCGCTCCGGCCACTTTGGCATCCGCCGCTGCCGCTCCCGCGTCCGCGGCAGTCCCGGCCGTGCAGGCAAAGCCGCGGTCCGCCGTCGTCTTCGGCGTTATTGCGCTCGTCCTCATCGGGCTGAACCTTCGTGCGGGGATTACCGGGGCGTCGGCGCTGCTGCACGATCTGCAGACCGTGCTCGGCTACGGCCCGCTGGTGGCGGCGATCATTCCCTCCATCCCCACCCTCTGCTTCGCACTTGCCGGCGCGGGAACGTCCTGGCTCACCGGGCGGCTGGGCGTGGAGAAGGCGATTCTGCTGGCCCTGGCAATGCTGGCCGGCGGTCTCCTGCTGCGCGGCATTCCGGCCACCGGGATGCTGGTTGCCGGCAGCGTTGTGGGGATGTCCGGCCTGGCCGTCTGCAACGTGGCCATGCCGTCCTTCATCCGCGAGCATTTCGCCTCCCGGACTTCTCTGATGACCGCCATGTATACGGTCACGATGACCACCGGTGCAACCGTCACCGCCGTGGCGGTGGTCCCCCTGGCGCAGGCGCTGGGATCGCCGTCCGCGGCCGTCGGCGCCATCGGAATCACCGCCGTCGCGGCCTTCCTGGGCTTCCTTCCCGTGGTGCTGCACGCGCACCGCAACAGCTCCCGCGGCACCGCGGGCGCCATCTCGCCCTGGCCGCTGCTGCGGACCCGAAAAGGCGTGCTCCTCACCGCGATCTTCACACTGCAGGCCCTGCTCGCCTACGCCCTGCTGAGCTGGTTTCCCTACATGCTCACCACCATGGGGCTCAGCGCCTCGGACAGCGGGCTGATGTTCGGACTGATGCAGCTTGTCTCGGTCCCCGCCGGCATGGTCCTGATCGCCATCGGGTCACGGCCGCGGATGCTGCGGCCGGCGTTCTACCTGGTCAGCATCGTCATGGCACTGGGGCTGGTGGCACTGCTGGTGCTGCCCGTGCAGCTCTCCTTTGTTTCGGCCGTCCTGCTGGGCTTTGGCCTCGGAATCTTCCCGCTGGTGATGGTGATGATCAGCCGCAGCGGGGCAAGCACGGCCGAAACTACCGCGCTGTCCACCCTGGCGCAGTCCTCCGGCTACCTGCTGGCTACGGCCGGGCCCTTCGGAATGGGCCTGCTGCACGGGGCAACCGGGGGCTGGACCCTGCCCCTCGCGATCCTGCTGACCCTGGCGCTGGTCCAGATTGTGGTGGCCCACCTGATCACCGGCACACCGATGACCGGCAAAGCCAACACCAGATAAAGTAGGACGCCATGGCACTGAGCCCCTCCACCCGCGCGCCCCTGGCCGATGAAGTTACCGCCAAACTGCGCGCCATGGTCCACTCCGGCGAGTGGCAGCTGAACCAGCGCATCCCGTCCGAGACCGAACTGATCGCCGGACTCGGAGTGTCCCGCGGCACCCTTCGCGAAGCCATCAAGGCCCTCGCGCACAGCGGAATGCTGGAGGTGCGCCGCGGCGACGGCACCTACGTCCGGGCCATCAGCGAGATCTCCGGCGCCGCCCGCCGCATGTACCAGGACCACACGGAGGAGCACATCCTGGAAGTCCGGCTGGGGCTGGACACCCAGGCGGCGAGGCTGGCTGCAAGGAACGCCACCGACGACGACGTCACCGCCCTGCGCGGGCTCCTCACC
The DNA here is from genome assembly GCF_003367205.1 of Arthrobacter sp. RT-1. Classification (NCBI taxonomy): domain Bacteria; kingdom Bacillati; phylum Actinomycetota; class Actinomycetes; order Micrococcales; family Micrococcaceae; genus Arthrobacter; species Arthrobacter sp. RT-1. Next base: position 31,940 of record NZ_QRGQ01000050.1, read on the forward strand.
AGCCGGGACCAGGCCTGGAAGAGCGGGGACTACGAGGGCTGGGCACGGGCTGACTGGGGCTTCCACGAACGGGTGGCCCAGGCCTCAGGCAACCCCCTGCTGCATGAGCTCTACGTCAGCTTTGGCCCCGTCCTCCACCAGGACCTCCTCACCCAGCAGGGCCGGCCGGGCTTCGAGGGGCTCCCCCAGGAAGGGCACGAGTTGCTGCTGGCGGCCATTGAACGGCATGACGAGGACGCCGCCGTCGCCACCGTGAACAGAAACCTGAACTCCTGCGCAGAGTGGCTCGGCACGTAATCGGTCAGTAGGCTTACTATCTGACGTAGGTAGTTAAGCCTGCCCTGCACCCGCAGGCGGGTGCCGCCGATGATGAGGAGTTCCCATGGCGCGATCCACACGCCTGACCGAACACGAGTTGGGCAACGAGACCCCACAGCCGAAACCTGGTGCCGAGGCCGCGGCGGCAGCCGAAGGGGCACCGCGGCAGGGCCAACCCCTTGGAAAATCTGCCCTGCAACGAGGCGCGAAACCCCGGGAAACCAAGCCGCCCAGCGCACTCTGGTCAGACGGGTTGGGCAGGGTGGGCATCCGCGCGGCCCAGATCCTGCTGATCCTGACCGTGGCCGTCGTCTCCGTCTACGCGCTGATGCAGATCAAGCTCCTGGTCATTCCGATCCTGATCGCGCTAATCCTGGCCGCCGCCATTGGCCCGTTCGTGAACATGCTGCGGCGCCGCGGGATGCGCGGAGGCCTGGCAACGGGCATCGCGTTCATCGGATTGCTGCTGCTGCTCGGCGGCGTTTTCACCGTGATCTACTTCTCGGTCCGCAGCCAGTGGGGCGAACTGGCAGCGCAGGCTTCATCCGGCCTCGACGAGCTGGAGCAGTTCCTGCGCACCGGGCCGATCCCCATCGAGCAGGAGCAGCTGGAGCAGGCCCGCCAGGGAATCATCGAGTTTGCCACCAGCAGCCAGGTCCGTTCCGGGGCGATCACCGGGCTGTCTGTGGTGACCGAGTTCATCGCCGGCACGGCCCTGATGGTGGTCATCCTGTTCTTCTTCCTCAAGGATGGCGCCAAGATCTGGAACTTCTTCCTCCGCCCGTTCCGCGGGGCCCGCGAGGCCAAGCTCCGCCGGGTTGGCAGCCGCACCCTTGAGGTCCTGGGCGGCTACGTCCGCGGCACCGCCATCGTGGCACTGGTGGACACGGTGGCCATCGGCGCCGCGCTGCTGATCATGCAGGTTCCGCTGGCCTTCCCGCTGGCCATCATCGTGTTCATCGGAGCCTTCGTCCCGCTGGTGGGCGCCACCGTGGCCGGCATCCTGGCCGCGCTGGTGGCACTGGTGGCTAACGGGCCCGTGGTGGCCCTGATCGTGGTGGCCGTGGTCATCGCGGTCAACCAGCTGGAGGGCGATCTCCTGCAGCCCATTGTCATGGGCAAGTCACTGCAGCTCCACGCCCTGGTAATCCTGATGGCCCTGACAGCCGGCACCATCCTCGCCGGCATTGTGGGCGCAGTCCTGTCCGTCCCCCTGGCCGCAGTGGCGTGGGCGATCATCCAGGTGTGGACGGCCGAGGATCCGAACATGGAGGACATGAACCCGGACCTGCCGCCGGCGAACACGCAGCCTGTCTAGCGCTGCGGTTCCTCCTTTTCGACGCACAAAAAACCTGGCGCACCTGAAATCTCAGGTGCGCCAGGTTTTTTGTGCGTCACAGATGACTGTGCGCGTCGCGTTTAGCGGCGCAAGCCCGCAAACACGTTCTTGGGACGCTGCATCTCGCCGTGCTTGGCTCCGAGGATCACCACGAGTCCGGCGAAGGCCGGAATCACCCATTGGAGCGTCTTGAGCTGCTGCTGGGCCGCCTGCAGTTCGTCGGAAGCACCGGGCCGCGGCTCGGTGGCGCCTTCGGAACCTTCACCGGCCAGCTTCTCCACCTTCTTGCCGAGCATGCCGGAGTACAGGGTCACCGCAGCGCCGGCCAGGGTCACCACGGTTTTGATGGCCGTGTCCCGGGCCACGCCGTCCTGCTGGGCAATGCGCTCCTTGTTCTCCCAGGCGATGGCCAGGTCCGCCACAAGGTGGGAGGCAAAGGCTGCCGTCTGGATCGGCGCCCATTTCATCCAGCCGGCGCTGGAGAGCCGGGTCCGCTCAGTGGGGTCCTTGGCTTCCGCCGCTGCACCATTCAGGCCGATGGCACCCATCAGGGAGCCACCGAACCAGGCTGCTGCCGTCAGGTCGTGTACTGACCGGGCAATGAGATTTCCTGCCATGATGTGCATTCCTTACGTTGAACTGGTTCCGGGATGCCGCTGCTGCGGACTTCGCTTTCCGTGTCCCATCGAGGTCATGGTCCGCCTATCGTAAGCACACTTACTAATGTTACGAAAGCCCGTCTTACGGGCACCGGACCGCGTAATATCGTGGCCATGGGAATGACAGGGACATTGTTCGGCTGGGCCTTCGGGGACCCGGCCCGGGAAGACGACAGCACATATGTGGACGGGCTTCAGCGCGAGGCGCTGCGGAACGCCCGGGAGACGGCGCAGGCCAAGGGCGTAGCTGCTGTGGCAGGCTCGGAGGTCTTTACCGTGCTGAGCGGACACGATTCCCTCGTGGAGCTGGACAACGCCCCCGGCCAGCTGGTGGTGCGCTGCACCGTCCACGTCGAAGGACCCGGCGCGGAGAAGCTGCGTGCCGAAGGACCCATGAACGGCTGACCGATGTCGGACCGGGACTCAACCCTCAGCCAGGCCGCGGACGCCATCGAGGAAGCCTCGAACCACAAGGTCCTGGACGTCCTGGCGCGCCTGGGGTTCGCCGTGATGGCGATGCTCCACGTCATTATTGGAGCAATCGCCGTTGCCGTTGCCTTCGGGCAGCCGGGTGAGGCGGAGCCCACCGGAGCCATCGAGCAGCTTGCCGCCAATCCATGGGGTCCGGCGGTCATGTGGGCCTGCGTGGCAGCGTGCGGTGGCCTGTCCCTGTGGCAGGCCAGCGAAGCCACCCTCAGGATGCGGGGCCGGCCACGGAAAGAGCGTGTTTCAAAACTGATCTCCTCCGGCTTCCTGGCCATTGCCTACGGCAGCGTGGGGCTCAGCTTCGCCGGCTTTGCCTTGGGGCTGCGGGGGGACTCGAGTGAGAGCACCCGGGATTTCAGTGCTTCCCTGATGGCCAACCCGCTGGGCTTGTGGGTGTTGGTGGCCCTGGGCCTGACGATTATCGGGATCGGCATCTACTTCGTGTTCAAGGGCGCCCGACGCGGGTTCAAGGAGGAGCTCTTCTACTTCGACGGAACGCGGCGCGGCAGGCTGATCGACACTCTGGGCGTCACGGGCCACATCGCCAAGGGCTTCGCCCTGAACCTCACCGGGCTCCTGTTCGTCATTGCCGCCGCCAAGCACCGCCCCGAGGAATCCACCGGGCTGGACGGCAGCCTGAAAGCCCTGCGCGACCATCCCTTCGGACCGTCCCTGCTGGTTGCAATCGGGGCCGGCTTCATCGCCTACGGGATTTTTGCCTTGATCCGCTCGCGGTTCGGCCGGATGTAATTCCTCCGGGATTCGGGGTACGAAGGAAACATGACCCAGCACCTGACGACGGACCAAACAGCCGACGACGGCGCCAGCAGCCGGGGCGCGGAACGCACCTTGCGTGCCTCCACAGCGGGAGGGCCTGCGGCTGGCACCGGGCAGAAGGACCCACATGGGGAACCCGCGGATGCCGCCCCGGCGATCTCCGGAACGGCCGGACGTGCTTTCGAGAATCTGTTCCGGGTGCTCAAGCTGGCCAGGCCGGACCGCCCCATCCATCCGAAGGGGCTGGGCCTGGCCGGGGAGCTGACGCGGACCGGCAACCCCCACGAAGCGAGTGGCCTGGAGTGGCTGGATTCGCCGGGCACGGACGCAGTGGAGGCCAGGTTCTCGCGGTCAGTGGGCCTGCCGCAGGCACTGCCGGACGTCCTGGGGCTCGCGCTGCGCGTCACGCCGGCTGGCGGCACCCCTGGCACCGGCGATCCCGCAGATGTGCTCTTCTCCTCCACCGGCTGGCGGATTCCCGGACGCTTCCTGCTCCAGCCGCGGCTCGACGTCGACGGCGCCACCATGACCACCCTCATGCCCTACCGCGGCAGGAATGGGCCCGTTCTGCTGGGACTGCTGACGGTCAGTTTGCCGCCGGGATCGCTGTCCTCCGGGGAATGGGTGCTCGGGCTGTACTGGGCCAGGCCGCTGGGACGGTGGCGGCAGTGCGGCGAGCTGGTGCTTCACGCGGGGTCCCCGCCCGGTGACACGCCGCTGCGCTTCAACCCACTGGAGAACCAGCCGCCCGGGGCGCAGACTTATGCCTGGACGCGCCGCCTGCGGGAGCGCTCCTACCGGACGGCGCAGCGGTCGGCGCCTGCCGCCGTCGGACGTTCTGCCCTCAACCAGGCCCGCACCGTAGAGAGAAGGAAGACCATGTCCACCGTGTCCCAGCTGTTCAACTCCCCCGCAGCCGACGTGTGGCGCGTCCTCTCCGACGGCTGGCTGTATTCCGGCTGGGTGGTGGGAGCCTCCAGGATCCGGGCCGTGGACGATTCGTGGCCCCAGGCCGGTGCCCGGCTGCACCACTCCGTTGGCGCCTGGCCGTTGGTGATCAACGACAGCACCAAGGTAGTGAACGCCGAGCCCGGCCGGTTGCTGGAACTTGTGGCGCGTGGCTGGCCGATGGGTGAGGCCAAGGTGGTGATCACCCTTGAGGACCGGGGCACCCAGTGCCAGGTGACCATCGTCGAAGACGCCATCAAGGGTCCCGGCAAGCTCATGCCCAAGTTCCTCCGGGACGCCATGATCGGCGTGCGGAACCGGGAAACGCTCAAGCGGCTGGAGCTGATGGCGGCAGGCGGCGCCGGGAAGTAGCGCCGTCGGGTTAAAACAACAACGCGAGGTCACTTCCTGCCCAATGAACCGCGTTCATCGGGCAGGAAGCGACCTCGCGTTGCTTGTGGTGTCTTAGACCTGCGCGGCCACGCCGTCGCGGGAGATGGCCACCATGTCCTCGCGCGGCACAACCTTGATGCGCTCACGCTTGACCTCGACGCCGTGCGACCCGCCGGCCTCCGTGGCAGCTGCACCGAGGGCGAGCTCGTGCGCGTCCAGGGCCAGCCAGCCTTCCCAGCTGGTGAACTTTACGCCGCGGCCGTCCAGGAGTTCGACGACGGCGTCCGCCTCGGGAACGCTGGCCACCGGAAGGTTTTCGCGGTCTTCCAGCAGGTAGGTCACGGTTTCCAAGGCGTCGCCCTTGGTGTGGCCGATCAGGCCGACGGGTCCGCGCTTGATCCAACCAGTGGCGTAGATGCCCGGCACGTGGGTGCCGGACGCGTCCAGGACGCGGCCGCCGTCGTTCGGGATGACGCCCTTCTTGTGGTCGAACTCGATCTCCGGCAGGGCGGAACCGAAGTAACCGATGGCACGGTAGACGGCCTGGACCGGGTAGTCCACGAACTCGCCGGTGCCGCGGGCATTGCCCGTGCCGTCCAGCTCTGTGCGCTCGAACTTGATGCCGGCAACCTTGCCCGGCGTCTCGGCGTCGTCGTAGATCTCCACCGGGCTGTGCAGGAAGTGCAGGTGCAGGCGGCGGGAAGCCTTGAGCTCGGAGAGGTCCTCGGGCTGCTCGGCGATCCAGTTGGTGAGCGTGCCCACCATGGTCTTGGTCTGGTTGTTGGTCTGGATCTGGCGGTCGGATTCCTCGTCGAACTCGAAGTCCTCCGGGTACAGGATGATGTCCACATCCTTGGAGTGGGACAGCTCGCGCAGCTCCAGCGGGGTGAACTTGACCTGGGCCGGGCCGCGGCGGCCGAAGACGTGCACGTCGGTGACGGGCGAGGCCTTCAGGCCGGCGTAGACGTTGTCCGGGATCTCGGAGACCAGGAGGTCGTCGGCGTGCTTGGACAGGACGCGGGCCACGTCCAGGGCCACGTTGCCGTTGCCGATGACGGCGATTTCCTTGGCCTCGAGGGGCCATTCGCGGGGAACGTCGGGGTGGCCGTCGTACCAGGAGACGAAGTCCGCGCCGCCGTAGGAGCCGTCCAGCTCGATGCCGGGGATGTTCAGGTCCGCGTCCTTGATGGCGCCGGTGGCGAAGATGACGGCGTCGTAGTGGGTGCGGAGGTCCTCGATGGTGAGGTCTGTGCCGTAGTCCACGTTGCCGAAGAAGCGGATGTCGCCGCGGTCCAGGACCTTGTGCAGGGCGTTGACGATGCCCTTGATGCGGGGGTGGTCCGGGGCAACGCCGTAGCGGATCAGGCCGTAGGGTGCCGGGTAGCGGTCAAAGAGGTCGATGCTCACGGTCAGCTCGCCGCTCTTGACGGCTTCGCTCTTGGTGAGGATGTCGGCGGCGTAGACGCCGGCCGGGCCGGAGCCCACGACGGCGACGCGCAGCGGACGTTCGGCAGAACCTACGGTAGTGCTTGATGACACGGCTGTGTTCCTTTTGTTCGTTCCGGCCCAACTCAGTAGCACTAACTGTCGTTTTGACGGCTCATAACGACACTTGGCGCTACCCGGTTGGGTTGGTGGGCTAGGTGGTGAGGACTCGGGGCTTGTTCGGGGTGGTGGTGCTGTAGTCAGCGGTTTTGAAGTGCGACGGCGCGAACGGGCTCACGCGCACAACGTCGCCGATGACAATGACTGCGGGATTTGCGACGCCGGCGGCCTCGGCCTGGTCCGCAATGGAACCGAGCGTGCCAATGGTGACGCGCTGGTCCGGCAAGTAGCCGTTTTCAACAATACCAACCGGAGTGTCGGCGGGCAGGCCGGCTTTGCCGAGGGCGGACGCGGATTCGCGGAGCTGGCCCACGCCCATGAGCAGGATGATCGTGTGGTCTGCGCGGGCCGGAACCTCGGACAGTTCCTCGTGGCCGGTGACCACGCTGAAGCCTTTGGCCAGTCCCCGGTGCGTGACCGGAATGCCGGCTGCTGCGGGAACGGAAATCGCGGAGGTGACGCCGGAAACCACTTCAACCTCGACGCCGTGCTGCCGGCAGTGTTCGGCTTCCTCGCCGCCGCGGCCCAGGACGTAGGGGTCGCCGCCCTTGAGCCGGACCACGCGGTGGCCGGCGAGGGCTTCGTCGACGAGGATGCGGTTGATCTCGGCCTGCGGCACGGGGTGGTGGCCGGGGGTCTTGCCGACCTCGATCACGCGGACGTCGGGGGCCAGTTCGTTGAGGAGTTCACGCGGACCCAGGCGGTCCGCCACCACAACGTCAGCCTGGCCCAGGAGCCGGCGGCCGCGGACGGTGATGAGGCCCGTGTCACCGGGGCCTCCACCGACCAGGGCAACTGATCCCCGGTGGGCACGGCGGCGGCGCAGCGGAAGGTCGCCGGTTTCCAGGGCGGTGGCCACGGCGTCGCGGACGGCCATGGCGCGGCGCGGGTCTCCCCCGGCGTTGACGGCGATCTTGACGTCATCCACCTCGGCGACGGCGGGCGTCCAGGCGGCGGAGGCTTCATGGTCGGAGGCGTTGACGCACCAGATGCGCTGCGCCTCGGCGTCGGCCGATACCCTGGCGTCCACGGCGGAATCGCCGGTGGCCGTCTGGACGAACCAGACGCCGTCGACGTCTTTGGAGTCATACGGGCGCGCTGCCCAGGTGAGCAGGCCGGCGTCGGCCATGTCCTGGAGCGCGGGTGAGGCAACGGGAGCCACAACGGTGACCACGGCACCGGCGTCGAGCAGCCCCTTGGCGCGGCGTGCGGCAACGGGGCCGCCGCCCACCACCAGCACGGGGCGGCCGAGGAGGCGCAGCGCTGTGGGGTAGATATCCTGAATTGCCATGAATCAACGGTAGGGCCGCGTCACAATCGCCCACAAAGGCCGAGCAACACCAGTTCACGTAAGGTAACGCAGCGTCACAAAGGATGCATCAGGTCAGGCCCGCAAGGAACCGGCCCCTGTGGACGATGAGCTTCTCCAGGTAGCCGGCCAGCACCAGCCGCTCTGCCAGCCGGCCCAGGAACCCGAACGGGGCGGTGAACTCCACCCGGTCCGTCATGGCGCTGCCGGTGGCGGTCGCTTCGAATTCGTGGACGTGGCGGAAGCTCTTGAAGGGGCCGCGGACCTGCTCGTCCGTGAAGCTGCTTGGGAAGTCCATGTGGGTGATGCGGTTCGTCATGGTCAGGGGAACCCCGAAGTGCCGCGCCCGCCACGTCACCTCCTGGCCCTCTTCGATCAGCCCGGACGTTACACCAGCCACGGCCCGCTCCCCCGTTTCCTGCTGCGAGTTCACGTGCACGTCGATGCTGCGGGCCAGGTCGAAGAGGCGTTCCGGAGGCAGCGCTGATTCGGTGCGGCACACGAAGCTGACGGTCATCCGGCCAGTCTGTCACGAGACCCAGGGACCCGCCGTCGTGGGGCACATTGGCGGGCCGGAGTGGCGGATCACCCTCAAGCCGCGGCGTGTCCGTGTCAAAGTGCCCCACGACGGCGGCGGGCAAAAGCACAAGCAAACAGCAAAGCCCGACGGCGGAGGTCGCCGTCGGGCCTTGCAAGGGTGGTGTAAGGGCTACCGGGTGCTGCCGGAGAGGAGGCCGCGGCTGCGCAGCAGGCGCTTCTCGATGGGGCCGAACACCAGCAGTTCAATCAGGATGCCGACGGCGAGGATCAGCAGGATTGCCGACATCACCACGGTCATGTCGGACAGGATGCGGCCCTGGTCGAGCAGCGAGCCCAGGCCGAAGCCGATGGTGCCACCCACGGCGATGATTTCCGCGGCCATGAGTGAGCGCCAGGAGAAGGCCCAGCCCTGCTTGAGGCCGCCCAGGTACCCGGGAAGCGCGGCCGGGAGGATGACCTGAAGCGCCATCTGCAGCCGGGAAGCGCCCAGCACGGTGCCGACGCGCCGGTACTGCGGCGGTATCTGGTCCACACCTGAGATCAGCCCGTTGATGATGGACGGAATGGCGCCCATGAACACCACGAAATAGACGGTGGCGTCGGTGAGGCCGAACCAGATGATGGCGGCGGGGACCCATGCCACCGAGGGCAGGACCTGCAGGCCGGAGATCAGCGGGCCGAAGGCTCGGCGCAGCGGTGCAACCTGTGCCAGCAGCAGGCCGATGGGCGTGGCGATGGCCACCGAGATCAGGAAGCCAACCAGTCCGCGCTGCATGGACGTCCACAGGGCTTCCTGAAGTTTGCCCTCGTTCCAGAGGACGCCCATCTGGCCCACAACATCCAGCGGACCGGGTACCAGGTCGCGGCGCTTGACGCCCAGGGAGACGTAGAACTGCCAGACAAGGATCAGGACGGCCAGGGCGGCGATCGGCAGGAGGATCCGGCTCCACTCGATCCGGTGCTTGCGGTCGGCATCGGACTGCAGCGAGTCCAGCCCGGACTCGAGTTCCCGCAGGTCCTCTTTCCCGGTGGAAGTCCTCGTCAAAGCAGCATGGACGTGCCGGGTCTCGGGTGGTTCGGACGGGGCTTCAGCGAGCGGGGTGTGGTTACTTGGCATGGCGGCGAATCTCCTCCCGCAGCCGGGCGGTGATGACCCCGGTCAGCTGGCCGGCAAGCCCGGCGTCGGTTCGGTGTTCCTCGGTGACGGCCCATTCCTGGACCACGCGGCCGGGCCGGGAGGACAGCAGCAGCACGCGCTGGCCCAGCCGGACGGCTTCGCGGACGTTGTGGGTCACAAAGACGATGGTGCGGCCGGTTTCCTTCCAGATGCGCTCCAGCTCGTCGTGCAGGAGGTCGCGGGTGATGGCGTCCAGCGCGGCGAACGGCTCGTCCATGAGCAGCAGCTGCCGGTCCTGCGAGAGCGACCGGGCCAGGGACACGCGCTGCCGCATGCCGCCGGACAGCTCATGCGGGCGCTTGTCACCGGCGGATCCCAAGTGCACGAGCTCAAGGAGTTCCTGCGCCTTGATCCGGCGCTCAGCCTTGCCCACGCCGCGCAGCTTCAGGGCCAGCTCGATGTTTTCACGGGCGGTGAGCCACGGGAAGAGGGCCGCGTCCTGGAACATGAAGGCGGCACCGTCGCTGGGCACTTCCAGGGCGCCCGACGTCGGCGCCTCCAGCCCCGCGATGATGTTCAGCAAGGTGGATTTGCCGCAGCCGGACGCACCGAGGAGGGCAACGAACTCGCCCTGCGCGATGGTGGCGTTGACGTCGTCCAGTACCGGGGCGCCGTCGCCGAAGCGCTTGCCCAGGTTTTCCAGTACGACTGGCATGGTGCCGTCCTTAGGTAGTGGGGTGGATCAGTCCTGGCCGAGGCCGGCTGCTGAAATCTTGGTGGTGCTGCCCGCAGCGGCGGTGACCTCGTTAAGTGCTTTGAGGTCGAAGAGCCCGTTTATGTCGGCCTGCTTGGTGGTGCCCGCCTCCACCCCGTCGTGAAGCAGGCGCGGGTAGCCTCCGGCCAGCGGGTCAAGGGTGAAGGTGATGTTGGCCAGTGAACGTTCCAGCACATCCGGGGCCAGGGCTGCGCCGGCCGATTCCTGCAGGGCGGAGTTGATGACGCCGGCCTTCTGATCCGCGGGTGCCTCGTTGAGCCAGGCGACCGACTTGGCGTGGCCGGCCAGGAGCGCCTTGACCGTCTCGGGGTGTTCGGCGGCGAATTTCTGGTTCACGATCAGGATGGTGGTGGGGAACTCGCCGGGCTTGCCCGTACCGGTTCCGTCCCACAGGTCCTTTTCATCCACCAGCACCTTGGCTCCGGCCTGGAGCACCAGCCGGGACGCCCACGGTTCAGGCAACCAGGCGCCGTCGAGCTTTCCGTCCTGGAAAAGCTTCAGGGACTGGGCGTTTTCGGTGGGGTTGATGGCGACGTCGCCGCTGCCGTCAACGTTGGTCTTGTAGCCCTGGTCCGCCAGCCACGCGCGCAGGGCAACGTCCTGGGTCCCGCCCAGTTGCGGGGACGCGATGGTCTTCCCCTCAAGGTCGGCGGCGGAATTGATGTCCGGCTTAACCACCAGTTGGGCACCGCCCGCGGCAGCGCCGGCAATGACCTTCACGGACTCGCCCTGGCTCTTTACGAACGAGTTGATGGCCGGGTTGGGGCCGATGTATGCGGCGTCGATGGCGCCGGCGTTCAGCGCCTCGATGGCAGCAGGACCGGCATTGAATGTCTCGGTACTCAGGGTGGTGTTCCCCAGCGATTCGGCCAGGAAGCCCTCTTTGACACCCACCAGGGCTGGGGCATGCGTGACGTTGCCGAAGTACCCCAGCTTGAGCTCCGCGGCGGGGGTGGGGACCACGGCCTGGGCCTCAGTGTTACGGGAAACAGTGGAGGCCACAACAGCTCCCACCACAATCAGGAGGACCAGCCCGACCGCCAGGGCAGCCTCGATGGCACGCTTGCGCTTGGGTGCTGCGCTTTCGCCTGCCACGATGCGGGTCATCCCGGGCTTGGAACTAGTCATTGTTTCACCATAGGGAGTGACATAAACCCGTTCAATGAAGCCTAAACGGGGGGTCACGCAGGTTCATCTAGCGTCACATTCGGCGGCGTGAGTGCGCTTTGTTTTCCGCAGGCTTTAGTTAGATTTGTAGCCTGCCGGCGGGTATGACGTCACCTGGGGGATGCTGATGGAGACTGCTGTTACTGGCACCGTAAGGAACTATTGGCTGGTCCTGGCCGGCATGCTAGGGCTGACCGTGGGAGTGGTGGCAACGGCATCATGGCCGTGGCCGGTGATTACGGGTGCCGCTTTGATTCTCGTCGCCGTCCTGTACGGCAGCAGACACCGCCAACTGAGCCGGGACATCCGCGGCAGGTTTGCTGGGGCCGGCCCGGGCGCGGGCGTTATCGGGAGCATCTTCGGGGCCGCCGCGGTACTCCTTCGTGGCACGCCGGCCGCCCTCTGGGCGGGACCGCTCCTGGGCCTGGCCGCCTTTGTGGGGATGTACCTTTACCTCACCCGTTATGGGTCCTTCCATTCTGACACCGGCGAGGGCGTTCCCGAGTCCAGCTAGTTGCCCTTGACGTTGACGAGCTGGCGCAGCTTGTGCCGGACGATCACCAGGTCGGCGGCATCCTGCATGACCTGGTCGATCGGCTTGTAGGCGGCGGGGATTTCGTCAATGAATGCCTCCGACGCGCGGAACTCAATCCCGCGCATGGCCCGCTTCAGCTCCTCGAGCGAAAATGTCCTGCGGGCAGCGTTGCGCGAGTACTCCCGGCCCGCCCCGTGCGGCGATGAATTCAGCGACTCCGGGTTGCCGCGTCCTTCCACAACGTACGACGCCGTCCCCATGGATCCGGGGATCAGTCCAGGATCGCCGGGCTCGGCTTTGATGGCGCCCTTGCGGGACACCCACACGGACTTGCCGTAGTGCGTCTCCTGCTGCGTGAAGTTGTGGTGGCAGTTGATCCTCTCGCGTTCCTCCACCGGCCCACCCACCCAGCGGCCGAACTGTTCAATCACGCGGTCCATCATTTCCTCGCGGTTCAGCAGCGCAAAGTGCTGGGCCCAGCGCAGTTCCGCCAAATACCGGTCGAACTGCGGCGTCCCCTCGTCGAGGTAGGCGAGGTCCGGGTCGGGCAGGTAAACCTGGTCCTTCCGCGCGACGTGCCGCGCGACGCCGATGTGGTGCTGGGCAATCTTGTTGCCGATGCCGCGCGATCCGGAATGCAGGAACAGCCAGACGTTGTCGTTCTCATCCGCGCAGACTTCGATGAAGTGGTTGCCCGAGCCCAGGGATCCCAGCTGCAGTTCCCATTTGGCCACGTATTGGGCGGGATCGAACCCCGCTTTTGAGGCCAGCGCCTTCAGTTCGGCGATCCGGGGTTCGGCGGTGGGCAGGACCTTCTTGTTGTTATGGCCTGCGGACAGCGGAATGACCCGTTCGATGTCCTCCCGGATCCGCTTCAGGTCTTTGGGGAGGTCCTTCAGCGTGTACTGGGTGCGGACGGCGATCATGCCGCAGCCGATGTCCACACCTACTGCGGCCGGAATGATCGCCCGCAAGGTTGGAATGACTGAACCCACGGTGGCGCCCTTGCCCAGGTGCGCGTCCGGCATCAGTGCCAGGTGCGGGTAGATGAACGGCAATTCGGCAGTCATCACGGCCTGTTTCCGGGTCTGGTCATCCAGGATGGACGCCCAGTTGAGAAGCTTGTTGTTGATGGTTTCCATGCTCCGTCTCCCACTGCACCGCCGAGGACTAACGTAAGTCCTAGGCTAAACCCGGCATCCCCTGAAGGAGACGCAATTATGGTGAACGTCCAGACCGAGATCCTCATCAATCGGCCGCGCGCGGAGGTGGCGGCGTATGTGGCCAACCCGGACAACGCGCCGAAGTGGTACGTCAATATCCATAAATCCCAGCGGCTGACTGACGGCCCAACCGGTACTGGTTCCAAGGTGGCGTTCACCGCAAAGTTCCTGGGCCGGGAGCTGAACTACACCTATGAGTTTGTGGAATACGTTCCCGGCGAAAAGCTGGTGATGCGCACCGCCCAGGGTCCGTTCCCGATGCAGACCACCTACACCTGGATCGATGAAGACGGCGGCACCCGGATGACGCTGGGCAACACCGGCAAGCCCTCGGGTTTCTCCAAACTCGCCGGGCTGGTCATGGCCCCGATGATCCGCCGCGAGACCCGGAAGGACCTGCAGAAGCTCAAGTCGATCCTTGAGGCCCGCCAGTAGGCCAGTCCCTTAAACCGCGAAATCGCCGGAATGCAACGAGGCCGCCGCAATTTTGCGGCGACCTCGGTGCATTCCGGCGAACTCGGCGAAAATCAGATGCTGTAGCGCTCGTCCTCGTGGTCACCCGGATGGTCCTTGACCAGGCCTGCGGCAAGCGTGTTGCCGTCCAGCGGGTCGATCACCAGGAATGCGCCGGTGCGGCGGTGGTGCAGGTAGTTCTCAAGCGGCAGCGGCGCGGCGAGCCGGAGCTGCGCGTGGCCGATGTCGTTCAGTTCCAGGTTCGACGCGGGCTCCAGCTTGAAGGACGCGAGGTCCAGCTTGCCGGACACGTTGCGGACCAGCGCCTGCACCGTGCGGGTGCCGTGCTTGACCAGCACCTTCTGTCCCTCGCGGAGCGGCTTCGGGGACAGCCAGCACAGCGCCGCGTAAAGGTCGGCTGACGCTTCCCGGACGGTGCCGGCGGCAGCAATGGTGTCACCGCGGGCGACGTCGAACTCCTCCGCCAGGCGGATCGCGACGGACTGCGGGGCGGCGGCTTCCTCCAGTGAGGCGCCGGCGAAATCGATGCCAACAACAGTTGTGGTGCGCGGGTCCTGGCCGGGTGTCAGCACGGAGACCTTGTCCCCCACCTTGACGGAGCCCTCGGTGATCTGGCCGGCGTACGCGCGGTAGTCGCGGTAGGCCTCGACATCGAGGCCGGCGGCCACGGCGTCGGGAGCCAGCGCGCCCTGCGGACGGATGACCAGCTGCACCGGGAAGCGGAAGCTCTCAAGGTGGCTTTCCAGCTCGTCGGCGGCGGGCAGGGTCTCGAGCACCTCAAGCAGAGCCGGGCCGGTGTACCAGGGGGTCCGCTCCGAGCGCTCCACCACGTTGTCGCCGTCGAGCGCCGAAACGGGTACCACCAGCAGGTCGGCGATGCCGTCGGAGCCGAGGCCCAGCTCGCGGCCCACCTGCTGCACGTCGGCTTCGATCTCGCGGAACACGGACTCGCTGAAGTCCACCAGGTCGATCTTGTTCACGGCCACGATCACGTGCGCCACACGCAGCAGCTGCAGCACGGACAGGTGCCGGCGGGTCTGCTCCAGCACACCTTTGCGGGCGTCGATGAGTACGACGACGGCATCCGCGGTGGACGCGCCGGTCACCGTGTTCTTGGTGTACTGCACGTGCCCGGGGCAGTCGGCCAGGATGAAGCTGCGCCGGTCGGTGGCGAAGTAGCGGTAGGCAACGTCGATGGTGATGCCCTGTTCGCGCTCGGCACGCAGGCCGTCGGTCAGCAGCGCCAGGTCGATGCCGCCCTTTTCGCCGCCGAAGCCGCGGTCCGCGGAGGTGCGGGCAACGGCGTCGAGCGTGTCAGCCAGGATGGCCTTGGAATCGTGAAGGAGGCGGCCCACCAAAGTGGACTTGCCGTCGTCGACCGATCCTGCGGTGGCGAAACGGAAGAGCGTAGTGGGCAGGCCTTCGGTGAGTGAGCCTGTCGAAATCTCGGAAATCGTGCTCATTAGAAATACCCGTCCTTCTTGCGGTCTTCCATGGCTGCCTCGGAGATGCGGTCATCTGCACGGGTGGCGCCACGTTCGGTGAGGGTGGAGGCAGCAACTTCAACCACGACGTCGGCCACGGTGTAGGCGTCGGACTCGACGGCGCCGGTGCAGGACATGTCGCCCACGGTGCGGTAGCGGACGGTCTTGGTGATGACTTCCTCGTGGGGCAGGGGCTGGGACACCTCGCCCACTGCGCGCCACATGCCGTCGCGGGCGAAAACCTCGCGCTCGTGGGCGTAGTACAGGCCGGGCAGCTCGATGTTCTCGCGCTCGATGTAGCGCCAGATGTCCAGCTCGGTCCAGTTGCTGATGGGGAACGCACGGACGTGCTGGCCCACGGTGTGGCGGCCGTTGTAGAGGTTCCACAGTTCGGGGCGCTGGTTGCGCGGGTCCCACTGCCCGAACTCGTCGCGCAGGCTCAGGATGCGCTCCTTGGCGCGGGCCTTGTCCTCGTCGCGGCGGCCGCCGCCGAACACGGCGTCGAACTTGTTCTGCTGGATGGCGTCCAGCAGCGGGACGGTCTGCAGCGGGTTGCGGGTGCCGTCGGCGCGCTCGGCGAGCTCGCCGCGGTCAATGAACTCCTGCACCGAACCCACCACCAGCTTCAGGCCCAGGCGCTCCACGGTGCGGTCGCGGAAGTCGATGACCTCGGGGAAGTTGTGGCCGGTGTCCACGTGCAGCACGGGGAACGGAACCTTGCCGGGCCAGAATGCCTTGGTGGCCAGGTGCAGCATCACCACGGAGTCCTTGCCGCCGGAGAACAGCAGCGCGGGCTTCTCGAACTCGGCAACAACCTCGCGGATGATGTGGATGGCCTCGGACTCAAGGGTGTCCAGGCTGGAGAGGCGCGTGGAAACGGCGGCTTCAGTCACCTGGGTGGTCTCCTCGGTTAGGGAAGTGCTCATACGTGTAGTCCGCATTCTGTCTTGTCGGTCCCTGCCCAGCGGCCGGCGCGGGGGTCGTCGCCCGGCGCCACCTTCCGGGTGCAGGGCTGGCAGCCAATGGAGGGGTAACCCTGGGATAGCAGCGGGTTGACGGGCAGGAGGTTGTCGTCCGAGTACTGGACCAGCTGGTCGAAGGTCCACGCGGCCACCGGGTTCACCTTGACCAGGCCGTTGGCCTCGTCCCAGGTGACCAGCGGGGTGTTGGTACGCGTGGGTGCCTCGTCACGGCGGACACCGGTGAACCAGAGTTCGTAGCCGGACAGGGTACGGCGCAGCGGGGCCACCTTGCGGAGCGCGCAGCACTGGGCCGCGTCGCGGGCGAAGAGGTTCTTGCCCAGGAGCCGGTCCTGCTGTTCCACGGTGTTCTCCGGGAGGACGTCCACCACGTTGACGCGAAGGTTTGCGGCCACCTCGTCACGCGTGGCGTAGGTTTCCGGGAAGTGGTAGCCGGTCTCCAGGAACAGGACGTCGACGCCGGGCATCTGGTCCGCGACCAGGGCCGGCAGGACGGCGTCGGCCATGGAGCAGGCGACGGCGACGGCGGGCAGGTCGAAGTTGCGCTCCACCCAGGCGATGACGTCGCGGGCCGGGGCGTCCCAGCCGAGCTCGGCGGCTCCGGCTTCGGCGAGGGCCTTCAGCTCTTCCTTCGAGCGGAGCTTGGGGGCTGCTGCCGCAACGGTGGCGTCAACCTCGGCGGTGGCGACGGCCTGCGGGGCAACGGGGTCTACCCCGAGTGCATGCTTGCTCATTACTGGAGTGCCTCCTCGTCTGCTGCGTGGGCCCACTCGGCGAAGGTCTGGCCCTCGGCGCGCTGGGCAACGAAGGTGCGGACAACGCGCTCAACGTAGTCCGGCAGGTCGTCCACGTACACCTTCAGGCCGCGGACGGTGCGTCCCAGGCCGGCCTCTTCGCGGCTGCTGGAAGCCAACCCGCCGCCCAGGTGGACCTGGAAACCCGGGGAGGGGTCGCCGTCGGGCGTGGGAAGCATCATGCCCTTAAGCCCGATGTCCGCGGTCTGGATGCGGGCGCAGGAGTTGGGGCAGCCGTTGATGTGCAGGGACAGCGCGTGCGGCAGCTCGCCGGACTCGGCGAGGTCGGCCAGGCGGCGCTCAAGTTCGGCAACGGCCGTGGCGGCGGTGTGCTTCGTCTCCACGATGGCCAGCTTGCAGTACTCGATGCCGGTGCAGGCGATGGTGCCGCGGCGGAACACGGACGGGCGGGCGGACAGGCCCAGCGCGTCGAGCTCGGCTACCAGGGGCTCCACGTGGTCCTTCTCGACGTCCAGGACAACGAGCTTCTGGTGCGGGGTGGTGCGCAGGCGGTAGGAGCCGCGGGCCTCAAGGGTGTCCGCGAGCTTGACCAGGGCAGCCCCTGACAGGCGGCCGGCCACCGGCGTGGCGCCGATGAAGAACTTGCCGTCCTTCTGCTCGTGCACGCCCACATGGTCGCCGGGGGTGGTGGGCTTGGGCGCGGCGGGGCCGTCGGCCAGCTTGTAGCCCAGGTATTCGTCCTCCAGGATCTGGCGGAACTTCTCCGGGCCCCAGTCAGCCATCAGGAACTTCAGGCGGGCCTTGGTGCGCATGCGGCGGTAGCCGTAGTCGCGGAAGATGCTGGTGACGCCGAGCCATACTTCGGCGGCCTCTTCGGGCCGAACGAAGGCGCCCAGGCGCTTGCCGAGCATCGGGTTGGTGGACAGTGCCCCTCCGGCCCAGAGGTCGTACCCGACACCCAGCTCGGGGTGGCGCACCCCTACCAGGGCGAAGTCGTTGATCTCGTGGACCACGTCCTGGCTCGGGTGCCCGGTGATGGCGGTCTTGTACTTGCGGGGCAGGTTGGACAGCAGCGGGTTGCCGATGAACCGCTCCCCCAGCTCGGCGATCAGCGGGGTGGGGTCGATGATCTCGTCCTTGGCGATGCCGGCCACGGGCGAGCCCAGGATGACGCGGGGAACGTCGCCGCAGGCCTCGGTGGTGGACAGGCCAACACCTTCCAGGCGGTTCCAGATTTCGGGGATGTCCTCCACGCGGATCCAGTGGAGCTGGATGTTCTGGCGGTCGGTGAGGTCGGCCGAGTCCCGGGCGAAGTCCACGGAGATCTGGCCGATGACGCGCAGCTGCTCGGTGGTGAGCGCGCCGCCGTCGATCCTCACACGGAGCATGAAGTACTTGTCTTCGAGCTCGTGCGGCTCCAGCGTTGCGGTCTTGCCGCCGTCGATCCCCTGCTTGCGCTGGGTGTACAGGCCCCACCAGCGGAACCGGCCGTGCAGGTCCTGGCCCGGGATGGCGTCGAAGCCTTCCTTGGCGTAGATGGTTTCGATACGCTCGCGCACGTTAAGGCCGTCGTCTTCCTGTTTCCAGGTTTCGTTGGCGTTAAGGGGCGTCTTGCCGTCCACTTTCCACTGCCCGTGCGGCTTTGCAGCGGGACGGGCAGGGCGGGCGGGGCGCTTAGGGGCAGCGGAGTCCGCGGACGCTCCGGCTAGAGCTGTATCAGTCATGCATCGACTGTAGGTCCCGCCCGAATTGCGTCACAAAGGCCCGGAAACGCTAAGTCACCTAGGGAAATATTTCGTCACGAAACGCCGGACGGCCTTGAAGAAGCCTTCCTGCTGTGCATCGGACAGGCGGTCCGCGGCGGCTTCCGCCGGACCCTTAACCGGAGGTTTCGCCGGCTGCGCAGCCGGCGCTGCTGCGGCAGCTTCCCGGGCCTTCGCGACGGCGGCGTCGTACCGTTCCAACGCAATCTCGGCGAGCACCGGGGACGGCAGCAGCGGCTCGGTGATGAGGTCGGCGCCCGCCTTGGCGAGCTGGTCGTGGAAGAAGCCCGGCGCCAGGAGGTACGAGGCAATCACGACGCGCCCGCCGACGTCGACCGCTCCCGCGGACTCCCCCGCGCCGGCACCGCCTTCCAGTTCCTCGCGAAGCATCGCAACGGCGTCGGGCACGGAAGGCTTGGCGGAGGCACCATAGGCGGCCACCATCCGGTTGGACCGCAGCTCCTGCAGCTGGCCCAATAGCTCCTCCACGCTGAGCGCGGCGTTGGGGTTGGACGAACCGGCAGCGGCCAGCACGATCACGTCGTTGTCCGTTACCCCGGCTTCGCGCAGCCGCTGGTCAAGCAGCGCCGCCAGGCGGGGATCCGGGCCCAGCGGTGCGGCCGCCGCGCTGCCCGGGCGGCTCTTGACTGCCCGCGCGATGTCCACCTTCACGTGGTAGCCCACGCTCAGCAGCAGCGGCACCACGACGGCGGACTCCCCCTCCGGCAGGCCCGCCACCACGTCCACCAGGTCGGGCTGCTGGACGTCCACGTACGCTTCCCGGACGTCGAGGCCGGGGCGGAGGGCGGCGATGCCGGCGCGCAGGGCGTTGACCTCCGCGGCTCCCTGTGTGCTGGACGTCCCATGGGCGCAGGCGATCATGATGGGGCTGTTCATAGGGGCTAGCGTAACGTTGGAGCCGCCCTGTCCGCCCTCTTTGAATTGCCGGGACGCTCCATGACATTCCCTTTTGACATCGCCCTGGTATGGCTGGACCTGGCCGGTATCTTTTTCTTTGCCGTCTCGGGATCCCTGCTGGCGGCGCGGAAGCGGTTCGACATCCTGGGCTCGCTCCTTCTGGCCTCGCTGGTGTCCCTGGGCGGGGGCGTAATCCGCGACATTATCCTCAACACCGTTCCGGCCGCGTTCACCAACCCGGCCTACCTGGTGCCGCCGCTGCTGGCAACCGTGCTGGTGTATTTCCTGTACTCCAGCGTCCAGCGTTTCACCTCGCTGTTGGTCCTGTTCGACGCCGGCGGGCTGGCATTGTTCTGCATCACCGGCACCCTGAAGGCAATTTCGTTGGGAATGAACCCGCTTGCGGCAGTCCTGCTGGGCGTCACAACTGCGGTGGGCGGCGGGCTGCTGCGCGATATTACTGCCAACGAGGTGCCGCAGCTGTTTGATGCCGGGGATCTGTATGCGCTGCCGGCCTTCAGCGGGGCAACCCTTACCTCCGTGCTGTGGGTGACGGGTTCATTCAATGCCGTCACTGCGTGCCTGGTTGCGGCTGTTGTTTTTGTCTTCCGGGTGGTGGCCTGGCGCCGGTCCTGGTACGTGCCGCTGGCGGTCCAAGGGTGGCACCGGCCGGGCCCTGACGGCGGCGAAGCGAGGGTCCGCAATTAGCTAGGATATGAGCATGACTGACATGTTCCTCGAGAAGTTCCGCTCGCTTGTTCCGAAGTATCTCGAGGATGAATGGCAGGAAGAGGACGGGCTGTCCGAAGAGGAGCTGGACAAGGCCCTGGCCGAGCACCAGTTCCAGATCCCGCTGGTCCTCCGCGAGTTCTACCTCGCCCTGGGTGGCTGCGAGGACCTCATGGAGGCCTACCACTACTTCTGGGACCCCGAAGAGCTCGAGGTGGACGACGAAGGTTTCCTCATGTTCCTCGAGGACGAGGAAGAGCAGTTCACCTGGGGCTTCCGGGTGGGCGACCTCGGCATCCCGGACCCCATCGTGTACCGCCGCAACAACGCCCGCGGCCAGTGGAAGTCCGAAGAAGGCACTTTCTCCGAGTTCGTGTTCGACATGTTCGAGTGGGCCTTCGAGGACGACGATGAGGACTAGGCCTCCTCTGCTTGGGTCCTCCGGCCTTCCTGGGGCACTTGGACACGGACACGCGGGGTATCGAACCTGTTCCTCGGCTTGCAGAGCTCAAAATGCCCCACGACGGCGGTACTCAGCGGCCGCTAAAAGCTCCCCGCCGGCTCTGATCGAGCACCGCCAACACTTGGGCCACCATCCGCTCCGGGTGATGGACGACGTCGGCATAGCCGAACCGGAGGCAGAGGCGGCCGCCGATCACCGTGGCATTGTTGCGCGTCCTGTCCTTTTTGACCTGGTTGGGTTCCAGGTGCGTGGCCCCGTCGGTCTCCACAACCAGGCATTCCTCAACCAGGAAATCCACCTCGCCCACTTCTGGAATCTGGACATGCCTCCGGACATGAAGCCCCGCCCGGCTGAAGTGGTAATTGGCCAGGACCTCCAAAACAGAGTCCGCCCGTGGAATCACATAATCCAGAACTGAGCGGGCGCGGGCATTACGGTTTCCGGGAAGCTTGCGGCGCAGGAAGTCCAGGGTGATGTCTCCCCGCTGCGCCGCGCTTTGAACCATAACCAAGGCCTCGACCTCGGGCAGGCAGTGCAAGGCATGGATCAGGACGTCGGCCAAACCTGCGACAGGCAGCCAGGGGTGCACAGGATGGAGTATGCGGCCGTGGGTCAACGTTCCGGGCACGGT
The DNA here is from genome assembly GCF_003367205.1 of Arthrobacter sp. RT-1. Lineage (NCBI taxonomy): Bacteria > Bacillati > Actinomycetota > Actinomycetes > Micrococcales > Micrococcaceae > Arthrobacter > Arthrobacter sp. RT-1. The sequence goes on from NZ_QRGQ01000050.1 coordinate 53,328, forward strand.
CTTTTTGTGGCCCGGACTCAGATGGACCTTGTCTGCCTCCTGCATCGTCCACAGCTGGTAGAGGGGCGCGCCGGACAGGCAAGTCAGTTGTGCATTGTGCTGCAGCGCCAACCCGAGAGCTCCGGCTTCGTCCGGCAGGCTGTAAACACCCCGCCGGACCCGGACAATTTGCCGGGCATCCAGTGCCTTGTCCAGCCGTGTTCGTGAGTAGCCGGCTTTCAGGAGACGGGTAGTCCGGGCAACGCCGCCCCGGCGCCGGAGAAAGGTTTCGATGTCCATGAATTCACAGTGGCGCGAAGCTCATACCAGGAGCAGTGTGAGGCGGCCTCATGTGGACAACCCGCCCGTCCCGGGGCACTTCGACGCGGACACGCCGCGACTTTGCGGCCAAATCCCGCCATAGGCCTTCAAAGTGCCCCACGAGGGCTCCCATCCCACGGCGGAAAGTTTTTGACACGGACAGTAACAAGGGACTTGCTTCTTGTGACAAAGCTGTCATAGACTATTTCCGGATCCGCTAAACGCCTCCGGCGGGTCTGATGCGAACGGAGAGATAGCCCCGGTTCACAGCAACATATGACTCGTATTGTTGTTGCGGACCGGGGCTATCCCGTTTAACAGGCGCCCCGGCGAACGGGACGGCGGCGCCGCACATGGAGAAGCCCGGCGCCTGGGGGGAGCCGGGCTTCGACATATCCAGAGAAAACTAGCTGGCGCGGTCCACCACGGCCAGGGCGAAGTTGGACAGCGAATCCTTGACGACGCCTTCGGGCAGCGGGGCCAACGCTGCGATCGCTTCATTGGCCCAGCGGCGCGCAACCACCCAGGATTCTGCAGTCACGGGGTGCTCGCGCAGGCCGGCAACAGCCTCGGCCAATGCCTCATCGGAGGTCAGGTCGCCGTCGATCAGCCGGAGAAGTTCGACGGCGGACTGGTCACCGTCCGCGGCAGCCTTGCGCAGGAGCAGCACCGGCAGGGTGGGCACCCCTTCGCGCAGGTCGGTTCCCGGCGACTTGCCGGACTTCACCTTGACGCCGGTAACGTCGATGACGTCGTCCGCGAGCTGGAAGGCAACCCCCACCTTCTCGCCGTACTCCACCAGCACATTCTCGAATTCGGGATCAGCACCGGCGAAGATGGCGCCCAGCTGGCCGGAAGCGGCCACCAGCGAACCGGTCTTGTCGGCGATCACGGAGAGGTAGTGCGCCACCGGATCCTCGTCCGGGCGCGGCCCGACGGTTTCGTGCAGCTGGCCCAGGCACAGCCGCTCGAAGGTGCGGGCCTGGATGCCGAGCGCACGCGAGCCCAGCTCGGACACCAGGATGGAGGCGCGGGCAAAGATCAGGTCACCGGTGAGGACGGCTACGGAATTTCCCCACACTTCGTGGGCCGTGGGGGCGCCGCGGCGGAAGGGGGCGGAGTCCATCACGTCGTCGTGGTACAGGGTTGCCAGGTGCGTCAGTTCAACAACGACGGCGGCCTGCACCACTGCGGGCAGGGATGCATCGCCAAGGTGGGCGCAGAGCAGGGTGAGCAGCGGCCGGATCCGCTTGCCGCCGGCTTCCACCAGGTGACGCGACGTTGCGTCAGCCAGGGGATCCGAGTTGGCGATGGCTTCGCGGAGCTTCTTCTCCACCTTGGCCAGGTTGTTGGTGATGGCAGGGCCCAGTTCAGCGTCCTCGGCAATGGCGGCAAAACCCGCGGGCAGCTGGAGGCCGGTGGCGATGGCGCTGGTGTTGAGCGAAGGTTCAGCGGCCGTCATGCCGTGTCCGGCGTGGGTCCAGCTGTGGTCTGCGGGGTTGGTCACGGGTTAACCCTAACTTTTTGTTGCGGATACCGCTGGTTCGAAGCAGACGGGGTATTGGATGTGGCCGGAACCAGCGATTCCAGGACACGGATCATCCGGTCCTCGACGCCCTTCGCCGACGGGTCGGTGAGGTTGGCCAGAAGCCGCACCACAAACCGCATCAGCACCGGGATGGGCATGCCCGTACGTAGCGCGAGCTTCATGACGGCGGGCTTGCCGATCAGCGCGGCGAACGCGCGGCCCAGGGTGAAGTGCGATCCCCACTGCTGGCGCACATAGTCCGCGTACCTGCCAAGGTGCGCGTCGGCGTCGTACGTTCCGCCCGAAGAAGCCGAGCGCGAGGAGGCATCGATGATGAATTCGGCGGCGAAACGCGCGGACTCCATCGCGTAGGAGATGCCCTCGCCGTTGAACGGGGAGACCATGCCGCCGGCGTCGCCCAGGAGGAGCAGGCCGGGTGAATAGTGCGGGGTGCGGTTGAAGCCCATGGGCAGGGCGGCGCCGCGGATTTCGCCTACCTGGTTTTCGGGTGTGAATCCCCAGTCCGCGGGCATGCCTGCGGTCCATTCGCGCAGGACCTGCTTGTAGTCGAGCTTGCCGAATTCCTTGGAGGAGTTCAGGATACCCAGGCCCACATTGGAGGTGCCGTCGCCCACACCGAACACCCAGCCGTAGCCGGGCAGCAGCTTGCCGTCGCGTCCGGGCAGCTCCAGCCAGCCTTCCATCCAGTCGTCGTCGGTGCGCGGGCTGGTGAAGTAGGTGCGTACAGCCACGCCGAGGGGACGGTCGTCGCGCTTCTGGATGCCGAGGGACACGGCGGTGCGCGTGGAGTTGCCGTCCGCGGCGAGGACGACGTCGGCGCTGAACTCGCGCGTCTCCCCCGTCTTGCGTCCGGACTCGTCCAAGAGCGCTGCGCGGACGCCGGTCACGCGGCCGCTTCCGTTGGAGAGGGCGTCGGTAACGCTGTGCCTCTCAAGGATGGTGGCTCCGGCTGCCTGGGCGTGCCGGGCCAGTTCCTCGTCGAAGCCCAAACGCGTTCGGATCAGGCCGTACTGCGGGAAGTCGGAGACCTCGGGCCAGGGCAGTTCGATGGTGCGGCCCCCGGCAATCAGGCGCAGGCCCTTGTTGCGGCGCCAGCCGTCGTTTTCCGGGTGCGGCAGGCCGAGCTTCTGGATCTCACGGACGGCGCGGGGCGTGAGCCCGTCACCGCAGACCTTTTCCCGGGGGAAGCTGGTCTTTTCCAGCACCGTGACCTCGATGCCCGCCTTGGCGAGGTAGTACGCGGCAGTGGATCCAGCCGGACCCGCGCCGACAATCAGTACCCTCACAGGTCAGCGGGTGATGTTGCGGCGCAGCTTGGCCACCGGGCCTTTGCGCGCAGCGATGGCGGCAGCCCCGCCGTCGGGCGTTGACTCCGGAGCCTTGAACGCACGGTGCACCGCCACGATGCCGCCGGTGAGGTTGCGGTAGGTGACGTTTTCCCAGCCCGTTTCCTGCAGCCATGAGGCCAGGTGGTCCTGGTCCGGCCAGGCGCGGATGGACTCGGCCAGGTAGACGTAGGCGTCCGGGTTGGAGGCGACCTTGACGGCGATGGCTGGCAGGGCGCGCATGAGGTATTCGGTGTACATGGTGCGCCAGAGCGGCACCACGGGCTGGGAGAACTCGGCAATGACCAGGCGGCCGCCGGGCTTGGTGACGCGGAGCATCTCCTGCAGCGCCTTCTTGGGCTCGTTGACGTTCCGCAGGCCGAAGGAAATGGTGGTGGCGTCAAACGTGTTGTCCGCGAACGGCAGGTTGGTGGCGTCGCCGGCGATGAAGTCGATATCGGGGCGGCGGCGCTTGCCGACCTTGAGCATCCCGAGGGAAAAGTCGCAGGCCACCACATCTATGCCTGCATCGGCATATGGCTCGCTGGAGGTGCCGGTGCCGGCGGCCAGGTCCAACACCCGCTGGCCCTTGGAGACTTCCATGGCTTCCACCACAACCTTGCGCCAGCGGCGGGTCTGCCCCATCGAGAGGACATCATTGACGACGTCGTATTTCGGTGCGACGTCGTCAAACATCGTGGCTACTTCGTCCGGACGCTTATCCAAGGATGCTCGGTTCACCATGTCATTGTCTCAAATGTTCGGCAGCGTCCGGACCACCGGGCGTTTTACTCACGGCTGCCGCAGGAATGCCCTGACATCCTCCGCCACCAGGTCAGGGCACTCCCACAGGACCAGGTGGCCGGCGTCCGGGTAGATCTTCAGTTCCGCGCCCGGGATGCGTGCCGCCAGCTCTGTCTGGTCCGTCCGGGACAGCAGTGTGTCCTGCCCGCCGTACAGGATCAGCGCGGGCACGTTGATCGTTCCCGCTTCGGTGGGCGGGATGGCTTCGTAGAGGCCTCGCAGCGCGTCCTTCCAGACGTACGCCGGCATCATCATGCCGTCTCGGACGCGGTCCTCAAGAAACCACTGCGGGACGGACCGGTGCAGGGGGAACCACTCGAGCGACTGCCGCACCCACGCCTCGTCCATCGGATCCGCCAGGGCATCGACGTCGTCCGCGAACGGCGGGCGGCCGGCAAGGCTGAGGGGCGAGCCCACAAGTACCAGCGCATCCACGCGTCCCGGCTGGCCCACCGCCAACTGCTGGGCCACGTAACCGCCGCTCGAAGAGCCGAGCACGGCTGCCGATTCCAACTCCAAGGCATCGAGGATGGCCGCCACGTCGCCGGCCTGGTCACGCAGAGAGTAGCCGTGGCGTGGCTTGTCGGCCTCACCCTGTCCGCGGAGGTCTGGAGCGGCGATGCGGAACCCGGGCAGCAGCGGGACCAGGCGGTCGAAGGACCTGCGCGATTCGCCCCAAGCATGCAGGAAGAGCAGCGGCCTGGCGCTGGGATCGCCCTGGATCAGGCATGGGACGGTGATACCGGTGCTGAGCGTGAGCCTGCGGACTTCCGCGTCCATAGCTGAAGGGTACGCCCCGCCAGCGAAAGAGGGCACAGGAGCGGACCGCGCTTAAACGTACTTGGCTTCGCAAGTACCTTTAAGTACTTTCGGGTAGCGTTGACGCAATCATGACGAGCACCTTCCGCACCTTGACAATCCCCCTGGATGGAAAAGCATTCCCCGGCGGGCTGCCTTCGTTCTTGGTCCGGGACGATGTTCTCTGCTGGACGCGGCGGGAGGCCGGGCTTGCGGGCTTTGGCGAGATCGCGCGGTTCACGGCCACGGGCCCGGAGCGCTTCCTGGAAGCCGACATCTGGTGGCGGCACCTCGTCATCGAAGCCGAGATCACCGATTCCGTGGAGCTGCCTGGCACGGGCCCGGTGGCCTTCGGCTCCTTCGCCTTCTCCAAGACCTCCGCCCACGAATCCCGCCTGGTCGTGCCGGAGATCGTGGTGGGCGTGCGGGACGGCCAGGTCTGGCTTACCCAGCTGACGTTCGACGACGGCGACCTCACCGAAGAGGGTGCCCTCGCCGCGCTGGACCGCTGGCTGAGCGGCGGGCGGCCGGCGGCGGCAGCGGACTCCGCCGGGAACCCTGACCACGGTGAGGTTCCCGCCCGGGCCGGCGGCGCCGTCGTGCGTCCCCTCCCCCTGGCTGCCGGCGCCACGCTGCACACGGGATCCCTCAGCGAGGAAGCCTGGATGGCGGCCGTTGAAGCTGGGGTGGCGGAAATCCGGACCGGGGCGCTGGAAAAGCTGGTGCTGGCGCGGGACGTTGTGGCCACCGTCCCCACCGGCGTGAATGCCGCGAAGGTGCTGCGTGAACTCGCGGTGCGGTACCGCGAATGCTGGACGTACGGCGTTGACGGTTTGGTGGGTGCGACCCCGGAGATGCTGATCCAGGTGGAGGGCCGGACCGCGCAGGCGCGCGTACTGGCCGGAACACTCGACCGCCGCGATGCCCACGGCGAGGACGGCATCCCCATGGACTACGCCACGCGCGTGCTGGCCGGATCCGAGAAGCAAAGGCACGAGCACGAAATCGCGATCCAGTCGCTCACCACGCAGCTGGCGCCGTTCTCCGAGGCGATGAACGCTCACGACGAACCCTTCATCCTCGAACTGCCGAACGTCTGGCACCTGGCGTCAGACGTTAAGGCAGAGCTCACAGAGGTGGAAGGCCACGTGCCCACCTGCCTCGCGCTGATCAATGCTTTGCACCCTACCGCTGCCGTTTGCGGAACGCCCACGCAGGTTGCCGGTGCCCTGATCCGGAAACTCGAACACCTGGACCGCGGTCCGTACGCCGGGCCCGTGGGCTGGCTGGACGCTGCCGGAAACGGTGAATGGGGCATCGCCTTGCGCGGCGCTGTGATCGAAGCTCCGGATACCGTGCGCTTGTATGCCGGATGCGGAATAGTGGACGGCTCGCAGCCCGAGGCCGAGCTGGCTGAAACCTGGGCCAAGTTCCGTCCGATGCTCGAAGCCTTGGGCATCCGGAGCTGATCCCCCGCTCCGCCCAACTGAGTAGCAGGAAGTGTCGTTTTGGAGGGTGAAAAAGGCAGTTACTGCTACTTAGTTGGGTAAGAGTCCGGAATAGGAGACAGCCGGGCAGTCAGCCGGGTTGATTTCTGATGTGATTTAGTTATCCAATAGTGAAACTAAGTTTCCTGTGATGCACATCTCATAATCGGCGCTACACTATGAACCGATTTAGTACCGCATACCCCTGCAACAAAAGGTAAGAATTATGCAGCTCAAGTCCCTGGCCACGGCCAAAATGACCGCCAAGGCAGCAGCACTCTTCGCCGTTGGCGCCCTCACCCTCACGGCGTGCGGCGGCAGCTCCACCCCCGCCGCCTCGGAAGGTGGCATCCAGCTGATCAACGCAGGCAAGCTCACCGTCTGCTCGGACATCCCCTACGAGCCCTTCGAGTTCGAGAAGGATGGCCAGACAGTAGGCTTCGACGTGGACATCGCAAAGGAGGTTGCCAAGGACCTGGGCGCCGAGCTCAGCATCGTGGACAGCTCCTTCGAAGCCATCGAGACCGGCACCGCGCTGACCCAGTGCGACCTGGGCATCTCCTCGATCTCCATCACGGACACCCGCAAGGCCGTCATGGACTTCTCCACCCCCTACCTTGATGACGACCTGGCCCTCGTTGCCAGCGAAGAGTCGGGCATCGGCAGCCTGGACGACGCCAAGGGCAAGAAGGTGGGCGTCCAGCAGGCCACCACCGGCGCCGACTACGCGCAGGAACAGGGCATCGACGCCCAGCAGTTCGAGGACACCGGCCTCCTGGTCCAGGCGCTCCAGGCCGGCACCATCGACGCTGCGCTGGGCAACCAGTCCGTGCTCGGCTACGCCATCAAGGACGACCCCAAGTTCAAGAGCGTTGAGGAGTTCGCCACCGGCGAGCAGCTGGGCATCTCCATCAAGAAGGGCAACACCGCCATGGCCGAGAAGGTCAACGGCACGCTCGAGCGCCTGAACGAGGACGGTTCGCTGGAGAAGTTCAAGACCACCTGGTTCGGCGAAGCCGCCAAGTAAACCAGAGCGGGGACACGGGGCTTCAGCAGCCCCGGACCCTTCCCAGCCCTGAGAACCACGCAGCAGGGGCCCCGGATAAGCTGTACCGCTTCCGTCCGGGGCCTCTGCCACGCATAACGAATGTGAGCAATTCATGGCAATGACCGCACGTCAGCGCGCCAGAGTAAGCCTGTATGTCCAGGCCGGAATCTTTATTGTGGCCGTCGCCGCGCTGATCCTGGCCACCGACTGGGAGACCATCGGCAACAGTGTCTTCAACTTCGCCAAGATCGGGCCCATGTTCCCGGGCATCTTCGTCACCGGCCTGGTCAACACCCTGGTCTACACGTTCCTGGGTTTCATTGTGGGCCTTTCCGGCGGCCTGCTGCTGGCCCTGATGAAGCTCTCCAGCTTTCCGCTGTACCGCTGGATCGCCACCGGCTACATCGAATTCTTCCGCGGCATTCCCGCCCTGCTGGTCTTCATCGCCTTCGGGTACGGCGTTCCGCTGGCCTTCGGCGTCTCGTGGAACGTCACCGTCATCGTGATGATCTCGCTGGGTATGGTGGCCTCGGCATATATCGCCGAAACCCTCCGCGCCGGCCTGCAGGCTGTCCCCAAAGGCCAGCTCGAGGCCGCCCGCTCGCTCGGCATGCCGCAGTGGCGGGCCATGGTGACCATCGTGATCCCGCAGGCGTTCAAGATCGTCCTGCCGCCGCTGACCAACGAGATCATCCTGCTGACCAAGGACTCCTCTCTGATCTACGTCCTGGGCCTGACGGCCTCACAGTACGAGCTCACAAAGTTCGGCCGCGACGGCATCTCCAGCCTGGGCGCCGGCCTGACGCCGCTCCTGGTGGCGGGTGCCTTCTACCTGGTCATCACCATCCCCCTGAGCCTCCTGGCCCGGAAGTTCGAAAGCCGCTCCGCGCGGACCAAGCGATAGGCAGGGAAGACAATGAACGACGTCGTACGCTCCTCCGGCGGAACCGGCACCATCCACGCCGCCGGCGTGGAAATCAAGGACCTGCGTAAGTCCTACGGATCCAACGAGGTCCTCAAGGGCATCAGCCTGGACGTGGCTCCGGGCGAGGTGGTGTGCCTGATCGGGCCCTCCGGCTCCGGCAAATCCACCCTTCTGCGCTGCGTCAACCTGCTGGAACAGCCCAACCAGGGCAGCATCCAGGTGGGCGGCTTCGAAGCCACCGACCCCGATGTGGACATCGACAAGATGCGCCGCAAGGTGGGCATGGTGTTCCAGCAGTTCAACCTGTTCCCGCACCTGGACGCGAAGCGCAACTGCTCCATCGCCCAGACCAAAGTTTTGAAACGGTCCCAGGCTGAGGCGGACAAGGTGTCCATGCACAACCTTGAGCGTGTGGGTCTGGGCCACCTCGCAGACCGCTTCCCGGACCAGCTCTCCGGCGGGCAGCAGCAGCGCGTGGCGATCGCCCGCGCGCTGAGCATGGACCCCGAGCTGATGCTCTTCGACGAGCCCACGTCCGCCCTGGACCCCGAGACGGTGGGCGATGTCCTGTCCGTCATGCGGAACCTGGCCAAGGAGGGCATGACCATGCTGGTGGTCACGCACGAGATGGGCTTCGCCCGCGAAGTGGCGGACCGCGTGGTGTTCATGGACGGCGGCGTTGTGGTGGAGGAAGGCGTGGCCGAGCAGGTCATCGGCGCCCCCACGCAGCCGCGCACCAAGGAATTCCTGCGCCGCGTCCTGGATCCGACCCATATCGAGATCGAAGAGTAGGCACTTCCCGACTCCGCTGATTCACAATCGACACGCACATTCCCTGGCGCCTGGATATCCATAGCGCCAGGGATTTTGTGCGTCGTGAGGGTTTTTAGGCGGCGCCCGTCCGGGCACGTACGACGGCGGCGCGCACCTTTGCTGCGGACCTTTACTTCCGCCCGTGCCGGGAACAGAATGGGTCCCAACTAACAGCCCTGGCTCAGCAGCGCGCTGCGCATCGGAGGCCGGACCATCCGGCGGTTCTGTACAGGAGCGTGACATGGTCGACCCGTCTTCGCCAACCTCATCCTGGGTATCCAACCGGGCCGCGCGGCTGGCCTCAATACCCTCGTTCCTGCGGGTCGACGAGTATATACGGGGGTTCGGTGTTCGGGGGGACGGGCAGGCGGCCGGCTGTGATTTCACTTTCGGCAACCCGCACCAGATGCCGCCGGACCGCTACGTTGACACATTGCGGGACGCGTTGGTCCCGCAAAACGACCAGTGGTTCGCGTACCAGGCCAACGGCAGCGCCGCCCGGGAGGCTGCCGCTGAATCGTTGCATCGGCTGCTGGACGTGCCGTTCCGTCCGGAGGACGTCTACCTGACCACCGGTGGCTTCGCGGCCATCGCCCTGGCGCTGAAAACCGTGGCTGATCCGGGTGATGAGGTCATCTACAGCCTGCCGCCCTGGTTCCTCTACGAGCCGCTGATCCTCGAGGCCGGGCTGGTACCGGTCAAGGTTACGGTGGACACCACCACGTTTGACCTGGACCTCGGCGCGATCGAAGCCGCCATCACGGAGCGGACCAGGGTGGTGATCGTTAATTCGCCCAACAATCCCACGGGCAGGATCTATCCCCCGGAACTGCTTGCCCGGTTGGCGGACCTGCTGGAGGCGGCTTCGGCAAGAATTGGCCGGCGGATCTACCTGATCTCGGACGAGGCCTACAACCGGATCGTGTTCGAGGGCGCGCGCTTCCACAGCCCTGTGGAGTTCTACCCGCATACGCTGCTGGCCTACTCGTACGGCAAAACCCACCTCGCGCCAGGCCAGCGGGTGGGCTACCTGGCGCTGCCGCCCGCCATGCCGCACCGGGATGAGATGCGCCCGGCCATATCCGGGCTGCAGGTGGCAATGGGCTGGGTATACCCGAATGCCCTGCTGCAGCACGCGCTTCCCGAACTGGAGAAGTTCACCATCGACGTCGGACAACTGCAGCGGCGCCGGGACCGCCTGGTTGAGGCGCTCGGCGGCATGGGGTACCGCCTCCAGCCGCCGGAAGGCAGCTTCTACCTCTATGTCACCTCCCCCATCCCTGATGACCAGGCGTTCACCGGATCACTGGCCAAGCGGGACGTCTTCGTACTCCCGGGCGTACTGTTCGAAACACCGGGTTTCTTCCGGATCTCCCTGACAGCGAACGACGATATGGTCGAACGCAGCCTGCCTGCCTTCAAGGAAGCGATTGAGGAGCACCGCCCGTGATGGGACAGGAGTAAACATGCAACGGATCTACCCGCAGGGTGTCCCGTGTTGGGTCGACACAGAACAGCCTGACGTCGAGGCCGCCAAGGAGTTCTACGGCGGCCTCTTCGGCTGGACCTTTGAAGACGTGATGCCGCCGGGGGCGCCAGGAAGGTATCTGATAGCACGGCTCGACGGGCAGGATGTCGGCGGACTGGCCGGCGGCGCAGGGGGAACCACAGCGTGGAACACGTACGTGGCAGTAGATGACGCGGATGCTGCAGTGAACAGACTGGCCGCAGCCGGAGCCAAGGTGCTGTCTCCGCCGGAAGATGCAGGTGAGGGCGGGCGCAGCGCGGTCCTGGCCGACCCGCAAGGAGTGGTGTTCCGCATCTGGCAGGCCAAGCGGCGTTTAGGCGCCCAAGCCGTCAACCAGCCAGGGGCTTGGAATTTCAGTGACTTGCACACGGCGGACCGCAACGAAGCCATTGCGTTTTACGAGAACGCCTTCGGATGGCAGGTGGATGACGTCGGCTTCGGGCTGATGATTCGCCGTCCGGGCTACGGTGACCACCTTGAGGCGACCATCTACCCGGACATCAGGAAGCGTCAGACAGATTTCTCCGCCCCGCCCGGCTTCGAGGATGCCATCGCCTGGATCGGCGACACCTCAACCAACGAGCCTCCACACTGGCACGTCACCTTCGCCGTGGCCGACCGGGACCAGGCGGTCCTTGACGCCGAACGGCTTGGCGCGCAGGTCCTCAGCCAGGAGGACACCGGGTGGACGCGTCAGGCATTGATCCGGGATCCGCAGGGAGCGGAATTCACGGCCAGCCAGTTCACGCCGCCCACGGGCTAGTCCCTCATCCGCCATCCACTGCCTTAACGCGCCAGGACTCCCCCGACGGCCGCGGCCACGGCTTCCTTGATCCGCCCGTGGAGCTGCCGGAGCGAACGGCGGTCCGTGCGGACTTCCACGATGCTGCGTCCCGCCACCGGTTGGCCGAGCGCTTCGGCGAGTCCCGCCGTCGTACTCACGACGGAATGCCCGACGCCGTACGCCGCGGCGAGTGCCGCGATGTCCACGGAGTGCGGGGTGCTGAAGAGGCGTTCGACGGCATCTCCGTAGCGGCCGCCTTCCGCGACGGCGCCGTGCTCGAGGAGGCCGAAGATGGCGCCGCCCGAATCGTTGAGCACCACGATCCGCAGCTCCGGCTGCTCCTCCCCCGCGCCGAGGAGCAAACCGCCGGCGTCGTGCAGGAAGGTTACGTCGCCGAGCAGGACGGTGGTTTCCTGCCGCCCGCCGAGTGCGATGCCGGTGGCCGTGGAGATGGTGCCGTCGATGCCGGCGAGGCCGCGGTTGGCGTACACGGTGGCGGCAGGTTCAGGAGCGGGCAGGCCGGCCAGGTCTACGTCGCGGATCCCGTTGGAGGAGCCCAGCAGCAGCTGGCCGCGGGTGTGCTGCCAGACGAGGGACCCCACGGACGGTCCGGTTGCCGCGGCCTCGGCCGACAGCACCCCGTCCAGGGCATGCTGCGCCGCCGACCCCGCCAACAGCCAGGTATCCAGCCACGCCCCGGCGCCGCGGCCGGCGAAATCGGCGAGGTCCGCCAGGTTCTCCAGCGGCAGCTCGGTGCGCCGGCCGGGCTCGTACCAGGCGACGGGAACCGGCTGGTACAGGGCAGCCTGGACGTCGGACCGGGCAAGGAGCGCCGCCACCGGCCGGGACAGCGTGGGCCGGCCGAACAGCACCACCCGCTCAATCGGCTGCGCGGCAGAGGGCCCGAAATGCTCCAGCAGCAGCCGGTACGGGCCCACCGCGTTCGGCCCGAACCGGGCGTTGGATGACGGTTCGGCGAGCAGCGGAAGGTTGTGGGCGCGGGCAAACGCCTCGGCGACGGGACCGGCGTCGTGCCCGGCGAGGACAACCGTCCGCCGTTCCGGCAGCTCATCCGGCGCCGGCGGCAGGTTCATGACCAGCGGTTCGGTGCCGATGCGGTAGCGCTGCCGCTCCACCTCGGTGGGCAGCGCCTCCTCCGGCGACGGCACCAGCGGGTCGCGGAAGGCAAGGTTGAGCTGGACCGGGCCGGGCGGCAGGTCGGGAAAGGCGCCAGTGGCTGCGGACAGGCCGGTCTGGATGGCACGTTCCGGGCTGCTGCCGGCGGGAACATCGGCCGCGAAGCGCACCTGCTCGCCGAAGAGGTCCGGCTGGATGGTGGTCTGGTTGGCGCCGGTGCCGCGGAGTTCGTCGGGCCTGTCTGCCGACAGCACAATCAGCGGGACGGCGGCGTGGTTGGCTTCCATCACGGCGGGCAGCAGGTTCCCGACGGCGGTCCCGGACGTGGTCAGGACGGCCGCGGGCGAGCCGGTGGAGAGAGCCAGCCCCAGGGCTGTGAACCCGGCGGCCCGCTCATCGATCCGGACCAGCAGCTCCACCCGGCCCTCCGCGGACGCCTCCGCCAGCGCGTATGCAATGGGGGCCGACCGCGAACCCGGCGAAACCACCACGTGCCGCACACCGCCGTCGAGCAGGATTCCGACGGCGATCCGCGCCGCCGCGAGGGCGCTCAGCTCAGGGGCGGTGTCCGTAGCGTCGGGGGCAGAGTCGTTCAGCGAAGTCACCAAACCAGTCTGCCATCACCGACGCCCCATCACCTTTCGCACCAAAAGCCCAAACGCCCAATCACCTTTCGCGCCAAAACCCCAAACGCCCCATCACCTTTCGGCCGTGGCCTTGCAGGAGGTGATGGGGCGTCGCCGGAAAAGCAGCGGAAGGTGATGGGGCGTCGCAGAAAAACCTGCGAAAGGTGAGAGAGCGTCTGAAAACGACAGGCTCAATCCCCCGGCACGGATTTAGGCGTCGGTGCGGAACACCTGGATCACGGACGGGCGCGGCGCGCGGGCCTGGCCGGGAGCCGGCGTGGTACCTGCCGGGACGTAGTCCGGGAAGAAGGAAACCTGCTTCTCGAAGGTGCCGTCCTCGCCCGGGTGCTGCACCGCTACGAACACGGTGCGCTCCTCGTCGTGGATGATGGGGCCGCAGGTCTCAGCGTCACGCGGGACGGCGAGGAACTGCTCCACCTTGCCGCGTTCTGCGCCGTCCAAAGTGACTTTGAACAGGGCATCCGCCCGGCCAATACCGGAGGGCGCGCCGTCAGTGGAGATCCACAGGTTGCCCACGGAGTCGAAGGCCAGGTTGTCCGGGCAGGAGATGGGCGAGACCTTGTCCACCGGGAAGCCGGAGAAGTAGGTGACGTCGCCCTGCGCCGGATCGCCGCAGACCATGAGCAGGTTCCAGGTGAACTTGGTGGAGGTCTGGTCACCGGTTTCGGTGATTTCCACGATGTGCCCGTCGCGGTTCTGGTTGCGCGGGTTGACCTCGGTTGCGCCTTCGTTGGATCCAACACCGCGGTTGGAGTTGTTGGTGCAGGCAACGTAGACCTTGCCCGTGAACGGATTCGGCTCCACGTCCTCGCAGCGGTCCATCTTGGTGGGGCCAACCTTGTCGGCGGCCAGGCGGGTGTACACCAGGACCTCTTCCACGGTCATGTCCTTCACAGCGGACTTGCCGTCCACCACCAGGGGCAGCCATTCACCGACGCCGTCGAAGGCGCCGTCAGCGGGAACAGCGCCGGTGCCGGTGATCTCAGCGGCAGGTGAGTTGCCCGTGAACTTGGCGACGTACAGGCTGCCGGCGGACAGCAGCGTCATGTTGTGCGCCCGGTCACCCTCGCGGTACTTGTCCTTGGAAACGAACTTGTAGAGGTAGTCGAAGCGCTCGTCGTCGCCGGAGTACGCCACCGCATGCCCGGACTTGGCGATGATGACATTGGCGCCCTCGTGCTTGAAGCGGCCCAGCATGGAGTGCTTCTTCGGGGTGGAGTCGGGGTCGAAGGGGTCAACTTCCACGATCCAGCCGAAGCGGTTGGCCTCATTCTCGTAGCCGGGGTTGCGGGTGTCCCAGCGCGGTTCGTCCAGCTCCCACTGCCGGGCTGTGGGCTTGGAGGTGATGCCGTAGCGCTTGTCGCCGTCAGAGGTGCCGTTGCCGACGAAGTAGCCCTGGAAGTTTTCCTCGCCGGACAGGATGGTGCCCCATGGGGTGGTACCGCCGGCGCAGTTGCCCAGCGTTCCCTTGATGAAGCGGCCGGCCTGGTCGTCTTTCGTCTTGACCAGGGAAGAACCGGCGGCCGGGCCGGTCAGTTCGTACACAGTGTTGTTCAGGAAGCGGCGGTTCAACTCCGCACCCTTGACGTAGGTCCACGGCTTGTTCTTGTTCTTGCGCTCCAGCTCCACCACAGAGAGGCCATGTGCGGCTGCCCCCACGGCACGCATCTGCTGGGCGGGCATGGTGGGCGGGAACATGATGTTCTCGTTGGTGTATTCGTGGTTGGAGAACAGGACTGCGCGGCGGCCCTTGCTGCCCGGGATTTCCAGGATGTCCGTGTAGTCGTTGTTGTAGCCGAACTGTTTTTCCTGGGCTGCAACAGTCTGGTTGTTGATGTCGAACTCGGGCGTGCCATTGAAGATGGGGTCACCCCAGCGGATGACCGGCTGCCAGGTGAAGCCTTCCGGCACGGTGACGGCGTCCACCATGGCGTCAATCGACGGGATGGGCGTGAACTGGAGCTTGGACTTGCCGAAGCCTTCCTTCGCGGCCTTGGACAGGCCGGCGGCGGAAGCTGATTCGGGAGAGGTCACGGCTGAACCGAGGACGACGGCGAGCGCGCCGGCGGCACCGAAGCCCAGGGCGGCGCGGCGGGACATGGTGGCGGAGGCGATGTCGCGGAAGTAGCTGTTGGAGCTGGTGTTGCACACGTCGCCGGCGCACGCGTTGTCGCATTTCAGTGCACAGGTGACGGCACTGCGCTTGCCCTTAGTGTGGCCGAGCATCGGCAGCAGGGTGAATTTGCGGGCAGTCGTTTCAGACATGGGGGCCTTCCAGGGAAAATCGATGCGGTTCGCCCACCCTGTCAGCCGATTTCTACGTCAAGTAGTCAGTAGGGTGAACCCAGGGTAAACCCGCCGGTAACCCGTGGTGACCTGCGAAAATGTGATAGGGGGTCCCAGGTAAAGCCGCGTTAAGTGATAGAGGGTTGCTGCGGAGCGAGGAATGCGTGGACGCGGCGGAGCCGCGCGAGCCACCAGTCCCGGCGCTCGGGTGAAGCCGCATACTGCTCGAGCAGCCCGGCGTCGGCGGCAACGTCGCGGAGCCGGATGGCGCCGTCGTCGGCCACCAGCGGATCCTTGGTGATGTCGGATTCGAACAGGGATACCGTACCCAGCCCGCACGCGTAGGGCAGTTCCGGAAGGGAAGCCGCCAAGGCCAGCCCGGCGCGGATGCCCACCGAGGTGTCCAGCGCGGAGCTGACGACGGCGGGCAGCCCGGCCTGCGCCACGATGTCCAGTGCGCGGCGCACTCCCCCAAGCGGCGCCACCTTGACCACGATCAGGTCGGCAGCTCCGGCCCGTGCCACGCGAAGGGGGTCGGACTCCTTGCGGACGCTTTCGTCGGCGGCGATGAGCACGGGCGTGCCGGCCGCCCGCAGCGCGCGGCGAACCTCGGCGAGCCCTTCGATGGTGGGCACGGGCTGCTCCGCGTATTCAAGCCCGACGGCGGACAGCCGGGTGAGTGCCTCAACCGCGGTGGGTACGTCCCAGCCGCCGTTGGCGTCCACGCGGATGGCGGCTTCGGGCAGCGCGGCACGGACGGCGGCGAGGCGGGCGGCGTCGTCGTCAAGGGTCTGGCCCTGCTCGGCAACCTTGACCTTGACGGCGTCCACCCGGCCGAAGCGGGCCAGGACGTCCGGAACCCGGTCAGCCGGAACGGCGGGGACGGTCGCGTTAACCGGGATGACAGACCGTACAGGCGGCGGGAAGCCGGACCAGGCGGCCTCGATGGCGGCGGCGAGCCACCGGGATGCCTCTGCGTCGGCATACTCCGGGAACGGGCAGAACTCGCCCCAGCCGGCCGGACCGCGCAGCAGCAGTGCTTCGCGTTCCATGATTCCCCGGAACTTCACGCGCA
Organism: Arthrobacter sp. RT-1; assembly: GCF_003367205.1. NCBI lineage: Bacteria > Bacillati > Actinomycetota > Actinomycetes > Micrococcales > Micrococcaceae > Arthrobacter > Arthrobacter sp. RT-1. Next base: position 69,834 of record NZ_QRGQ01000050.1, read on the forward strand.
TGGGAAGGCTGACCACGTGGGCGGACGCAAGCAATTCATCGAAGCCAGGAATGTCGGCGGAAGGGACAGCTGGGCGGGAGGGCATGGATTCACTGTACAAGCGGGGACTGGAACCCCTTTCAATGCATATCGATATCGATATATGATGTGGTCATGGCACGGGCAGCAACAACGTCGGACGCGTTCAATGCGGTGGCCGAGCCCCGCCGCCGGGAGATCCTGGATGCCCTGGCGGGCGGCGAACGGCCGGTGAACGATCTGGTGGACCTCCTGGACCTGGCCCAGCCGCACGTCTCCCGGCACTTGCGCGTCCTGCGGGCTGTGGGCGTGGTGGACGTGCGCGGTGAAGGCCGGCAGCGGCTGTACCGGCTGAATCCGCAGGCCCTGAAGCCCATCCACGACTGGGTGGCCGGCTACCGGCACCTCTGGGAGGAACGGCTGGACGCCCTGGAGGACGTGCTGGAGGACCTCAAGGAACAGGAAAACCAAGAGAAGGACTAGGGCAATGGCACAGACAGGCAGCGGCACCATGAGCGTCACCCTCCCCGGCGACCAGGAAATCCTCATCACCCGGACGCTCAACGCACCCCGGCACCTGGTCTACAGGGCGTGGACCACACCGGAGCTCGTCAAAAAGTGGTGGCCCGGCAGGCGCGGCGAGATGACCGTCGTCGAAATGGACTTCCGGGTGGGCGGGGCCTGGCGGTACGTCATGCTGGCCCACGGCCACTTCGAGCTGGCCTTACACGGGACGTACCGCGAGATTGTGCCCAACGAACGGATTGTGCACACGGAGGTCATGGAAACTCCGGACGCGGCACCGGACAGCGAGGAGGGGGCAGTGGTAAACACGGTCACCTTCAAGGATGCCGACGGCGGCGCCACCCTGGTCAGTATCCGCACCGACGCTGGCAGCAGGGAAGTCCGCGACATGATTGCTGGGTCCGGCATGGAGGGCGGCGTGCGGGAGCAGTTCGAGATCATCGAGGAGCTGGCGGTGGCGCTGGCGTAGCTGCTCCTCGGGGTCTTCAAGAGGGCGGGCCTGCGCTTGCGGCGCAGTCCCAGCTTTCTGTGAAATCCTTGAACGGATGACTCTTTCACGGCAAGCAACCGCCAGGACCGCAGCCCGCCCCGCACCGGGATCGGGTTTCCTCTTCGTGCTTGCCACCCTGGCCTGCGTCACAGGGCTCATGGCCACGTACTACTACTTCGTGCAGACCACCACCGGGCAGTTCATCGACGAGTCGGCCCTGGTGGAAGCCGTGGAGCTGCATGGCCCTGCCGGCAAGGCGACCACAAGATTCCTGGACCTGCTGCCCACCATCTCGCTGGTGATGGCCGCCGTCGTGGTGCTCTTTGTCACGGTGATCAGGCGGCGCTGGACCGAAGCAGCCATCGCGGTGGCAGCGTGCATCGGCGCGAACCTGGCAACCCAGGTTTTGAAGGCCCTGCTCCCGGCCCGTCCGGACAAGGGCGTGGTGACGCTGGACCTGAACTCGCTGCCGTCCGGGCACACCACGCTGGCGGCGTCCGCGGCCGCGGCGGTGTTCCTCATGGCGTCGCCGCGCTGGCGCCCGATGGCGGGTTTTGTGGGCGGTTCGTTCGCGATCGCCTCCGGGGTGTCCACCCTGATCAACCAGTGGCACCGGCCTGCCGATGTGGTGGCGGCGTTCCTGCTGGTGGGCGCGTTCATGATCCCGGCCGGCTGGCTCATTGTCCGGCGCGGGTCCTGGAATGCGTGGGACGGGTTCGGCGGCCACATCGGCTCGGCCCGGATCTGGCTGACGCTGCCGGTCATGATCGGGCTGGCGTCGGCGGCGGTAGCCTCGTACTCGCTGCTCCGGCTGGCGCCCAGCCCGTGGCAGGAGGCCAGCACCACCAACTATTTCTGGGCCGGGATCTCGCTGATCGTGATCGCGGGGTATCTGGCCACGGTGGCCACCACCTCGCTGTTCGCCTACGCCGCCCGACGCCGGGACTCACCCAGGCGCTAGGGTCACCTCCGCAGCCCCAGCCCAACCAGGTAGCACTAAGTGTCGTTTTGATGGCTCATAACGGCAGTTACTGCTACCTACTTGGGCGGGTAGGACGGGGGTTAGTCGCGGGCGTTGAGCCGGGCCAGCAGCAGGGCCTCGGCCAGGATGGCGTTTTCGAAGTCACCCAGATGGATGGACTCGTTCGCGCCGTGAGCGCGGGAGTCGGGGTCCTCGGCGCCGGTGATCAGGATGTCCGCCTGGGGGTACAGCTTGTTGAGGATGTTGACGGCGGGGATGGACCCGCCAACGCCCATGGACACGGCGGGCACTCCCCACGCCTCCTCCATCGCCGAGAGCATCAGCCGGGACACCGGGGAGGACGCATCGCCGGCAAATCCTTCGGTCCGGCCGCCCGGCGTAAAGGTGACGTCAGCACCAAAGGGAACGTGTGACTCGACATGCCGCCGGACCGCTTCCATGGCGGCAGCGGTGTCGCTGGCTGGTGCAAGGCTTAGGCTGAACCGGGCCCGTGCCACCGGCTGCAGCGTGTCAGAGGAGAGCGCCACGGAAGGGGCATCCACACCGATGATGGCCAGTGCAGGCTTGGTCCACAGCCGCGAGGTGATGCTGCCCGTCCCCGTGAGGGGGACGCCCGGCCGGACGCGCGCGTCAGCCCGGAACTCGGCTTCCGTCAGCACGGGCCCGGAAGACTCCGAAGCAGGCAGGCCCTCCACGGCCACGCTCCCGTCGTCGTGATGGAACGTTGCGAGGAGCCGGGACAGCGCCGCGACGGCGTCCACCACTGGCCCGCCGTAGGTTCCTGAATGCAGGGCGTTGTCCAGCACCCGGACCTCCACGGTCCCCAGAATCAGCCCGCGCAAGCTGGTGGTGAGCGCGGGAACGCCCACTTTCCAGTTTCCGGAGTCGGCCACTACCAGCACGTCCGCCTTGAGCAGGTCCCCGTGCCGTTGCAGCATCAGGGGCAGGCTGGGCGACCCCGCCTCCTCCTCGCCGTCGATGAACACGGTCACGCCCAGGCCGAGCCCGTCGCCGAGCACCCGGAGCACGGTGCGGACGGCAGCCACATGCAGGAGCACCCCGGCTTTGTTGTCGGCCACTCCCCTGCCCCAGAGCCGGCCGTCCCGCGCCACGACTTCGAACGGTGGGCTCTCCCACAGCTCCACGTCCCCTGCGGGCTGGACGTCATAGTGGGCGTACAGCAGGATGGTCGGCTTGCCCGGCCGCGCAGGCCGGCGTCCCACCACCGCGGGCGCCCCGGGCGCGCCGTCCGGCCGTGGCGCCTGCAGAACGTCGACGTCGGCCATCCCGACATCGCGGAGCAGGCCAGCCACCTGCTGGGCTGCCTTGTCCAGCTGCGACGGGTCGAAGGCCTCCCACGCCATGGCCGGGATCCGCACCAGTGAGGACAGTTCGTCGACGACGGCGGGAAAGTCCGCCGCGACGGCTTGGCGCAATCGGGGCAGCAGGGACATCAGCCCACCCTGTGGCGCTGCAGCCACATTTCCAGCAGGGCGAACTGCCACAGCACGTTGCTGTTCACGGGGGTCCGCTGGATATTGGGATCCGCGAGCAGACCGTCGATGTAGGCGGGCCGGAAGAGTCCGCGCTGTTTGGCCTCCGGGGCATGCAGGGCATCCCGCACCATGGAGATAAACGGTTCTTCAAGGTGCCGCAGGGCCGGAACGGGGAAGTATCCCTTGGGCCGGTCGATGATGGCTGCGGGCAGCATCTGCCGGCCCAGGTCCTTCAGGATTCCCTTCCCGTCCTGCGAGGCCTTGAGTCCGGGCGGGCAGGCGGCGGCGAGCTCCACCAACTCATGGTCAAGGAACGGGACACGGGCCTCGATGCCCCACGCCATGGACATGTTGTCCAGCCGTTTGACGGGGTCGTCCACCATCAGCAGGTGGGTGTCCAGCCGGAGGACGGCGTCCAGTGCGGTATCGGCTCCGGGTGTTTCCAGATGGGCGGCCAGGACCTTGCGGCTTACATCGGATCCGCAGAACCATTCAGGTTCAAGGATCCCCATGAGGTCCTCGTGGCTGTGGTCCACGAAGGATGCCGAGAAGGTCCGGAGGGCGTCCCGGCGGCCGGCCGAGGCGAGCGGCTGATGGTAGGCGTAGCCGGCAAAGACTTCATCGGCGCCCTGTCCGCACTGCACCACCTTCACCTGCTCCGAGACCGTCCTGCAGAGCAGGTGGAAAGCGGTCACATCGTGGCTGGCCATGGGCTCGGACATCGCACCCACCGCGCCATCGATGGACGGGGCGAACTCGGACGTGCTGACGTGGAGCCGCTCATGGCGGGTGCCGAACTCCCGTGCAACCAGGTCGGAGTAGGCAAACTCATTGCCCGCGTCCCCGCCGGCGCCGTCGAATCCTATGCTAAAGGTGGAAAGCCCGTGCTGGCCCTCCTCGGCCAGCAGGGCAACCAGCAGGCTCGAATCCAGGCCCCCGGACAAAAGGACACCCACCGGCACGTCGGCCACCATCCGCCGTCGTACTGCCGTTCGTAAGGCATCCCGGACGGCGTCCTGCCAGTCCGCAGCCGACCACCCGGACCGCGAAGCATCGCGCGTGTAATCAGGGCGCCAGTACTCGCGGTCCTGCCAGGTTCCGTCGGCGCGGACAGTACGGATGGTCGCCGCCGGCAGCTTCTGGACCCCGCGCAGGATGGTCCGCGGCGCCGGAACGATCGAATGCCAGCTGAGGTAGTGGTGCAGCGCAACCTCGTCCAGGGACGTGTCCACGCCGCCGGACGCCACCAGCGCGGGGAGCGTGGAGGCGAAGCGCAGCTTACCGGGCAGGTGGGAAACGTAGACCGGCTTGATGCCCAGCCGGTCGCGGACCAGGAGGACTTCCTGCCGCCGCGGATCGAACAACGCGATGGCGAACATGCCCACCAGGTGGTGGACAAAGTCGTCGCCCCACTTCCGGTAGGCCTTGAGGATCACTTCGGTGTCGCTGGTTGTCCGGAAGGTAAACTCCGGCTCGAGCTCCCTCCGCAGGTCGCGATAGTTGTAGATGCAGCCGTTGAAGGTGAGGGCCAGGCCGCCGTCGTCCAGCATCGGCTGCGCCCCCGCCGAAGACAGGTCGATGATGCTCAGCCGCTGGTGTCCCAGGGCAACCCAGCCGGCGTCGTCCCAGATCCCCCTTCCGTCGGGTCCGCGGGAGGTCATGGCCCCCATCATTGCGAGGACGGGCTCCCGGGAGGCCGTCTTACCGTTGAAGGCGATTTCGCCTGCTATTCCGCACATAACTTCCTCGTTTCCTGCGGCCTACAGCGATCTATGCTGCTCTTCGCGGACCACCCTGATGGTCTTCAGGGACGGGTCGGCGGGATCGGGCAGGACCATGCCGGCCTCCACCCCGCTGCGAAGGTAATCGATGGCGGCTTTGTTGATCCTTTCCCCGGGCAGCAACAGCGGAACGCCCGGCGGGTAAGGGGTGGCCATTTCGGCGGCGATGCGGCCGGGTGCCTCCTCCGCGGGGACGTTTTCCACCGGGCCGAAGAAGGCATCCCGGGGCAGCATCACCGTCTCCAGGAAGAGGTCCTCCTCATCAGGAATTACGACGGCGGGCGGCCGGGGCAGGTCCGGGGCGGCAACGGTGAGTGCGCGGAGGGCATCGAGGAGCCGCTGTGCGGTTTCGCTGTCATCGGAGACAGAGATGACGGCTTCGGTCCGGCGGTGGTCCGTGGTGCCCATGTCCACCCGGCAGTTTTCGCGCAGCCAATCCGTGGCCTGGAAACCGCTGATTCCAAGTTCTGAAACGTCGATCATGATGTGCAGGATGTCCAGGTCGTGGGAGGCTTCGGCGTGGACCAGTTCGTCTTCCAGGACATGCAGGCCGGGCAGTGCATCGATGTCCCGGCGGAGTCCTCGGGCCAGTTCGAGGGCTTTGTCAATCATCGATTTGCCCTCCTGCATCATCTGCCGGCGCCACCCGTCCATGGCGGCGTACAGCATAACGTTGGCGCTGGTGGTGGACAGGACGTCGGCGCACTGGTTCAGTCGGACCGGGTCCACCAGGTTTCCCTGCAAATGGAAAATGGAGCCTTGCTCAAAGCCGAGCCCCATCTTGTGCACGCTGACGACGCAGATGTCCGCGCCCGCATTCATCGCCCAGGTGGGTGTGTCCGGGTGGAACGGCAGCTGCGCGCCCCACGCCTCGTCCACGATCAGCGGTTTGCCCCGCTTGTGGCAGATTTCGGCGATCGCTTCGATGTCCGCGCATGTGCCGTAGGGAGTGGGGCTGACGATCAGCGCGGCGGAGGCGTCCGGGTACCGCTGCCACATCTCCTCCACGGTCTCCGGCGCCGGCGGATGGGAGAGCTTGAGCTCGTTGTCCCACTTGGGTTTGATCCACCGCGGCTGCAGCCCGGAGAGCACCAGCCCCGAGACCACGGATTTGTGCGCGTCGCGGCTGATCAGGAGCTCCCCTTCTCCACGGGTGACGGCCAGGATCGCTGCCTTCACGGACAGGGAGCTTCCGCAGGTCGAGAAGAAGGCCATGTCGGCATTGACCGCCTCGGCCATCAACTGCTCCGCCTTCTGCAGGTAGCCGTTGGAGGACTTCCGGTCGTCCAGGCCCGAGGAGGCAACGACGTCGGACTTGAAGCTCTGTTCGCCCAGCACCTCCAGCACACGCGGATCGACGCCGCGGCCCTGGCGGTGGGCGGGCGGCGTGAAGCCGTACCTGTCGAGTTTCTGGTGTTCAGCCAGCGCATCGAGCACCGGTGTTTCATTCTGGTCCATCTGCCCTCCCGGGTAGTTCGCCTAAATTCCCTGTTCAGCCGTGAGCAGGGATGTCTGTGAGCTTTCGGATAGGTGTGGCAGGCAGGCAGGTGACGTCGGCGGCGTCGGCGATGACGCCGCAAAGGCTGCCGGTGGTGGCGTGGACGGCCCGCTGCCTGGCGGCCCCTGTTCCCCTGTTCAGGACCTGGAACAGCAAACCCTCCACTGTGCCGAATTCGCCCTGGTCCCGCAGCACGGGCTGGATATGGTCCAGCAGGGACATCGCGACCTCGAAGGCAGCGCGGGGCTTGCCGGTCAGCGGATCCAACAGCTGCCCGTCCAGCCCGTAGCGGCCCGCCTGCCAGGCAGCGAGCCGAAGCTGCGCGGCGGACGCGGGCACGGGCGGCACGCCGGAGCGCCATTGCCGGGCTGCCGTTTCCGCCAAGGCCCGCACCAGGCCGGCGAGCAGGACGGCGTCGTCGGCAAACAGGCACACGTCGCCCACCCGGATCTCAACGGTGGGATGGCGGTGGCTGAGCCTCGCGTCAAAGTAGATTTGCCCCTTGTCCAACGGAACTCCCGAGGTGAGGATCTCCTGCACCTGCGCGTGGTAGGCCTTTGCGGAACCGAAAATCTCGCAGGGCCCGGCGGTGGGCCACCTGTTCCAGGCCTGGGAGCGGTAGCTTGCGTAGCCGGAATCCACGCCGTTCCAGAACGGGGAGTTGGCGGTGATGGCCGTCAGGACCGGGAGCCAGATCCGGATCCGGTCAAGGATGGCCACGCCTTCCTCGTCCGACTCGACCTCCACATGCACGTGGCAGCCGCAGGTCAGCTGTTCCACCGCCGTTAGGCCGAACCGCTCCATCATCCGCTGGTACCGCAGGCCCGGCGTAGTGGTGGATTGCACGGGCAGGGGTGACGTCGCCAGGGCCACGGAACGCGCTCCGGCCGCTCGGGCTGTGGCGTCTGCACTCATCCGCCGTGCAGTGATGTCCTGCGCGAGTTCCTCCAGGGTGATCCTGGGAAGGGTGCAGGTTTCAATCTGTTCCTGCTTCATCTCGCTGCTGAGGCCGTCGTCGGCCAGGCTCTCCAGCACTTGGCCCAAAGGAACAGCGTGGCCGTCGGTGAAGTCGAGGATCAGGAACTCTTCCTCGACACCCATGCGGCGCATCAGCGCAGCTCCTTGGAACCGGCGCTTCCCCTGCGGCGGACGTGCCCGGCAGCAGGACGACAGATGGGGACAAGATAAGCCATGACTACTCCTCGGTTGAACCCGTGGGGCGTTGGCTTAACCTCCGTTGGTCACCACATCGTAAGCATGCTTAGTTCCTGTCCGCAAGTCGTGGGGAGTCAACTGCCCCCCAAAGAGGGGCAGTTATACAGGGCGGGCTAGAAGGCTTCGGGCTGGATGGAGATCGTCCCCGTGGCGGCGGACGCTGCCATCGATGCGGACGAGACCGACGACGGCGTGGCCGGCAGCAGGCGGGACAGGTACTTTGCCCGGGCTGCTTCGACGAACCCGCGGAACAGCCCGAAGTCCTCGGGCAGTTCCTCCGGGTGCCATTGGATGCCCAGCGTAAAGGTGTTAGCCGGGTACTCGATGGCTTCCACCACCTGGTCCTCGCTCCACGCGGCGGCAATCAGCCCCTCGCCGAGCCGGTCCACCGCCTGATGGTGGGCCACGGGGACAATCTGGGTGTCCGGGCCAATCAGGCGGGCAAGCTGCGAGTCAGGCCGGAGATCGACAGGGATCTGGTTGAAAGCGTAGCCGCCCAGCTGGTACTGCCCGTTCCCCACGACGTCGGGCAGGTGCTGGTGCAGGGTGCCGCCCAGCGTGACGTTGAGCAGCTGCTCCCCGCGGCAGATGCACAGCAGCGGCACGTCCTGTCTGAGTGCTTCCCGGATCAGGGCCTGTTCCCAGGCGTCTCGATCACGCCGGGGCTCCCCGGTTTCGGGATGGGCTTCCTGGCCGTAGAGGGCGGGATCAACATCCCAGCCTCCTGGGATGAGCAGCCCGTCCAGCCTGCCCACCAGGGCTTCGACCACGCCGGGGGCCACAGGCTGGGGCGGCAGGAGGGTGGGCACGCCGCCCGCTGCAATGATGGGGGCAAGGTACGTCTCGGGAAGGAACGCCGCGCTGACTGTGCCGCAGCCGGCGGTGCCGGCAGGCTCAAGGTAGGTGCTGAGGCCGATGATGGGCTTCACGGCGGCGTCGGTCGTTTCCAAGGTTTTCCTTCCAGGCGAATTCTCTGCCTTTAAGGATATGAGAGTGGCGGCCCTGCTTTGTTTCAAGCGGATGAAGATCACATCTCAGTTTCGGTGTCGCGCCTTTCATCCATGGCGGCGGCAAGCTCGACGTCGTCAAGGTACCTGGCAGCCGGCCATCCGGTGGCGGCGGCCAGCCTCTCCAGGGATGCCAGATGCTGGCGCGCCAGTTCGATGGCAAGTTGCTCCATGATTGCCGGCCCGTTCCGTACGATCAGGTCGCTGAGGTAGACCTGGAGCCGGCCTGCCAGACGGCCTCCGGCTTCTGCGTCTGCCGCTGCAAGCCGGGTCAGGGCGGCGGCAGCCATGGCGGGCCTGTCGCTGAAGAGTTCCATGAACTGTCCTCCGCATGTGTGTGGATGGGAACTACCAGGACTGGCAATACCCGGCGCAGCCTCTTCGCGGCCCGCTAAAAGGCAAGGCCCCCGCCCGGGAGGGAGGTGCGCGCCGGCACTCCCACCCACGTCTCGTACTCGGGCACGTCCTGCACAACCGCCGCACCCATCCCCACTGACGAATAATCACCCACGGACAAGCCGTCACCAATGCCGGCGTTCACGCCTATGTGGACGCCCCGGCCCACCCGCACGCCCTCTCCCAGCGAGGACCCGGCGGAGAACGTGGTGAAGTCCCCTGCCTGCAGGGCCCAGCCCAGAGTCACGGACGGCATCACCACCGTGTGGTTCCCCAGTGACACCTGCGGTCCAACCGTGGCGTGCCGCAGCAGGATGCTTCCCGGGCCGATCCGGCAGTCGTCCGGCAGGCGGATGTCCGGATCCAGCACTGTGCCATACCGGTTGCCTTCCACACCCGACTGGGTAAGCCGCTCCACCACCGCTTCCCTATCCCGTCCTAAGGGCAGGCACACTGCGAAGAGCGCCTTTGGGAACATGGCGGCGTCCTCGAAGGCGCCGAGGACGGGGGCGCCGTCGATCAGGACGTCGAGGAGTTGGGGGTCGTCATCAAGGATCCCCAGGACGTCGTACTGGCCGCTGGCGCGCACGGTCAGCAGCACTTCGCGCGCCAGTCCAGTGGCGGCCAGCAACAGCAATTCGCTCAAGGGGTGTCGCTTCCGGGCCCGGGAGGCGGGCAGCAGGTCTATGGCTTGCCCGGACACCGCTTCTTGGCTCCTGGCTGTTGGTCGGGGCATCGGCGATTCGAGGATCAATCCGCCAGCGTGCCCAAATACAAGTTAACGCCGCGGCAGGTCCCCGGGAAGACGGCACAGGAAACAGGGTTGGTTTATGGGGTTTTCCTGCGGATTTAGGGGATTGCCGCTGATGACCAAATCCTGTTGAGAACTTGAAGGTTTCTTGAGTGATTCAGCGCCATATTTTGATCCATGCAATGGATAGTTGCTCTTGCCGGGCCCCTGGGCCTCGGCCGGATGGCTCTCCTGAAGCCATAGACTCCTGGCGGCGTCTTGAAGTAGGCGCCGCCAGGTACCCGCCCTGGTCCGAATTACGACGGCGGACGCGCACCGAGTGCCTGGCCTCGGCCCCACCGGAAGGCCCGATACAAATACCGGCTTACCTCCGCCAAAACTTTCCCAAACTGGCTGAGTATTCCCGTTTGAACTCACACGCCAGCTCGGCAGAAGCTGGTGCCACTATGTGGGGGGACATAGCGGCACCTGCTTCCGCCGAGCTGGCCTCTTTGCTCCTAGGCGGTGGCTGACACGCAGATCACCTTGTCGCTGTTGTTGCCTTGCTCCAACTTCAAAACTGCAGTGGCGGTAATCTGCGTTTGATTGGCATATGTGGCCACCACGCGGACGGTCAGCTGGGGTGTCGATCGGTTGGCAACAATGATCGGCGAGGTAATTGTCAGGCCTACGGTGCTCGCCGTTCCCAAGCTGACCTCATCCATGTACGAAGGTCCGTACGTTCCGTTTGGTTGCAGGGCAGCATAGGTCAGAGATGCTGGGGCACTGGACCCGGTAGCCGTCAAAGTAGCGGTCTTCTGCGGATTGTCGTTGTGGCATGTGAACCCAGTGAAGCCAGAGCCCGGCCATGTCGCCGCAGCCGTGACCGTCATGGTCGCCGTGGCGCTCTGCTGCCATAATGCTGACGCGGATGCACCACCCAGGCCCAGCAGCACAGTCAGCACAAACGCACCGACGGCCGTTGCCGCACCTGGAAGATTCCGAATCCGGGCCATTACTTTCCCTCAGCAGCCCGGCTGCGACGCGATGCGCGCACGGACTTGAAAACCAGGATGGCGCCATAACCGATGAGCCCGACAGCGGCGATGATGGTCCATGCGTCACGGTCGGAGTTCCCAAGGGCATTGGCCAGGAAACCAACATACGGAACCGCGTAGAACAGCTTGCCCTTCATCTGGATCTCACGGACAGGGTCGGCGTCGTTAGCACCGTTGTTGTCGCCCTTGGTGATGAGGGTTTTCTCACCCTGTTGGGTGGCACCGAAGCCCACCACCCGGTGCGTTTCGACCTCGGGCCGCCCCGAGTGCAGCTGGAACGTGACCACGTCACCGTACTGAATCTCATCGAATGGCACGGGCTTCATCACCAGGAACGTTCCTGGTGGGAACTTCGGTGCCATGGAGTTGGTGAGCACCGTGTAGGTGTGCGAGCCGGTCACGACGGGGATGACAAGCAGGATCATCGCGGCGAACAATGCGATGATCATGGCAGCCATGCTCAGGATCCGTCCGACGGCGGTCCATGCATCAGAGCCGGTGCCCCCAGTTTTTTCGGCGCCCGACGGCGCTTGCACCAAGTGCCTCCCTTCCCCTTGGGGAATTGCGTTGGCAACGGGCCGTTCCGTCAAGTCAGCAGCCACTTGGCACCCCACAGAGCTGACGTGCGGTGAGCTGAAGAGAGATGTTCACTGCTTGTCCTTTCACTGACGACGGGGCATTAGAGCTAAGACTTGCTTGGAAGCAGAAGACGGTGGATCCGCCCTTGCCCACTGCGGGGGATGACAATCCGGCTGAACCGATGGGTGCGTAGCCCGCGATGGTGCTGCACTCCGCGGAGGAGGTGGCAGTTTTGGCGTAGAAGATGACGTAGGTTGACAGGCTGCCACCGGCGACGTTCGTTACGGTACCCAGGCCGGCCGTGATGACCGTGTTGAAGGATCCCCCGGCGTTGGTGTTGTTCGTGACCACGATTCCCCCGTAGACCGAAGTCCCGGGCACCAACGTGGCGGAGGGCGTCATGGCCAGGTTGGCGGAAGTTTTTCCGTCGGCCAGGGTCATGTTGGTTGCCCGCCCCGATGGAACATCGGCAAGTGCCATGTCGAACGATGCGGCTGTCACCGTACCCGGGGCGGCAATCGCACTGGCACTCCATAGCGCATACGTGCCCTGCACCGTCAGGAGGCCCAGGATCACTGCTGCGGCGACGAGTGCCGTTGCCTGCAGTGAGCGCTTGATGCGCATGGTTCCTCCCTGGTCCTGTTTCCGATCGCGAAGGCGGGTGGTGGTTCTGCCACCCGCCAGCGTCAGATTAGACCTGCGGTTCTACGAGGCCGGCACCTTCAACGACTTGCTGAACCGTGTACTTGACGTCGCCCAGGTTGTAGTTGGTGGCTACGTCAGACCGACCACTGGTGGTGCTCTTGAATTCGAATACCGTGGAAGCGGTCACCGTCTGGGTGTCGCTGCCGCTGACCGGCGCGAGACGTGAAGCCGTGGCTCCGGTGCTGGTCTTCAGCAGCAGCGGGGAGATGGTGACGTTGGCGGCAGTGAAGTTATTGACTGAATTTGCACCCGTCAACACAATGTCGGCCGCCATCTTATTGCCAACCAGCGTTACGGTCAGATTCTGGGTGTACGTGAGTTTGTCGCCCGGAACCACCTTGTAGGTGGCGATGTTGATGGTGGCACCGGCACGGTCGGTCCAAACGCCGGCAGCTGCTGTTACGTTCAGGTCACCGGAGACGATGGTGCCCGGGGCGGCTGAGACCGATTCGTTCCAGGCTGCCAGCGTTCCGCCGCCGCCCAGCAGCAGGGCCGCGCCTACGGCGATGGCTGCGGTTCCCTTGATCAGAGTGCTGTTCTTCATGATGTGTCCCCTCAGACTTTTGTGTGTGGTCTAGCTGGGAACAACAATGCATGGGCTTTATCAGGAATTTTGGGGGGAAAACGTCAAAGTTTGCTCAAGAAATTGAAGGTTAAAGTGGCCTCTGACCTGCGTGTTTAGCTGTCACTGCCTGGCTTGGAACTCCCCGGCCGGCCCGGCTCGTACAGGTCGATGATCGGCAGGTGCCCGTCGGTGCGGATAGCGTCGCCGCCGCCGTTGCGGTGGTGGTAGCCGCTGGAGTAGTTGAGGATCACGTGCACCGACTCCACGGCGCGGGCCGCCCGGAGCGTCTCAATGATGAAGTCGCGTTCCTCGTCTGTCCGGTCGGCGATCTTGTGCGTGATCTGGAATGTAAAGAGGGACAGTCCAACGCTCCTGTCGTAAGTCCCGGCGCCAACCCAGTCCACGGACAACCCGCCGGGCAGCATCCAGCCGGCCGGGCATTTCCAGAACCGGACGTGGTGGCGTTTGCGCGGGTTGCCGTCGATCTCGCGCTGGAACGCCAGGTCCTGCTTGTTGCCGAAAACGTACAGCGAACTGACGGGCGCCGCCGGGTAACTCCGGCCCAACAGGGTTGACGTCAGGGTGCGCCACGCCGTTGCGAGGTTAATCGGGGCGGCCTCCACCCAGCCGGCAGTCAGCATCGCCTTCCGCAGTTCCTCCCCCGTTCCCACCACGGCCAGGTTCACGGGGTCACCCAGGACCCCGTCCCCGGTCCGGGTCCTGCCGATGAAGTAGTCCGGGATGTACAGGCTGCTCAGGATTTTGTGGATGCGCGGCAGCAGCGCGTACGCAAGAATCAGCCACACCGGAAGGAACACCCAGGCCTGCTCGGGCCCGCGGGAGAGCCGCGACAGCAGGAAAAACCACACCGCCCAGCCCACCGCGACGGTGACCACCAGATAGAGCAGCCGCTGCAGCACGGCCAGGACCGTGGCCCACCGGCTCTGGCGCCGCTCCACCCGGTTCGGGGAACGCGAATGGTCCGGTTCATGCGGAACTGGCCGCCCGCCGTCGTACCTTCCGCCGGGATCAGGAACGCGGCTCACGGCTCGTCGGGGGTCAGCTGCTCCACGATAATCCGGGCCGTTTCGTGATCCCCAAGGATCCGGAAGTGCCCGGCCGTGGGCAGCTCGATGTTGGTGGCACCGGGAAGGACGCTGCCCTCCGGGATGTGCGGGTCGAACGGGCCGTAGATGGAGGTGATCCGGCTGTTGATGGCTTCCTCGCGCGCCAGCTGGAGGGTCAGCGCGTTGCTGGGCGAGAAGATCCGCAGGCTCGGCAGCAGCATGTACTTCGCGTAGCGGGACCCGGAAAACGGCGTGCACACCGTGATCATCCGCGAGATCCTGCCCTCGGGGTCCAGGTTCAGCATGGCGTACTTGCCGATCAGCCCGCCCTTGCTGTGCGCCACGATCGCCGCGTCCCGCAGCCCGGCTTCCTCCAAATGCTGCGCCACCAGCCGCGCCGCCACGGGGACGTCCAGCTTGTTGCGCTGCAGCACCGTGACCACGTGGACGGGATGGCCGGCGTCGTGGATGGACCGGATCAGCGGCATCATGAACTGCCAGTTTTCGTACACGCCCGGGATGATCAGCACAGGACTCAGGTGGCCCTTGTGGAAGGAACCCGGCTGCACCCGGGACAGCATGCCCTGGACCTGGCAGACCGCGGCATAGACGTAGTCCTGCGCCCACCACACGGCCTTCTGCAGCGGACTGCTCCGGGCAGGTGCCCCCGTTTCACTCATCTGTTGAGGATAACGGGTCAGTAGTTGCGGCGGTGCTTTAGCCGGGGAATAACGACGGCGAATACCGCCGCCGCCGCGAACCCCAGGACGCCCGTGGCTGAGATCCCCGCGCCCAGTGAGGCGAGCGCCGTCACGCCCGAAAGCAGGACCGGCCCGCCGGTGGACCCGGCATCGGCCATAAACCGCCACAGTCCCAGGAACTGGCCCCGGCCCCGGTCCGGCGAGAAGTCCGCGCCGAGCGTCATCACCAGCCCTGAGCTGATGCCGTTGCCGAACCCGATCAGCAGCGCCGCCAGCAGCAGCCCCACAAAGGACCCGGTCAGCGGAATCAGCAGCAGCGCGGTACCCATCAGCAGCGTGGACGGTACGGCCACAAACTGCCGGCCCTTGCGGTCCATGAGCTTGCCGGCCGGATAGAACACCAGCATGTCGATCGCTCCGGACAGGCCGTAAATCAGCGAGGCGGAGGTGGCGTCGAAGCCCAGGTGGTCGGCCCACAGCGGGATCACCACCTGCCGTGAGGATCGCAGCGCGCTCAGCAGCAGGATGCCCACACCCAGCGAGAGGAACACGCCCGCATGGGACACCGCGACGCTCCGGAGGGTGGGCTCCGGACCCTTGTGTCCGCCGGCGGGCACGCCTACCGCGGCAAGATCCGGGATGGTGAGGGACAGCAGCGCGGCGGCCGCCATGGCTATCACACCCACCCAGTACGCACCGCCGATGCCGGAGAACTGCATCACCGCCGCACCCAGGAACGGGCCGATGAACACGCCGATCCGGTTCACGCCGCCCAGCGTGGACAGCGCCCGTGCCCGGAACTGCACGGGCACAGCCTCGGTGAGGTACTTCTGGCGGGCCAGGCCAAAGACGCTTCCGGACATGCCGACGACGGCCATCGCCGCCGCGAGCAGCCAGAGCCCGTCGGGCACCAGCGAGGTCAGTCCCGCTGCCGCCAGCGCCAACGCTGCGGCGACGGCGGCACCCACGATGGACCACCGCTCACCGAACTTGAGGGTCACCAGGGAGGCCGGCAGGTTGAAGAACCAGGATCCCAGCCCCATCAGCGTGACGATCAGCGCCGCGACGGCCACCGAGGCGCCCAGGTCCCGGGCGGTCAGCGCCACCACCGGCAAGATGGCGCCGGTGCCGATTCCATAGAGCAATGTGGGCCCGAACGCGGCCACCGCGATGCTGCGCAGGCTGAAGGGCTGCTGGTTTTCGGGGGAAGTCATCAGATTTATTTTATGGCCGTGAGCAGCGGGCAATTTGCATGTATGGCCCGGGACACATCAGCGCAAATTCGGGGGTCACAAATGGCCCGCGGAGGAGTAGCGTTCGACTTATGGGGCGTTGTTCCGCGCCCACAGCCAAGGGGAGGTCATTCGATGGGTGAAGTGTGGATCCGCACGCTCGGCAACGGGCTGGTCCGGGCAGACAGAGTCACCGAAATTTCATCCACCCGGGGATCCCTCCATGAGGACCAGGGGTATTCGCTGAAGGTCATCGTGGACGGCAAGGGCCATGTGCTGATTGACGACGCCGACCTCCAGGGCACCCTGGCCGAACGGCTCGAGTATGCGCGGCACATGGAGGACGCCCTGCTGCTCGCCATCGACGAGGCAAAGGAAAGCGACGTCTCGATGGTGATCTCCTACGAGCCGGAACGCGAGCGGTGGTCGTCCGCCCCGGTGACAGTCTTAACCGGCAGCATCCCCGTCATCAGTTAGGCGGCAGGCTCACTGCCGTCCGCTGCGGTTCCGGCCGCGCTTCTTGCGCGTCACGGGTTTCCTTCGTGTCCGGGGTTTCCTTCGTGTCCCGGTTTTCACCCGTGCGCGCCGGCAGCCCGCTGATGCTCGTGCGGGTAAAGCAGAGCGCCCACAGCGCAACCACCAGCACCACCACCAGCACCCAGGGCAGGTCCGGCCATGCCAGCATGAAGGGCACGGCCACAGCCACCGCGGTGACGATCAGCAGGTACCAGGTGACGTACCACCACGGGTTGGCGGGCGGATTGCGGGTGGGGTCGCTGGATTGCCGGAAGGACGGCTTCCGCATGCGCTGCAGCCGGTTGTGGAGCACACCCCACACCGGCCCGTTGAGCAGTCCGATGAGAACAGCCGCAAACACGGCGGTGGTCACCGCAAGCACACCCCAGTTTTCCCAGTGCCCCCAGTGGTAGGACGGGCCCGAGCACAGCCAGGAGGACCACCACGGATCCTGGCCACCTCCGGGCGGGCCGCACTGGACCCGGTTCCGCGCCCAGTCCTGCGAACCCAGCCAGGCGAGCGCGGCCGGGGCGCTCAGCGCAGCGGTGAGGATCGAGAGGAGCCGGGTCACCCCCAAGCTCTTGACCATCACGCGGTGCGGCCGGAGCCGCCGGTCGCCGTCGAGCCCGCGCAGCACGAGGCCGTGCGGGTCTGCCGGCGGGTCCAGGATCAGCCGGGCCAGCGGATCGAGCACCTCCACCCGGTTGCTGGAGTACACGATGTGGTCGTAGATGAGCCCGGACCTGTTGTACACCGGGTGCTCCTCGGGGCCGGGCCCGCCATCGCCGGCGGTATCCCTGGCATAGAGCTTTCCGAACACGGGAAGCGGCCCGTTCTCGTGGGTGGAAATGGGCCCGGCGGGGACGAAGTCGAACTTGCCCCACACGTTGATCCAGCGGGGCCGGTCCGGGTTGGCCAGCCAGTCCGTCACCGGGTCCTCCCCCGTTCCGCCGCCCCACTGCGCGTAGCCCAGCAGGTCCAGGCCGCTGCCCACGCTGACGAAGTTGGTGGCCCGCGCCTGGTTCTGGAACAGGACCTGCCCGGTGATCGCGGCACCCTGGCTGTGCGCCACCACGGTCACCTGCGTCCTGCCGTCGTGGTCCCAGCGCTGGAGCGTGTCCACCACGCGCTGCCGCATCGCGGCCGCCTGCAGCGGCTTCCGCTTCCACACCTGCGGGTCGCCCAGGAAGTCCGCGAACAGGGACACGATTTTCCCGATCCACCGGCCCGGCCCCGGAATCCAGGCCAGAAGGATGATCAGCAGCAGCACCACCAGCACGGCCAGCAGGATGAAGAACCCGGCAGACGCCGCGATCAGGGTGAGCAGCATCTGCCGCAGCCGGGCCGCGAGCCACGCGGGGCTTGCCCGCCGGCGGCCGGGATAGAGGTTCCACCGGATCAGCTGAACGGAGCGTTTGTAGACGCGGAGGGCGGTGCGCAGTGCCCAGGAGTAGGTGGACGCGGCCGACGCCGGCTCGAAGTCCCTGCCCCAGGACGCCTCGGTCATGAGGACAGCGAGGTAGTCCGGCCTGCCGTCTGCATAGCCGCGCAGCACTTTCACCCACACCTCGGGTGCGTCCCCCACCGCGTTGGCCTTGGTGATGACCAGGTGCGGGCACGGGACGTCTCCGGGGACCAGGTCCAGGGACAGATCGTGCAGGCTGAGCATCAGCGGCTGGGCCCACTCCTGCAGGGTGCCGCCTTTGAGGGCCCGGCCCATGCCATGGACAAACACCACGGCGTGGTCCGGGGGCCTGCCCGGCACTTCCGCAGCGTCACCGCCGTCGTTGTCCTTGGTGGCATCCCCCAGGCCATCGCTCACGCGCTTGCCCATGGCTACATGATCCACCCGGGCCGGACGGAAGCGGAAGGCTGCAGGCCCCCTTCTTTCGCCGCCCGGCGCGGGGTAATGAAAAGACCATCCGATGTAATAAACGTCACCATGTTGCGTGGGTCACATTCGCCCCCTACTCTGGATGAGGCTGATGCAAACGGCCATAGCAAGAAGCTGCAGCGTCGCAGCCAATGCCGGGGAAGGCTTTACAACTTGAACTCTAAGCTGAACATTGTTGTCCGTATCGATCTCGACCATGCACGTGCAAAGGTGATTGCAAAGGGGCATATCACCGTCCACAGCGTCAACGCCCTATATGTAGTAGCAAAGCGGGCCAATTCCCTCAGGGAAGGCCTTGATTTGGAACTCGATATCTCCCACGCGTGGGTGGATGAAGCAGCCCTGGAGATGCTCCGGGCCTGTTCCGAAACCCACCATCTGCCAGCCAAAATCGATCCGCAGCAGGCGCCCTGCACCATCAGCGTCCTGGCCCCGCGGCGGAAGGCTCCGGCAGCAGCCACTCGCCTGGCCGCATAGGTCAAGGCAACGGCAACCCACAGCGCCCAGCGTCGGGCCCCGGGTTGCCACCCAAAACTTTTCTTGACCCAAACCCTTGAGCGCAGCTGTACCTGAATAGACGGGTGGCTGTGCTTTTGGGTTTAAAGGGACCTTCCCAGAGGTTCAGCTCAGCACCGGGCTGGAATCCGGGCGCTGCCCTTGGGAGTTGGCCTTCAGCCATTCCCTGAGGAGCGGAGCCGGCAGCGGGCGGGCGAAATGGTAGCCCTGGGCATAGTCGCAGCCCATTGCCCTGAGCACTTGGACCTGGCCGGGGGTCTCTACGCCTTCGGCCACGGCCCGGATGCCGACCGCGTGCGCCAGGTCGATGCAGCTGGTCACAATCGCCGCGTCGCCGGTGTCGGTTCCCAACCCCATGATGAAAGACTGGTCGATCTTCAACTCATCGATGGGAAATTTCTTAAGGTAGGTGAGGCTGGAGTAGCCGACGCCGAAGTCATCAACGGCGAGGCTGACGCCGAGGTCCTTGAGGGCCATGAGCTGGTCGAGGGCGCCGCCGGGATCGTCCATCAGGGCGGTCTCGGTGATTTCCAGGACCAGGAGCGAAGGATCCATCCTCCGCAGCCGGAGGGCGTGTTCAATCATGGGCACCAGCCCGGGGTCGTTCAACTGGCGGGCTGACAGGTTGACCGCCACCTCAAGCCTGGACCCGCCGGCGTCTTCGATCCGCCAGTTTTCGGCCTGCCGCAGCGTTTCCTCCAGGACCCATGCGCCCAGCGGCCGCACCAGTCCGGATTCCTCGGCCATCCCGATGAACTCCGACGGCGCGAGAAGTCCCCGCGAGGGGTGCTGCCAGCGGACCAGCGCCTCCACGCCAACGGCAAGGCCGGTGCGCAGGTCGACGCGCGGCTGGTAGTGCAGCCGGAGTGCGCCGTCGCTGATGCCGTGGCGCAGCTCTGCGAGGGCCCGGAGCCGGTCCGCCGTGGGGTCGGATTCTGCCGGCTGGTGCAGTTCCCAGCGGCTCCGCCCCAGCGATTTCGCCCGGTACATCGCGATGTCGGCGCGGCGGACCAGATCGTCCATGGTCTCGCCGTCCTCGCCGGCAACCGCGACGCCGATGCTTGCGGACGTCACGATCTCCAGCCCCTCGATCAGCGTCGGGGCCCGGAGGACGTCCAGGAGCCGCGCGGCCCGTGCCGTTGCTTCATCCGTCCCGGCAAAAATGTCCACAGCGATGAACTCGTCGCCGGACAGCCGGGCAACGGTGGCCTGCTTCCCCGCGGCAGGGACCAGGCGCCGCGCCACGGCGACCAACAGCTCGTCCCCCGCTGCGTGCCCCAGGCTGTCATTGACCGCCTTGAAGTGGTCAAGGTCGATGCACAAAGCCGCCAGCGTTCCCTGCCCGGCACGCCTGGCTGCAAGGAATCCGTCCAGCTTTGCCTTCAGCCCGGCCCTGTTGGGAAGGCCGGTCAGGGGGTCCTGCAGGGCGAGCCGCTGCAGTTCATGCTCAGCTTCGGCGCGGCGGGCTTCGGATTCCTCCGCATTCCGCAGCGCTGAGACCAGTTCCTTTTCGTACATGCGGCGTTCGTGTGCACTGAAGATGATGATGCGCACGGTGGCCGGTTGCTGCCCGGATGCCGGACTGCGTGATGCCGAGAGCAGGGCAGCGCGGCGGCTGCCGTCAGCGCAGATTATTTCGACCGCAACCTCGGACACCGCACCGGCAATACCAAGCTGCGGAATGCAGTGGGTGGAATACAGGATCTGGTCACCCACCGGCATCAGTGACTGGATGGCGGAACCGACCAAGTCCGGAAGGCTGTAACCGGACCAGTGCAGGAAGGTGCCGTTGACCGCGGTGATGCGGCCGCCGTCGTCGGTTACCAGGTAACCGCAGGGTGCCTGGTTGAAGAGCGCCTCGAAGTCAACAGGCTCCGGGCCAGGCACGCTTGTCATGGGCTCGCAGCAAGATATTGCTGGATGGCGCGGGCGGTTGCTTCCGGCGCACTAACGTGGGGACAGTGGCCGGTGGCCTGCAGGTGCACCAGCGTGCTGTGCCCCAGGTGCCGGTTCAGGTAGTCGCCCACCTCCGGCGGGGCAAGCAGATCGTCGGAGCACTGCAGGATCAGGCTGCTGGTGCCTACCTCGTCCAGCACTTGGCGTGTGTCGGACAGGAACGTGACCCTGGCAAAGTGGCGTGCGATGGACGGGTTGGTCCGGCAGAAGCTGCTCCGCAGGTCCTCGGCGAGCCCGGGCTGCTCGGGGTTCGCCATCACCATCGGCGCCAAAGCCTCGGCCCAGGCGAAGTAGTTGCTGTCCAGTGAGTCCAGCAGGCCCTCGATGTCAGCCTGCGAGAACCCGCCCACATAGCCGTCGCCGGGATCGTCCGTGTAGCGGGGGGACGGGGCAACCAGCACCAGGCGGGAGAACAGGCCGGGTTCCTGCACCGCCGCGATCACGGCGATCATTGCGCTGACGCTGTGCCCAACAAGGATGACGTCCTGGAGTTCCAGGGCGGAGCAGATCTCCAGCAGGTCCGCTGCGTAGCCGTCCAGCGTCCCGTACTTGGCACGGTTGTAGGCCGCGGCGTCGGAGCGGCCCGCGCCTACATGGTCGAACAGCACCACCCGGTAGTCGTCGGTGAAGTACGGCAGCAGCCGCCGCCACATGTCCTGGTCGCAGCCGAAACCGTGCGCGAACAGCATCACCGGCCCCTCCGCATTGCCCGTCACCGTGACGTTGTTCCGGCGGATCACCGATGAAACGGCGGCGGTTGCTGCTTCAACCATGTTTTCACTCGCCCTTAAGTAAGGTGACTGTGCTTTTCCTGATATTAGCGGCGGGGAGATGCGGAATCCTAGGACTCGGTTCGGCTTGCGCGAATCTTGCCGGTAACCGCAGCCAACGAACGGTGGGCTTCCTTTATGGCCGGACGCCGGCAGGTAGGCTGTGGGCAGCAGCACTTCAAGTAGCCGGAGGCTGTCTATTTTAGTCTGTGCCGGGGGGAACAGATGAGTCGGATGCAGGATATTAAAGGCGGGACTGTCTTCGAGTGGCGGCAGCGTCTGGGGCAAACAGCCGGGGGTTCGTGGGCAGGAGCCGCCGAGCCCCTGCTGGGCACTGGTGGCGGCCGGTGGCAGGCCGCCGCCGGGCAGCTACCGCTGGCCATCATGCTGGTCCTTTTGGTGGCAGCAGCCGGGGTGTTCAGCCCGGCAACGTTGCAGGACCCTGCCTTCCAGGCAGCCGTGGCAGGCCACGCCTTACTGTTCGCACTGGCCGCCATTGTTCCGTGGCATCGCCTGCCGTCCGCCGTCTTCTCAGTAGTTCCCGTCCTTGACTGCGTGGCCATCGGGTTCACCCGGCAGGCCGGCGGCCCGGAATTCAGTGTCCTGAGCCTGCTCCTGGTCTTTCCTGTGATCCGGCTTTCCGTTAATCGCGGGCGTCCCGGCGTGCTGCTGGCGATCCTCGGCGTGCTGCTGAGCGCCACCGTTCCGGCATTCGCCATGGGCCGGGACGACGCGCAGGATTCCGCCATCCGCATCATCTTCCTTCCGCTGATCATGGCCGGCGTCGCCCTCACCGCCCACTTCGTGGCGCGCGCCCTTATCAACCAGCATCAGACGCTGACCCAAAAGGACCGGGAGCTGGCAGACACGTTGGCCGAAAGCATCCGCCGCCAGCAGCTCCTCGATGCAGTCCTGTCCTCGATCAACGTCGGTGTCTGGGTTATCGATCAGGACGGACGCGGCGTGCTCACGAACAAGGCCCTGGAGGTGGACCCTGCCTTGGCCGGACTGGCAACAGGGCGGCGGCCGCTGTTCCTCCCCGACCGCACAAGCGAAGCCCCCACGGAACGCCTGCCGAATATCAGGGCGGCAAAGGGCGAAGAGTTTACTGACGAGTTGTATTACGCCGGCACAAGCGATGACCAGCATGCCTATTCGGTCAGCGCCTCCCCCATTCGTTCAGCGGAAGGCGTGTGTACTGGCGCCGTGGTCACCTTTGCGGAGGTCACTGAACTCATCAACGCACTGAAGGCCAAGGACAACTTCGTGGCCACGGTTTCACACGAGCTGCGCACCCCGCTGACCTCCATCCTCGGCTACCTCGAAATCGTGCTTGACGAGCCGGACCACAAGGAGATCGAGCCCGAACTGCTCATCATCCACAGGAACGCGACGCATCTGCTGACGCTCGTGAACGATCTGATCGCCGTCGCATCCGACCGCGTGGAACTCTCCGTGCAGGAAGCTGACATCACCCACCTGCTGGCTCAAGTGGTGGAACTCATGCGGCCGCGGGCGGCCAGCTCGGGGCTCCGCCTGGTGATGGAGGCCGGCCAGCCGCTGGTTGCCCGGGTGGACCCGGGCCGGATCCGGCACGTGTTCAAGCACCTGCTGTCCAACGCCATCAAGTACTCCCCGGACGGCGGAACAATCACCGCCAGCCTTCGAAGCAATGGCCAGGGCCTCGTCTGCTCGATCACCGACCCCGGCATCGGCATGACCGGGGATGAGGCCGCACACGCCTTTTCAAAGTTTTTCCGCTCCGAACGGTCACGGGACACGGCCATCCCCGGAGCAGGCCTGGGACTGCCCATCAGCAAGACCATCGTTGAGGGCCATGGCGGGTCCATCAGCCTCAGCACCGCACCCGGGAAGGGAACCACGGTCACCTTTTCCCTGCCGTACAGCCCCGCGTAGGAGGCGCAGGACGTGCCAGCGTCCGACGACGGCACGCACTTTCGCTGCACTGTTACCACCGGCGCCTTCCGCGGGCAGGATTTGAGGAACTCTTGAGGGCTTCTTGAGCGAACGTGCCGAGGTCCTTGAGCTACGGCATGCACAGTAGTTGGTGAAAGGCCTGGAGCGCATGGGGGTGCACCTGGGAATTGGGCCCAGCAGTCCACAGGCCTTGAGTCGGGCAACCGATGGTCTCAGCGCTTGGCGGTGTCACGAAGCCGGCACCGCCAAGCAGCCCCGAAAGTCGCCATAAGGTTGCCAACAAACACCACAACAGCGTTTATCAGAAATATGTTGCTGCTTTCATCGACGCCATCAGCCCAAGCAACGTCCCATCCCGGCCGGGAAGAGTCCTAGGATTTCTTGTATGAGGATTGCCGTTGCAGGGGGAACCGGAACCGTTGGCCGCTATGTCGTGGAGCAGGCCAGCGCGCGCGGCCATGAGGTGGTGAGCCTAAGCCGCTCCGAGGGCATTGACCTGGTGACCGGAAAGGGCCTGGAGCAGGCACTCCGGGGCGTGGATACGGTCATCGACGTGTCCGGCATCAAGTCCATGGCCACCAAGAAGAACGTGGACTACTTCACCAACAGCACCCAGAACCTGCTCGCCGCGGAGAAGAAGGCTGGTGTAGGGCACCACCTGGCACTCTCGGTTGTGGGAATCGACCATGCGACGTCCGGATTGTACGCGGGCAAGCTCGTGCAGGAGGACGCGGTGCGGCACGGCGACGTGCCCTGGACCCTCCTGCGCTGTACCCAGTTCCATGAGTTTGTGCCGCTGACGGTGGACGTCGCCTCGGCGGGCCCGGTGGTACTGGTTCCCAAAATGTTCACCCAGCCCGTGGCGGCCAGCGAGGTGGCGGAAGCCCTGGTTGCGGCAGCCGAGGCGGGGCCCCAGGGACGCATCGCCGACCTGGGCGGCCCCCGCACCGAGGAGCTCGCCCGCCTGGTCCGCGCTTATCTGGATAAGACGGGCCGGCGCAAGAGGATCGTCGAGGTCCCGTTCCCGGGACCTATGGGAAAAGCCATGCGCCATGGCGCGCTGGTCCCGGCGGAGGGTGCCGCCGTCGGACGCCAGACGTTCCTGGAGTGGCTGGAAGGCGCCGTTTAAACGGGCACAACGCCAAAAACTTAGGCGTGCCTCCGGATGCGGCTGAACAGCAGGCCCACCAGGGCCAGGGAGAGCATTGCGGCGATCAGGCTCAACGTGGGATTCACCCAGTCCGGGACGAGGTCCGATACGGCGTTGCATCTGTTGTGGAGCGGGAAGACGGCACTGCCGTCGCGCGGATGCCGAAGCCGGTAGTTCAGGTCCAGTTCCTGGCCGGCGGCGAGGCAGGCATCGCTGAGGTCGCCGCTGGCAATGAACGTGGACTGAGTGTAGTAGACCGCGCCCAGCACCACCGCGGTAACCAGGGCGGCGGTGAGCCAGATTCGCGTTGCTTTGCGCTGTGGCATGGGGAGCTGCTCCCGATGCAGTTTTCGAACGGTCCGGATGCTTGAACCCGTAAATTCACCATAGCCATGCCGCTGCCACAGGTCAGTGCGGTTTGCTCAAGATACAGGCAATTTTGGCCGCGGCTGAGCCGCTTAGGCCTGGTCCTGCAGATGCGCATCCCTGATACCGGGAGGAATCGCGCCCTGGATGACCCAGCGGTTGCCGTCCGGGTCCGAGAAGTAGGCGAACAGCACGCCGCCCATGTCCTGGACCTCGCTGATGCCTGCACCCCTGGCCAGGAGTTCGGTCCGCGTGGCGTCCATGTCCGGAACAACCAGCTGCAGCCCCTCGAGGCTGCCCGGCACCATGGAGGTCATGCCCGTCCCGATGACGATTGACGCCGCCGATCCCGGCGGGGTCAGCTGCACCACCCGCATTCCGGGGATGTGCTCCACGTCGTGGTCCAGCACGAAACCCAGCTTCTCCGTATAAAAGGCCTTGGCCCTGTCCACGTCAGCCACCGGTACCTGCACTACTTCAAGGCGCATCTCCATCCCGCCACAGTACCCCGCATAAGGCCCGTTCCGGCCACGTAGAATTGACCGGGAGCGGCCGCACCACAAAGGCCGCCCCGGCGCGGTGCTGCGCCCCTTCAATCTTCGAACAGACCATTTCTTCGAACAGTGCGAGGGCGCTGCCGTGCGTCTTCCAGACCACGAACGGAGCCAGCAATGGCCGCCACCGCCGGGAACGCCCCTGCCTCTACGCCCGAACAGCTCCAGTCGGTGCGGGAAACACTCAGGTCCCCCAGGAGGCTGAAGACCGAGGTCCTGGGTGGCCTCGTCGTCGCCCTCGCCCTGATCCCGGAAGCCATCGCGTTCTCGGTCATCGCCGGAGTGGACCCCCGGCTGGGCCTCTTCGCGTCCTTCACCATGGCCGTGACAATCGCTGTTGTGGGCGGCCGCCCGGCCATGATCTCCGCGGCCACCGGCGCCGTGGCCCTGGTGATCGCCCCGCTCGTGAAGACCCACGGCGTGGACTACTTGGTGGCCACCGTCATCCTGGCCGGGATCTTCCAGGTCATCCTGGGACTTGCCGGAGTCGCGAAGCTGATGCGCTTCATCCCCCGCTCGGTGATGGTGGGCTTCGTCAACGCCCTGGCCATCCTGGTCTTCATGGCCCAGGTCCCCGAACTCCTGGGCGTCCCGTGGATGGTCTACCCTCTCACCGCCCTTGCTCTGCTCATCGTCTTCGGGCTGCCCAGGCTGACAACCGTGGTTCCGGCCCCGCTGGTCGCCATCGTTGTCCTGACCCTCATCACGGTGTTCGCGTCCATCACGGTCCCCACCGTCGGGGACAAGGGCGACCTGCCCGAGTCCCTGCCGTCCCTGTTCATCCCCAACGTCCCGTTCACCCTCGAGACGCTGCAGGTCATCTTCCCGTACGCGCTGGCCATGGCCTTCGTCGGGCTCCTGGAATCCCTGATGACCGCCAAGCTGGTGGACGACGTCACGGACACCCGCTCCTCCAAGACCCGCGAGGCGTGGGGCCAGGGTGTGGCCAACATCGTCACCGGTTTCACCGGCGGCATGGGCGGCTGCGCGATGATCGGCCAGACCATGATCAACGTCAAGGCCTCGGGTGCCCGCACCCGGATCTCCACGTTCCTGGCCGGCGTCTTCCTGCTGATCCTGGTGGTTGCCCTCGGCGGGGTGGTCTCGGTGATCCCGATGGCCGCGCTGGTGGCCGTGATGATCTTCGTCTGCTGGGCCACGTTCGACTGGCACAGCATCCACCCCCGCACCCTGAAGATGATGCCCAAAAGCGAAACCACGGTCATGGTGGCCACGGTCATCGCGGTGGTGGCCACGCACAACCTGGCCATCGGCGTCGGCGCCGGCGTGCTGGTGGCCATGGTGCTGTTCGCACGCCGGGTGGCGCACTTCGTCACCGTCGAGCGGACCATCAAGGACATCGAGGGCCAGGAGACCGCCACCTACACGGTGAACGGCGAGCTGTTCTTCGCCTCCTCCAACGACCTCTTCACCCAGTTCGAATACGCCCTGGACCCGCAGCACGTGGTCATCGACATGCACGCCTCCCACCTCTGGGACGCCTCCACCATCGCCGCCCTGGACGCCATCACCGAGAAGTACCGCCACCACGGCAAAGAGGTCAGGATCATCGGCCTCAACGACGCCAGCATGCTCATGCGCGAACGCCTCGCCGGCAAGCTGGGCGCAGGGAACTAAGGCAACAAGCCACTAAGGCAACGAGTACGACGGCGGCCCCGCGGCCGTCGTCGTCGGCTTCCTGCGGGCTTGCCGCGGCTAGCATTATGTTCATGCGCGCCGATGACAGTTCTGCCATCCACGCCGGAGGAGGACCTTCAGCCGGCGCCAGGAGCGCGGGCCGGCTTATGGCCATGCTCGACAGCGGTATTTCCGCCGCTGAGCTCGAGACAACACTGTCCGCCTGGCTGGACGACGGAGCGATCGACCAGTCCACCGCCGCGGCCGCACGCCGGCTGAATGCCCGGCTGTGGGAGGCGAGCCGCCGGGAGGGCCTGCTGCGCGTCCTCTACGACACAGCCACCGACCTCACCCGCATACGCGACGTCGAGGCGGTCCTCAAAGCCATCGTCCGGCGCACCAGGTCCCTCATCGGCAGCGACATCGCCTACCTGAGCCTGAACGACTACGACAGCGGCGAGTCCTACGTCCGTGTGACCGACGGTGCAACCACGGCGCTGTTCCGCAACATCCGCATGCCGCTTGGCGAAGGCGTGCTCGGCGCCGTGGCCACCGGTGAGGCACCGGCTCAAAGCGCGGACTATCTCCTGGACGAAACCAAATCCCACCTGGAGTCCAGCGACAGGGCCGTTGCCGCGGAGGGCGTCCGGGCCATCATGGGTGTTCCGCTGCGCGCCGAAGGGAAAGTCATCGGCGCGCTGCTGGTGGCCGACAGGCACCCGCACCAGTTCAGCAGCGACGACGTCGCCCTGATGGAATCCATCGGCACGCACGCCGCCGTCGCACTGGAGAACGCCCGCTACTTCAGTGAAATGGCCCATGCCCTCGCCCGGCTGGACCAGGCACAGCAGCAGAACCTGGCCCATGTCCGGGACCTGGAAGAGCTTTCATCCCTTGACCGGCGGCTCATGGAGACCCTTGCCTCCACCGGCAGCCTCCCGCACCTGCTCAGCCTGCTGGCCGAATCGCTGGGCGCCCCTGTTTTCCTGGTCTCCCCCATGGGCGAGCCGCTGGCGGGAATCGCGGCGGACAGTGACTTCACCAGTCTTCCGGCCCTGAGCGCGGCTGAGGAATCGGTGGCGACGAGCTCGGCAGTGCAGTTCGAGGTCACGGGCAGGAAGTACACGGCCATGTCCGCTGTTGCGGGCGACCAGCATCTGGCTACGCTCATCGTCGCAGAGCAACTCAGCACAGCCCGTCTCGCTGTCCTGGAACGCAGCGCCCTGGTGCTCAGCGTGTCCCTGCTCTTCGAGCGCACCTTCCAGGACGCGCAGTACCGGCTGCAGCTCGAACTCATCGACGACCTGCTCAGCCCGCGGTCGGAACATGCCGAGGCGCTGTCGCGCAGGGCCGGGCAGTTCGGCCTCGCAAACCACCTTCAGCTCGTGGTGCGCGTGGTGGGGGTCGCTGACGACCAGCGCCAGCGGGCGCTGTCCGTGCTGAGGCTCCGGGCAGAGGGCACCCCGGGAATCATCGCCCTGCACGAGTCGCACCTGTGCATCATCGAACCCTTCGACCGGCGCACCGCACGAGCTGATGGAACCGGCGGCGCCGGGGACAACGGCCGGTCCATCATCGAAGAACTCAAGCGGCGCCGTATCACTGCCAGCGTGGGGACATCGGAACCGGTCACCGGCTTTGCAGGCCTGTCGGCGGCGCACACTGAGGCCCACACCGTCCTGCGGGCACTTCAGGCCCTCTCGCGTGACGGGGAGGCAGCGGACCGCGCCGCCCTGGGCACCGCCGGGATGTTGCTCGGAGCCATGGACAGCCCCTTCGCCGGACAACTGCTGACAGCACAGCTGGGTCCGCTCCTGGGCTACGACGAGCGGCGGGGAACGCAGCTGGTCCTCACGGCATGGATGTTCCAGGAAAAAGGCGGCGCCATGCAGGAGACGGCCGACGCCCTCCACATCCACCCCAACACCCTCCGGCAGCGGCTGGACCGGATAGACGCCCTGATCGGTGCCACCTGGCGCCGGGGAAGCCGTTCCCTCGACGTCCAGGTGGCGCTGCGTCTCTGGAGGATGAAGACGTCCGGGGTCACGTCCGGCGCCTGAGCAGCTGTTCTGCCTTCTACCGGGACACACATGGCGCCCGTGCACATAAGCGCGCTTTTTGTGTGGCGCACATCTACATGGTGACCATCACGCGGCTCTGGAATGCTGGTTTCTGCGGCACCTGTCAGGCAGCCCGCCAACCCCATCTTTAGGAGTCATTCACAATGTCGTGTGCGCATGCAGCGGGCATCCGTCCCGCAACTTTCGGCGTCCTGCGCCTGCCCCGGAGCGTCGTCGTCGGCGCCGGGCAGCGTTTCGCAATTGCCGGCATGGCAGCCGAATTCGGCACCAACATCCTCATCTGCACCGATCCGCGGCTGGCCGCCTCGGACGAGCTCAAGGCCCTGGTCCGCAGCCTCGAGGACCGGCACCTGACCGTAACGGTCTACGGAGACACCCAGGCCGAGCTGCCGACGCCAGGCATCCTGGCCTGCGTTGAGGAGCTCAAAGGCCAGGACATCGACGTCATCATCGGCTTTGGCGGCGGCAGCTGCATGGACATGGCCAAGGTTGTGTCGGTACTGCTCACGCACGGCGGCAAGCCCAGCGATTACTACGGCGAATTTGCCGTTCCCGGGCCCACCAAGCCGGTCATCGCCCTGCCCACCACCGCGGGCACCGGTTCCGAAGCGACCGCCATCGCCGTGGTCTCCGACCCTGACCTGGGCATGAAGATGGGCATCTCGAGCCCGCACATCATCCCGTTCGCCGCCGTCTGCGATCCCGAACTCACCTACTCCTGCCCCGCGCCCCTTACGGCCGCCACCGGCGCTGACACCCTGGTCCACCTGGTGGAGTCCTTCACCGCCATCACCCGGGAACCCACCCCCGAGCTCGCCGCTGAGCGGGTCTTCGTCGGCAAGAACATCCTGACCGATTCCATTGCCCTGAACGGCATTGGACTGGTGGGCCGCAGCCTCGTCACTGCATACAAGGACCCGGAAAACATCGAGGCCCGCGCCGGAATGATGCTCGCGGCACTGTACGGCGGCGTCGTCCTGAGCAATGCCGGAACCGCCGCTGCACACGCCATCCAGTACCCGGTGGGGGCACTGACCCACACTCCCCACGGTGTAGGCGTCGGCCTGCTGCTCCCCTACGTTGTCCGCCACAACTTCCAGGCCATCCAGCCGCAGCTGGCACAGATTGCCGAAGCCCTGGGCCGCGACACCAAGGGCCTGGACCCGCGCGCCGCCGCCGTCGCAGGCGTAGAGGCAATCGACGAAGTCATCGCCGCGATCGAGCTGCCCCCAACGCTGAAGGACCTCGGCCTGCAGGAAAGCGACCTCGCCCAGGTGGCCAAGCTGTCTCTGAACTCCAAGCGGCTCATCGACAACAACCCCGTGCCCCTCGACCTCGACGCCGTAACCTCCATCGTCCACGCCGCCTTCGCCGGCGACCGCACCATCCGCTGACCAGCACCAAGGACTTCCCCATGACACTTCTTTCCACCCTCGAACCCCTCGACATTGACGGCCTGACGGTGCCCCGCGAGCTGCTGATTGCCGGCAACTGGCAGCACGCGGCCGGCGGTGACCTCGTCGAGGTGATCAACCCCTCCGATGCCTCCATCATCACCGGCATCGCCGACGCCGACGTCGAAGACGGCCTCGCAGCCGTGGACGCCGCGGCAGCAGCCTTCCCCGAATGGGCGGCAACTCCTCCGCGCCGCCGCGCCGAAATCCTGCGCCGCTGCTTCGAACTGATGACCGAGCGCAGCGAGCAGCTCGCCCACCTGATCTCCCTCGAGAACGGCAAGGCCCTTGCCGATGCCCGCGGCGAAGTGGCCTATGCCGCAGAATTCTTCCGCTGGTACTCCGAGGAAGCCGTCCGCATCATCGGGGATGTGTCCGTCTCGCCGTCGGGCTCGAACCGGATCCTTGTCCAGCACCCGCCCATCGGCGTCTGCGTGCTGATCACCCCGTGGAACTTCCCGGCGGCCATGGCCACCCGCAAACTGGCACCCGCGCTGGCAGCCGGCTGCACGGCCGTGCTCAAGCCGGCCACGCTCACGCCGCTGACCTCCCTCGCGATCGCCCAGCTGATGCTCGACGCCGGAACCCCCGCCGGCGTGGTCAACGTCATCACCACGAGCAAAACAAGCGAGGTCATGACCCCGATCCTCGCCGACCCCCGGGTCCGCAAGCTGTCCTTCACCGGCTCCACCGGCGTCGGGCGGCACCTGCTGCACCAGGCGGCCGACAATGTCCTCAAGTGCTCCATGGAACTTGGCGGCAACGCGCCCTTCCTCGTCTTCGATGACGCGGACCTCGACCTGGCCATCGACGGCGCCATGGTCGCCAAGATGCGCAACGGCGGCCAGGCCTGCACCGCCGCCAACCGCATCTACGTCCAGCGCGGCATCCACGACGAATTCGCCCGCCGGCTGGCCGAACGGATGAGCGCACTGCGCGTGGGTCCGGGTACCGACGCCGATACCGAGGTGGGGCCGCTGGTGGATGAGGCCAGCGTCCGCAAAGTCGATTCGCTGGTCCGCGACGCGGTCAGCCAGGGAGCACGGCTCCTCGCCGGCGGCAAGGCCGTGGACGGGGCCGGGTACTACTACCCGCCCACTGTCGTCACCAACGTGCCGCTCCAGGCCCGCATGGTCAGTGAGGAAATCTTCGGGCCGGTGGCCTCTGTCATCCCCTTCGACACCGAGGACGAAGCCATCACCGCCGCCAACGATTCGGAGTACGGCCTCGCCGCCTACGTGTTCACCGAGGACCTCCGCCGCGGACTGCGGGTCTGCGAGCGCATCGAGAGCGGAATGGTGGCCCTGAACCGCGGCCTGGTTTCCGACCCCGCAGCACCCTTTGGGGGCGTCAAGCAGAGCGGCCTTGGCCGCGAAGGGGCCCATCAGGGCCTGCTGGACTTCACCGAAACCAAATACATCGCGCTCGACTGGTAGCCCGCTGCTCCCTTCGTTTCCCTCCGAAAGAAAAGACCAATGACGATCTCCAACACCACAGCCAAG
Organism: Arthrobacter sp. RT-1; assembly: GCF_003367205.1. Classification (NCBI taxonomy): domain Bacteria; kingdom Bacillati; phylum Actinomycetota; class Actinomycetes; order Micrococcales; family Micrococcaceae; genus Arthrobacter; species Arthrobacter sp. RT-1. The sequence continues at coordinate 102,214 of NZ_QRGQ01000050.1, forward strand.
CCCAAGGCGGCCTGGCGCGTACCGCTGGCCAGCTTCGCCGGCACCACCATTGAGTGGTATGACTACTACATCTTCGGCCTGCTCGCCGCCACGGGTGTGTTCAGCCGGCTCTACTTCCCCGAACAGGATCCGGCAACCGGCCTGCTCCTTGCGTTCGTCACCTACGCCGTCGGCTTCGTCGCACGCCCCTTCGGCGGCATGTTCGCCGGCCACTTCGGCGACAAGATCGGCCGCAAGCCCATGCTCGTGCTGTCCCTGCTCATCATGGGCTTCGCCACCCTGGCCATGGGACTGCTTCCCACCTACGCCCAGATCGGCGTCTGGGCCCCCATCCTGCTGACCGTGCTGCGCCTGCTCCAGGGCTTCGGCGCCGGAGCGGAGTGGGCCGGCGCAGCCGTCATCTCCATCGAACACGCCCCACCGGGACGCAGCGGCTTCTTCGGCAGCTTCACCCAGATGGGCGTCCCGGCAGGCATGCTGCTCGCCAACGCCAGCGTCCTGATCGTCAAGTCTTCCGTCCCTGCAGAGGTCTTTGATGCGTGGGCATGGCGGGTGCCGTTCCTGCTCAGCGTGGTCCTGATCGTCATCGGCCTGGTGGTCCGCGCCAAGCTCGAGGACTCCGACGACTTCAAGGACCTTGTGGCCAGCAAGCAGACGTCCAAGAAGCCGCTGGGCGAAGCAATGAAGAAGGAAACCAAGGGCATCTGGCTTGTTGTGGGCATGCGCCTGGCAGAAAACTCCGCCTTCTACCTCTACACAACGTTCTCGGTGGTCTACATCATGAGGACCTTCGGACCCGATCGTGCCAACCAGGGAACGCTGTCTGTCCTGATCGCCTCTGCCATCGGAGTCTTCGCCGTCCCGCTCTGGGCCATCCTTTCGGACAAGATCGGGCGCAAGCCGCTCTACCTGTTCGGCTCCATCGGCGGACTCCTGTTCTTCCCGCTCTACTTCGTGATGACCGACACCGGCAGCGCCCTGCTGGCAACACTGGCCATCATCATCGGCCTCGCCGTCTTCCACAACTCGATGTACGGCCCCCAGGCTGCCTTCTTCTCGGAGCTGTTCTCCACCAAGCTGCGCTACAGCGGCGCCTCCATGGGCTACCAGTTCGGTTCCGTCCTGGCGGGCGGCGTCGCTCCGCTGGTCGCGGTGGCGCTCCTGAACGCCGGAAACGGTGAGCCCGGCTGGGTGATCCTCTACTTCAGCGTGATCGGCGTCATCACCGTTGTGGCCACGCTCCTGGCACCGGAAACCCTCGGAAAGCTGGACCGGCGCATCACCGCCGCCCAGGAACTGGACGACACCAACGCACGGATCGCCGAGCAAAGCATCAGCACCAAGTAACACCCCCCTTAAAGAGGGACGTACGACGGCGGCACGGCCCGCCGTCGTACGTTTCGTTAACCGTCATTCACTGAGGTGCTTCACCCGGGGCATCAACCCGGGGCACCTTCCGCCGGGAGTTCTTTGGGCCGCGGAGACGTGCCGGCGGTTTGCGGTGCTGCTGGCGGAGTGCGAGCAGCGGAAACAGCAGCACAGAGAGCATTCCTGCCCCCACGAGTGCCGACGCGATCCCGCTGGAAATCAGACCCTCTTCCCGGCCGATGGCGGTCACCGCCACGATGATCGGCAGTCCCGTTGCCCCGAACAGGACGATGGCCCGCTTGTCCGCGGGCGTGGACTTGGGCGGGGCTGCCAGAAGCGACGGCAGGCCGCGGACCACCAGCAGGAGGAGCAGGAACAGCGGGACCAGCGCCAGGGCGGCCGGGCTGTCGGTGAGGGCGCGCAGGTCGAAATCGATGCCCGTGTCGATGAAGAAAATGGGCACCAGGAACCCGAAGGCGACCGCGTCGATCTTGGTCTCAATGACGTGCCGGTCCTGTTCCGGGGCCCGCGCAATGGCCACCTTCCAGAGGACCCCGGCGGCGAAGGCACCCAGCAGCATGTCCAGTCCCACCACCATGCTCAGCACCACCAGCACGGTCAGGATGAACATAATGGACCGGACGGCGAACTGGCCGCTGGTGTGCAGGGTCCGGGTGACCTGGGAGTGGAGCAGCGTATGCCGTGCCCGGGAGGCGAGGAAGATCGCCAGGCCGGTCAGGAGGACAAACCCGAGAAGCACCGCCGTGGCCGGCCCCAGTTCCCTGCCGCTGAAGAACAGCGAGATCGCCACCAGGGGGCCAAACTCCCCCGCCGCACCCAGTGCCGTGACCGCGATGCCCATCGGGGATCTCAATTCGCCGGCGTCGCGGAGGATCGGCAGCAGCGCGCCCAGCGCCGTGGAGCACAGGGCGACGCCGATGATCACGGCAGCAGCCGGTGACGGACCCAGGACAAATCCGGCGCCGATGCCTGCCGCCAACGAGATGACCCAGCCGGCGGCGGCACGGTTGACCGGCCTTCCCCGGATCACGGCGAAATCAATCTCGTTGCCGGCCACGAAGAAGAGCATGGCCAGCCCGAACTGCGCCAGCGTGTCGATGAACTCCGTGGGCTGGATCCACCCCAACAGGCTGGGACCTAGCATGATGCCGAGGACAATCTCGAAGACCACAATCGGGACCTTGACCACCCGGTCCAGGAAGCGCGCCGCAAGGGGCGCTGCGATAGCAAGCAGGGCGATCAGAACCAATGACGTGGACAAGCCCTGCATCGGCGGTACCTCCGGCACCTCGGCTGCTTCGAAGGAAAAGTACTCCAAAGCTACCGCCGCCGCTGGGTTGGCGCCATAACAGTCAGGCATCCACGCAACCGGCACCCACAACGCCATACTTGTTCCATGCAGGCGACGACGGTGCTGGTCGAGGGCGAAAGTGACCGGGTGGCGGTGGAGACTCTGGCCGCTCGTGCCGGCCATGATCTGGCCGCCCGGCGGGTGGCGGTGGTGCCGATGGGAGGCGCCACCAGCATCGTCCACTTCCTTGACCGGTACGGCCCCAACGGCGAAGGCCACCGGCTGCTCGGACTGTGCGATGTGGGTGAATCACACGGCGTCGCCCGCGCACTCGTTCGGTCAGGCATCGGGCCGGGCCCGCTGGCCGAGCTTGGATTCCACGTCTGCGACGCCGACCTGGAGGACGAACTTATCCGCTGCCTTGGGACCGATGCCGTGCTCAACGTCATCGAGGCGCAGGGCGAACTCGCGTCGTTCCGGGTCCTCCAGCGCCAGCCGTCACAGCGGGAGCGGCCCGTTAAGGAGCAGCTGCGCCGGTTCTTCGGGGGACGCAGCGGTAACAAAGTCCGGTACGCGCGGCTGCTCGTTGATGCATTGCCTGCGGGACAGGCACCCCCGCCGCTCGCCCGCCTCGTCGCATCATTCTGATGCGATCCATTTGGTCCGGCAGGCGGCTCTGTGCGGTAGTTTGATGCATGCCGCTAAACGTGGCTGATCAGTATCTTGGGGGAGCAGAAAAATGGAACCAATTGTGGTTGATGGCGGCAAGGGCACGGTAAAACTCGGTGCCGACGGAATTATCCACCTTTCCTGGAGACCGGGAATTGTTCTGGAAAGCGATGACGTGCTCGCGGCCATGGCAACGGTCAACGAAATTTGCGGCGGGTCCGAATACCCGATGCTGGTGGACATGGGGACCACAAAAGCAGTGACCCGCCAGGCCAAGTCCACTTTCCAAATCCGGTGTGCCGCTTCGCGGATTGCCTTGCTTGGCTCCAGCCCGGTGGACCGCATCATTGCCAACTTCACCATCGACCGGCAGGTGCTGCCGTGTCCAACCCGCTTCTTCACGTCCCGTGACGGCGCCCTGGACTGGCTCCTCCAAGGGGACTCCCCCACCCCTATCCTTGAGTCGTGACCCTTCTTCAGGCCCTTCTTTCCTTTGCCCTGGTTGCCGGACTCCTCACCCTGGTTCCCGGCCTGGACACGGCGCTTGTCCTGCGCTCGTCCATCTCCAAGTCACGCCGCTATGCCTTCGCCACCGCGGCGGGCATCAGCACGGGAGCGATGATCTGGGGCGTCGCGGCGGCGGTGGGCATATCGGCGCTCCTGGCAGCATCCGAGATCGCATACCGCGTGCTGACCATCGCCGGCGCGGCCTACATGGTGTGGCTGGGGCTGTCCCTGCTCTGGAAAAGCCTACGGAAGACCGGGGTGCACGCCGCGGGCGGGACAATGGGCCACGTGGAAGGCCGGGACAACCTTGTCCAGGGCTGGCTGACGGGGACCGGAACCAACCTGCTCAACCCTAAAGTCGGGGTGTTCTACATCGCCACCATCCCGCAGTTCATTCCCGCCGGGGTGTCGCCCCTGCTTGTGGGCATCCTACTGGCGGGCGTCCACTGCCTGCTGGCCATGGCCTGGTTCACGCTGCTGATCTTCGGCACCGGATACGCCTCCCGCTGGCTCAAGGGAGCCCGCAGCATCCGCATCATCGACAGCATCACTGGAACAGTCCTGGTGGGCTTCGGCCTCAAGCTCGCCCTCGAGCCCACCCACTAGTTCCGGCGGGTGGCACCTCGGGCAACGCCTACGACGGCGGCACGCGCCGCCGTCGTACGCGTCACCGCGGCTGGTGGCTAGCTTCCTTCGAATTCGCGGATGGTGATGCCGGAGAAGGTGGCGGGGCCGCCGTCGGTGTAGAGCGAGATCCCGGTGTCGCCGTCCGCGAAGTGGACCTGCTGCGACAGCACTGTGTGCCCGGCGTTGACGAACACTTCGACGCTCTGCGTATCCACGAAGATACGCAGGTGCACTGTCCGGGCGGCTGCGTCGATCGGGGCGGCGGCCCGCGTGTAGGGTGCGAGCGCGAAGCCGGCCTGGTCTGATGGGGCCCGGTCAACGTACAGCTCGGCCCCGTACTTGCCGATGTTTGTGTGGCGCGAGCCGTCGACGGACCGCCCCACGGATACCCCCACGTTCGCTGCGGCGTCCCAAGAAATATCGAGTTCGAGCTCGTAGGCCCGGCCGTTCCACGGCAGCACCGCGCTGCCGTTCACGGTGCGGTCGGGGAACACCGTGGTGGAACCGACGTAGTTCGCGAGCTGTGCGACAGGGCTGCTCAGCAGGCTGTACCAGCCTCCGGGCTGCCGCTCGAGCCGAAGCTCGCGCACGATGGAGTTCTGCCCGTTGTACCCGTCGGAGGCATCGGTTGGAACATCGCGGGCAGCGTACTTCCAGTTGTTCATCCAGGCCACCGCGTACCGCCGCGAATCAGGCGCCTCGGCCGCCGGCCAGGTCACGGCGGCGTACCAGTCCCAGCCCCAGTCGAGCCACTGCGGCGTGAGGGCGTCGGCGATGAATTGGTCACCGTCCCACGTGCCGGTCCAGTAGGCGTAGGTCATGGGCATGCCGATGCTGTAGGCGTCCATGCTGGCGCCGAGCACCCAGTGCCGGGTGCCGTCACTGGCGGTCATCTCGAACAGGTCCGGGCATTCGACCCCGCCGAGCGCGTGGTTGGGGTAGTCGAAGTTGCGCTTCAGCTGCCAGTCCCGCAGGTTCGCGGAGGTGTAGAAGGCGGCGTACCGGGCCCGGCCGATCACGCACACCCACTCATTGCGTACCCCGTCCCAGTGGATCTTGGGGTCGCGGAACCACTCCGCGTTCTCGACTTCCGCCTGGGTGGTGGCGGTCCGGCCGTCGGTGTTGACGATGACGGGATCCGGCAGTGCCGTGAAGGTGTAGCCGCCGTCCGTGGACCAGTACAGGTACTGGTCCTGGTACTTCCGGATGAAACCGGTGGGCTGGGTGGCGAGCGCCACGATGGCGCCGGCCCCGAAGCCCGCGGTGTTATCGGTGTCCACCACCGCTGATCCCGACCACACCGGGAAGTCCGGCTGAAGCGGCAGCGCCACCCCGTGATGGGTGAAGGCCACATTGTCAGTTGTGGTGGCGTGGTCCCATCCGCCCGGTCCGTTGTTCTGCCCGGAATGCAGGTAATAGAGGTGGTACGCGGCGTTGGCGTGCACCGGACGCTGCGGATCGCACAGCCAGCCGGACGGCGGTGTCATGTGGTACACCGCCCGCAGCGAGCGCTGGGCGTAGGCGTCCGGGCCAGGCAGGGCGCCGCTCATTAGCAGGGTGAGCGCTCCTGCTCCCGTGCCTTGCAGGACACGGCGCCGCGAAATATCAGGTGTCATGGGAAGGGATTCCTCTCAGGGTGGCAGCTGCGTCTTCGCTGCTGCAGAACCGTCGTTGGTTCGTCGCGATCCTCGTCATCGTGGTAAATCGCTTAGGCAGAAGATAATGTGGTTTCAGTCGGCTGGTCAAGCGTTTTATCAACCAACAGCACCGCCGACCTGGAGCCAACGGAGTGGCTAAAAAACTTTTCTGCTAAAACGCTTGATCAGAGGTTGACCCGCCGCTAGCCTTTGATTGATCAAACGCTTTAGCAGAAATGGACATCAACGCCGATGAGCTATACAGTTTTCTTCCAGCCCGCCGATGGATGGGTGGGAGACCTCATCCCCTTCCAGAAGGACGGGGAGTTCTGGCTCTACTACCTTCACGAGATCCGTTCCGACCCGAAACCGGGAACGTCCTGGAACCTGGTCACCACAAAAGACCTCACCCAGTTCCAGGACCACGGGGTAGCCCTCCCCCACGGAACCGAGACCGACCTGGACTTCAATGCGTACACGGGCAGCGTCGTCGTTGACGAAGCCGGCCTCCACCACCTCTTCTACACCGGGCACAATCCGAACAACCTGGGACCGGACAAGCTGCCGCTGCAGCTGGTCATGCACGCCACCAGCTCTGACGGAATGCGCACGTGGGTCAAGCACCCCGGGCACACCTTCGGCGCACCCGGCGGCTACGAGTCCGGAGACTGGCGGGACCCCTTCGTCTTCCGCGACGAGGCCGCCGGCCAGTGGCGGATGCTCATCGCGGCCCGGCACTCCGCGGGACCCGAACGGCGCCGCGGCGTCATCGCCCAGTGCGTCTCCACGGACCTGATCACCTGGCAGTACACGGACCCGTTCTGGGACCCCCGCCGGTACATCACCCACGAATGCCCGGACGTGTTCGCCTGGGGCGACTGGTGGTACCTGGTCTACTCCGAGTTCTCCGAAACGTTCACCACCCGGTACCGCATGGCCAAGAGCCCCGACGGCCCGTGGACGGTACCTGACCAGGACTCCATCGACGGGCGCGCCTTCTACGCCTCAAAGTCTGCAGAGCGGGACGGGCGTCGCTTCTTCTTCGGGTGGATCGCCACCAAGGAAGGAAAGCACGACGGCGGCGCCTGGCAGTGGGCTGGCACCATGTCCGTCCTGGAGGCGCGGCAGAATCCAGACGGAACCCTCGGGTTCGGCTTCGCGGACGAACTGGTGGACAGCTTCTGGGACGAGGTCTCCGTGAGCTTCGACCGGGCACTCCCTGCCCGGCTGGAGGCACCCGACGGCTACGCCGCCGCGGTCTCCAACGAGGACCTCCCCGCGCAGTTCTATGCGAAGGCGGTGCTGGACATCGAACCGGGCACCACCGAATGCGGACTGCTGCTGCGGTCATCCCCCGACGGTGACCACTCCTACGTCCTCCGGCTGGAACCGAAGCGCGGGCGCCTGGTGTTCGACCGATGGCCGCGCACCATTACCGGTGACGCCCAATGGCACGTCTCCGGCGACGTCCCCTTCGCCCTTGAACTCGAACGCCCCTGCGACCTCCGCCCCGGAAAGCACACCCTGGAAGTCGTGGTGGACGGGGACCTGTGCGTCGCCGTCGTGGACCGGCAGGTAGCCCTCAGCACCCGGATTTACGACCTGGCGGCCGGGCGGATCGGCGTTTTCGCCGGCGAAGGATCCGCCATCGCAGACCTTGAAGTACGCAAGCGCACCGACAACTGAATAACCCCGTTTCCCTCCGTTCCAATCAAGGAAGATTGCCGCAATGAAAAACGTGTTCCGCGCTGCCGCAGCCGCAGCTGTTGCCGCCCTGGCCCTGACCGCCTGTGGCGGCGGAAGCTCCACCGACCCCTCCAATGTCAGCCCCACCGGGGAGATCAAGCCCCGCGAAATCTCGTGGCTGCTCTCCCGCCCGGCAGACGGTGCCGTCATCAACATCATGAAAAAGATCGCTGACGACTACGCCAAGGACCACCCGGGCTTCGAACTGAACCTGATCACCACCCCGGACCGGCCCTCCTATATCCAGAAGCTCGAAACCCTGGCCGCGGCCAACAAGCTTCCCGAGCTGTTCGATACCGACGCCACGCCCTTCGCCCAGCAGCTGGCCAAGCAGGGCAAGATGGTGGACGCCGAGAAGCTGCTGAAGTCCCTGGACGTTTACGACGACTACCGCCAGGGCGCACTGGACTACCAGCGGTTCGACGACGGGTCCCTCTACATGATCCCGTTCCAGTTCGAGCTGGAATTCATCTGGTACAACAAGGCACTGCTGGAAAAGGCCGGGGTTGCGGTACCAGCGTCCCTCGATGACATTCCCGCCATGTGCACCGCCCTGCGGAACGCCGGCATCACCCCCATCGCCATCGACGGCCAGGACCAGTGGCCGCTGGAACGTTATGTCGCCTATCAGCCGTTCCGCGAAGCCGGGCCGGATTTTGTGCAGAAGCTGAAGAAGGGCGAAGCGAAGTTCGCCGACCCGGCAGGCCAGAAGACGGTCACGTGGCTGGCGGAGCTCGGCAAGGCCAAGTGCTTCCAGGAAGGGTTCTCCGCCCAGGGCTACTCCGATGCGCAGAACCAGTTCACCTCCGGCCAGGCCGCGATGTACAACATCGGAACCTGGGAGCTGCCCAGCCTTGCCACGGACAAGCTGAACCCCGACGTCCGGGACGACATCGACTTCTTCACGCTTCCCACCACGGAAGGATCCGTGACGGCGGCCAACGAGTTCGTCTCCCCCTCCGGCATCGGCATGGCAGTGAACGCCAAGACCTATGACCCCCTGGTGAGCGACTTCCTGAAGTTCGCCCTGGAAAAGTACCCCGCTGAGTATGCCGCCACCGGTGCACTCTCTCCCACCACCGACGTCGAAACCGCCATCCCCGCCAACGCCACTCCCCTGTACCAAAAAGCCCTTGACCAGGCCGACAACCTCGGATCCAAACAGGCCATGCCGTGGGACACCCAGCTTGACCCCACCGCCAACGGCCGGCTGCAGCAGGAGCTGGTCCTCCTGGTCCAGGGCAACATCACGCCCGAGCAGTTCACCAGCACCATGGACAACGCCATCGCCCAGAACGCCCCCAAGTTTTTCAAGTAAGCACAGCTTCTTCAAGCAACCGCGGCGGGGGGCCACCCGGTCCCCCGCCCGAAAGGCCCCGCCATGCAACCCAACAGGATGCTTCCCAACAGGTCACGGACCTCGGTCCTGGTCTTCCTGCTCCCGCCCCTGCTGCTCTACTGCGCCGCAGTCCTCTTCCCCATCCTCCAGTCCCTGTTCCTGAGCTTCTTTTCCTGGAACGGCATCAGCGACATGGAATTCGTCGGGCTGGACAACTACGTCCGGATGTTCGTCGCCGACGACATCTTCTGGCGCGCGTTCCTGAACGCCCTGATCTACCTGGCCATCTGCCTGGTCCTGCAACTCGGCGGCGCCCTGGTGGTGGCCAGCCTGCTCACGTCCCTCCGCCGCGGGCGGGAGCTCATCAAAACCCTCTACCTGCTGCCGGCCGTCATCTCCACCGTGGCCATCGCCTTCCTGTTCGTGCGGATCTACTCCATCGACCCGGCCGGCCTGCTCAACCAGCTGCTGCACTGGATCGGTTTGGGAAGCCTGGAGCGGCCCTGGCTCTCAGACGTCAACACCGTCCTGGCGGCAGTGTCCGCACCGGAAGGCTGGCGCTTCACCGGGCTCTACATGCTCATCATCTACGCGGCACTGATCGCCGTGCCCAAGGAACTGGAGGAAGCCGCGGTCCTGGACGGCGCGTCCCGGTGGACCCTCTTCACCAAGATCCGGTTCCCGTACATCCGGCCGGTGTGGATCACCACCACCATCATGGCCACCACCTACGGACTGCGCGGTTTCGACATCCCCTACCTGATGACCAACGGCGGCCCGGGACAGTCCTCCGAACTGCTGACCACTTACATGTACAAGACCGCGTTCACCAGCACGGACTTCGGGTACGCCAGCACCATCTCCGTATTCATCGTCATTGAGTGCCTCGTTGCCGTCGGCCTCATCCTGTTCCTGCTCAAGCGGAAGGCAGACTAATGATCGCCCAGGCAGCCCCGGCTACGCCTCCCACCACCGTCCCGCCCGCTCCGCGCAAAGCCGCGCGCCGCCGTCGTAAGCCCAACCTGTTCCGGACGCTGTCGCGGGTCCTGATCATGCTCATTGTGATTGTGCAGGTGTACCCGCTGGCCTGGCTGTTCCTCACCAGTCTGCGCACCGAACAGGACTTCGCCACCGGCGACCCTTTCGCCCTGCCCAGTTCCCTGACGTGGGAGAACTACGCCAGGGCCTTCGAGACCGGCGACCTGGGCCGGAACATCCTGAACAGCTTCATCGTGACCATGGGCGCCAACATCCTCATTGTCCTGTTCGGCATGATGGCCGCCTACGCCATCCAGGTGCTCGGGTTCCGCCTCAGCAAGCTGGTCCGCGGGCTGTTCCTGATCGGCATCATCGTGCCGGTCCAGATCGCCCTCGTCCCGCTGTTCATCGACTACTCGGCCGTGAACCTGCTGGACACGTACCAGTCGATGATCATCCCGCTGGCCGGGTTCTCCCTGCCCATGTCTGTCTACCTGTTCTCGTCGTTCTTCGAATACATCCCCCGGGAGACGTACGAGGCCGCATCATTGGACGGCGCCGGGCCCTACCGGATCTTCGGGCTGATCACCCTGCCGCTGTCCCTGAACACGGTTGTCACCGTGGTGCTGGTCAACAGCATCTTCATCTGGAACGACTTCATCTTCGCCAACACCTTCGTCCTGTCCGAGGACCTGAAGACCATTCCGCTGGGCCTGCAGAACTACATCGGCGCCATGGGCAAGGTGGACTGGACGGCAACGTTCGCCGCCGTGTGCGTCACCATCACCCCGTTGCTGCTGGTCTTCCTGGTGCTCAACAAGGCCATGATCCAGGGCCTTGAGAGCGGGGCGACCAAGGGATGACGGCCGCAGCGGATGGATATACTCCTGAAGGAGGACAGATGATTTCAATGGAGAAAGGCCCGGGAGAACCGGCCCGGACGCCCCGTGCCCGGCGGATTCCCGAGCGTGCCCACCCCGTCACCCTCCGCGACGTCGCGGAAGCGGCCGGGGTTTCCACCGCCACCGTCTCGCTGGTGGTCAACAAGAAAAAGGACGCCCGGATCGCGGAGGAAACGCGGCAGCGCGTGAAGGATGCCATCCGGTCGCTGGGCTACCGCCCCAACGCGATGGCCAAGACCCTGGTCAGCGGCACCTCCCGGTTCATCGGGCTGGTGGCCGACGGCGTTGCCACCACCCCCTTCGCCGGCCAGATCATCCACGGCGCGCAGGACGAGGCGTGGAAGCACGGCTACGCCCTCCTCATCGCCAACACCGAGGGCAACGGCGAGCTGGAGCAGGACGCCATCACCATGATGCTCGAGTACAAAGTGCGCGGCATCCTCTACTCCACCTGGTTCCACCGCCAGACCGACATCCCGGCGTCGCTGCGGGAAGCGGACTTTGTCCTGGTCAACTGCTTCTCCAACGAGCCGGGCACCCGGTCCGTGGTTCCGGACGAGGTGCAGGGCGGCCGCTCAGCCACGGAGGTCCTGCTGCGGCACGGCCACCGGCGCATCGCCTTTATCAACGCCACCATCCCCGCCCCCGCCAAGGACGGACGGCTCCTGGGGTACAGGGAAGCGCTTGAGGACGCGGGAATCCCGTTCGATCCCGAGCTGGTCATGGAAGCCTATCCGGACCAGGAAGGCGGCTACGGGGCAACCGGGGAACTGCTCAAACGAGGCGCTACGGCCGTGTACTGCTACAACGACCGGATGGCCATGGGCCTCTACGACGGGCTGCGCGAGCACGGCCTGTCCATCCCGGACGACATCGCGGTGGTGGGCTTCGATAACCAGGAAGTCATCGCCGCGCACCTTCGCCCCCCGCTGTCCACGGTGTCCCTCCCCCACTACGAGCTGGGCGCGGCGGGAGTCCGCATGCTGCTGGAACTCGACGGCGCCACCGAGGGGATCTCGAAAGTCCACTGCCCCACGGTGGAGCGCACGTCAGTCCGGGCGCAAGCCCACGCTTAACTGGAACGTACGACGTCGGCGCGCGGCCGCCGTCGTACGTTTCCATGGTGGTTCCAAGGTTCAAACCTAGGATGGAGTCAGCGTCAGCCAGGGAGGGGGCCGCCACCGATGTCGGAGGAAGTTCCGGAGGAGAGCCGCGGTTCCCGGCGGCACCGTTTTTCCCGGCGGCTGAAAGGCCTCGCCCTTCCCGTGATCGTGGGGCTGGTCTTCGTGGGGATCGGTGGTGCCGTCACCTATTACGGGATCAACGCGAGGCCGCAGAACACCGACCAGTCCATCCGCCTTCCAACGCCCGTCTCCCTGCGTCCGTGCGAAGTCCTGGACAGGGCTGCGCTGGTCCCCGCCAGCGGTGCGCTATTCGGCGTCAACCTCGATATGGAGGCAAGGACGCTGGCTGAATACTCCTTCAACCTGGGCCACACGCCAGCAGTGACCGTAGTTTCCACCGGCTTCCCCTACAACGGCGAGGAGAAGGAGGACCTGCAACGTGCCGCCGACCAAATCCGCGCCCACGGCCAGACGATGCTGCTGACCCTGGAGCCCGTGAACGGCCTCGACGCGGTGACGGAGGAATCCGCCGCCACTCTCGCCAGGGACCTCGCGGCGGTCAACAACGGCGGCGTCCCCGTCTTTGTGCGCTTTGCACCTGAGATGAACGGCAACTGGACCCCATGGGGACAGCAGCCGGCCCGCTACATCGCAGCCTTCCGGACGCTGGCGTCAGCCGTCCACGCCCAGGCGCCGGGTTCGGCGATGATGTGGGCGCCGGACTACGGCGGCGGCTATCCGTCCTCCGGCGGTCAGTTCGATGTGAAGCCGGGAACAGCGGACTTCACCGCGCTGGACACCGACGCGGACGGGGCACTCACCGCAAATGATGACCCCTACGCCCCCTACTATCCCGGCGACGACGCGGTGGACTGGGTGGGAATGTCCCTCTACCACTGGGGTTCGGCCTTTCCCTGGGGTGAGAACGAACTGCCGGAAGCCAACAAGTTCGCCAGCCAGCTCACCGGCAACTACCTTGGCGCGAACGGGGACGACACCCCGGCGCCTGACTTCTACGAGGTCTATGGAGTGCAGCACGGCAAGCCGGTGGCCATCCCGGAAACTGCCGCGCTGTTCAATCCGGCGGCCGGCGGGGAAACCGAGCTGGCCATCAAGCAGGCCTGGTGGGGCCAGCTGTTCGATCCCGCGACGGCCGCGCGCTTCCCGCAGCTGAAGATGGTCAACTGGTTCGAGCGGGACGAGGACGAGGTGGAAGTCAACGGCCGGGTGGACTGGACGGTCACCAAGACAGCGCAGATCCGGGAAGCCTTCACCGCCGCATTGCCCGACTGGCTGCACTACGGCCCGGCCGAGGCCTGCGCTCCCCGCAGGTAATCCGCTGCCGCACGGACCCATGCGCGGATATAGGTTGGGTTTATGGAAACCGTGAGGACTGCCCCGGCGCGGGCGCGGCGTGACGTCCTGAGCCGGCGCATCCGGCTCTTGGCTGCCGCGACGATCACCTACAACCTCCTTGAAGCGGTTGCAGCGCTGTGGGCCGGCACCGTGGCGGACTCCTCGGCCCTGATCGGCTTCGGACTCGATTCGGTGATCGAGGTCGCCTCCGCACTGGCCTTGTCCTGGCAGTTCTCCGCGCAGGACCCGGAACGGCGCGAGCACCTGACCCTGCGGATCATCTCGTGCTCCTTCTTCGCCCTCGCACTGTTCGTCACCGTCGACTCTGTCAGGTCACTGACCGGCGGCGGGGAAGCACAGCACTCCATGCCGGGCATCGTCATCGCCGCACTGAGCCTGGCCATAATGCCCGTCCTGTCCTGGCTCCAACGCCGGGCCGGCCGCGAACTCGGATCCAGGACTGCGGTGGCTGACTCCAAGCAGACCCTGCTGTGCACCTACCTCTCAGCCGTGCTGCTGGCTGGCCTGGTGCTGAACAGCACGCTGGGATGGTGGTGGGCCGACGCCGGCGCGGCCCTGGTCATTGCCGGGATCGCCGTCCGTGAGGGGATCAACGCCTGGAAAGGGGACGTCTGCTGCACCGTCCCCCATGTGGAGGAAAGTCATGCTGGGGAACCCGATGACTGCTGCACATCAGACGGGACAAAGTGAGGCGATGGAAACCTTTGCGAAACAAGGAATCCCCAAGCTGCGCCGTTAGGGTTCCCCAATGTCCGCTCCCTACCCTCTGATTCATGATTAATTGCTCGGTGCTGCGGTGCACCAATGCCGGTTCCGCCTTCCTGGTGGGGAACCAGAACCTCGTTGCCGGTTATCACGAGGCCTTCGTCTGCGCTGAGCATAAAGCGTTGATCGAGGCCGGCTCCCCCTGGGACATGGAGGAGCGCTACGTGCTGTTGGGACAGGACATGGCACCTGTCCTGCAGACATGGTCCGCCCGCCCAAGCGCCGGGTCAGAGGGCTTCACGCTCACCCTCGAAATCGCGAACCAGGCCAAGCCCATTGAGGTCTTCCTGACCTCAAGCGAGGCAAGGATGCTGGCCCAGTTCATCAGCGCCGCCAACGGCGACGGCAGTTGAGGAGTGTCTTCTAGCCGATCTCGCGCCGGAGGGTTTCCTGGAGCGGCACGTTGGGTTCGCCCGGTTGGCCCTGGCCGCTGAGGTAGAGGCCCATTTGGGCCCCGTGGTACTCCCAGTAGGCGAAGCTGAGGTTATTTTCCTCCAGAAGGCTGAGCATGTCGCTGACCCATTGCTGGCCGCCCTTGCCCTCCATTTCAAAAGCTTGGCGCACCGTCCCGAATTCCATCACGGACATGGGGACGTTGTTGTCGGCGCCGAACTTCAGGTGCTTCGCCATTTCATGCGCCAGGTAGGTTTTGTCGCGCTGGAGGAAGCCGTTTCCGGCCGCTCCGGGCGACTGGGCATAAACGTCCAGCTGCAGGCCGATGCGGGGCGCCGTGCCGGCTGACGGTGCGATGTCCTGTCCGCGCATGAAGCCCTGGATGCGGTACTTGTTGCCGGGTGTCACCTTGAACAGGTGCCTATCGTTGCTCCATCCTGTGATGGCTGCGGGGTCTGTTGCATTGCTGATGGAGAGGCTGCCGTCATCCAGGTGCCCGGTGGTTTCCCGTGCGAAGCCGGCCGGCGCCGCCGCATCTCCGCCGAAGCTCCACTGGTACCAGTCCAGGACGGAGTCCTTGTTCAGCTGTTCATCAACGATTTTGCGCAGTTCTGTCCCATCCGGGCTGTACTCGGTCACGGTGACGGCGTCGAACCCGGCGGAACCCCGCATGCCGCCCTGCACTGTCATGAGCGGCGCGGCCGCTACCGC
Source organism: Arthrobacter sp. RT-1 (assembly GCF_003367205.1). NCBI lineage: Bacteria > Bacillati > Actinomycetota > Actinomycetes > Micrococcales > Micrococcaceae > Arthrobacter > Arthrobacter sp. RT-1. The sequence goes on from NZ_QRGQ01000050.1 coordinate 117,669, forward strand.
GTTTCGGTCGTCGATGGCGATGATGCCGCTGTCATAGGGAGCCCAGTCCGAGGTGCCGTTCGGCAGGGCCGGGGTGGTGATGCGGCTTCCTTGCAGCAGGGTCCTGTTGCCCGTGGGCAGGATGACGTTCGGGTCCGGGTACCGGCCGCCGTCCTGAATGGGGCCTTCCACCCAGGAGGCGTACTGGTGCGTGTATTTGATGGGTTCGTAGAAATGGAAGTCGTACACCGCGTTGTTGTCGTCCACCAGGAAGTGCTGGTCGATTCCGGCGGCTCCGTAGCGGCCGTTGACCCCGTAAATCCCGCCGATGACCAGCAGGTGGTTCTGGTCCACGGACCGCACCGAGTCCACCAGCTGTTGCGCGAACTTTTTCCACTGCTCCCCCGTCGCATCAGTGGTCACCGGTTCGTTCAGCAGGTCGTAGGCGGCGATGGCCGGTTCGTCCTTGTACTTGTCGGCAATAACGCGCCACAAATCGGCGTTCTGCTGCTGGATCCGGGGGTCTTCCCAGATATCGAAACTTACCTGGTCGCTGGTGGGGTCCAGCCAGAAGCCCCCGATGGGTGTGTGCATGTCCAGGATCAGGCGCATCTGGTGCTGCCGCGCCCAGGTGACGTTTTGGTCCAGCCATTCCAAGAAAACCTTTGGCGAATCGACGAACCAGTCCCCGTCGAAGGCGAACCGGATGCTGTTGAATCCCAGCTCCTTCGCGCGCTCAAAATCCGTCTCGGAATGGTGTTGGGAATTGAGAAGCTCGGTTCCCTTCGGATTCCGGTGGTACAGGTTGGAAAAGTTCACTGCCTTCAGCCTGGCGGGTTCCCCGTTGAGGACCAGGCCTCGGCCGGAGGCAGTAACAAAGCCTGTGAACGACGCCGGTCCGGCTGCAGGAGGGTCATCCTTGTCGCCCAAGGCCGTGAAGCCGGCAATGACCAGTGCCGGGACCAACACCAGCAGCGCGCCTCCAACCCACCACGGCCACTTGCGCCGGCCGGCGATCCGCCAGGCCCTTGCCCCTGCTGGGCGATCCGATGATGAAGCGCTGCTGTCGGTCATGATGAGCTCCCCTTGCCTGGCCATAAAGCAGTTGCGCCCACTTTAGGGAGCTGACCTTGGATAAACCTTTGGTGTGGTTCCACCTGCGGAAACCAACGGGACGCATAGCACATCCAGGGGGCCGGAAACGGGGGCATCGGCGTACGCTGGGGAGATTACTGCGACCGTGAGGCGGAGACAGATGAGAGCTTTGGTGGTGGCGATCCTGGTTGTCGCCGTGGTCCTTTTCATCGTGGGACTGGCCGTCGAAACGCTGGGGTTCCTCCTTGGGGTGGCCCCGATGCTGGTGATTGTCGCCTTGGTCCTTCTGCTGCTGAACCGGTTCAGGGGACGCCGTATTCCGCGCTGAATAAACACCGCCCGGCCGATGCCAGCCGGCAAAGGGAAAGCCCCTCCTAGGAGGGGCTTTCAACGTAGTGGTCATTGGTCTTCTGGTAACGGTCAGCGGTGATGCACTCCCCCTTCCCGGACGCCCCACAGCGCCCATCCGGACTATGACAAGAACTGACTTTAATAAGCCAGGTCCGCCGCGTAAAGGGCTCGGGCTAAGAAACTTGAGCGGATCTTGAGACATGGGCAATAGGCGGCCTTTAGGATCAGGGAAGTGCCTGCCGGCACGGAACTGGCGGCTGCTGGGGCAGCCTTGACGATTGCGGGGACCGATCTCTGTGTTCAAGTTCGTGAAGATTCTTACGGCCACTCTTGGCGTCGGCCTGGGCCTCACATTTGCGGGAGTGCAGCCTGTGCAGGCAGCACCGGCAACCGCCCAGATTACGCTTAGTCCAACCACCGGTCCTGCGGGGTCCGCCGTCACGGTCAGCGGGACCGGGTTCAGGGTCTCCACCTCAGGAACGGTCATCGCGGGCTCCACCACATTTGGCTTCCGTACTACCTCAACCGGTGCTTTCAGCACGGCAATCACCATTCCTTCAACCGCAACAGGAAAGCTGACCATCTCGGCAAAGACATCTTCAGTCCAGGCGTCCTCGGTCTTTACTGTGGCAGCGCCGGTGGCGGTGCTGCCCCCGGCGCTGCCACCGGTCAGCACGGCTGCCCTGAAGTTTGGAGTCGCCACCACGGGCGGGCCGCTGGCAAGTGCCGAACTGGACGAGGTGTCACGGCTGGCCGGGGAAAGCCCGTCCAGCGTCCTGTTCTACAAGGATTTCCTCCAGGCGCCGCCGATCAGCGAGATGAACGCCGTGCGGGCCCGTGGCGCTGTGCCATTGGTGACCTGGGAGCCGTGGGCCTGGGGCGGCGGGCTCGACCAGCCCGCCTACTCCCTGGACAGGATTGCGGCCGGAGACTTCGATGCCCGCATCACCCAGTGGGGACAGGCATTGACCGCCTGGGGCTACCCGGTGCAGCTGAGGTTCGCCCATGAGATGAACGGCGACTGGTACCCGTGGGCCGAAGGGGTCAACGGCAACGAGGCCGGGGACTACGTCCAGGCGTGGCGCCACGTGCACGACGTCATGGCGGCCACCGGGGCGTCGAACGTCTCGTGGGTGTGGAGCCCGAATGTTCCCTACTGGGGCTCCACCGAGTTGTCCGGCCTTTATCCGGGTGCCGGCTACGTGGATATTGTCGCTCTGGACGGGTACAACTGGGGCACGTCCGCCTCGTGGAGCGGCTGGATTTCGCCGCAGGATCTCTTCGCGCCCGGAATCGCCCAGCTGCGGTCGCTGGCTCCGGGAGTTCCGATTTTGATCGCCGAGACGGCCTCAAGTGAGGCGGGCGGGTCCAAGGCTGCGTGGAACACGGATTTGGTGTCCTACCTTGCGGCCCAGCCGGATGTGATGGGCTTCGTCTGGTTCCACATGCAGAAGGAAGCCGACTGGCGCATTAACAGCAGCGACGCCTCGGCGTCCGCCTTCAATTCTGCGTTGGCGGCGCGCCGGGCGTCGTAGTCCCTGCTGCTGGTTAGGGCCGGGCTGCGGGGTTGCGGCGGACCAGGGCGATCAGGGCCACGCCAATCAGCATGATGCCCAGCGCTGTGAGCAGTCCGGCCCCTACGTTGAGTCCGGTGTAGGCCAGAGCTGCCCCGGACGCGGGGATGGAGGTGTTCATTCCGTACATTGTTAGTTGATTTCCTCTGCTGTGTATTGTGCTTCCCAGCGGTCGATGCGCCGCCGGGTGATTTTGGTGGTGAGTACTGCTGACCAGGACGCAAGGAACCATCCGGAGCGCAGCCACATGAACAGTTCCTGCGGGAAGAAGGTGGCCGCAATCAGGACGTCTTTCCAGTCCCAGTGCGGTATCCGCAGTGCGCGCTTGATGTCCAGCGCCACGAACAGGATGGGCACCAGCCACCAGAACAGGACCACCTGGAACACGCCGAGGGTCAGCGACAGCACCATGACGGCGATCCACAGGAGCTTGAGGAAGACGCCCAGCAGGCCCATGGCCTGCTGGGCCCAGTCCCGGAGTGTCAGGCGGTTGAGCCCCAGGTCCAGCAGATCCTCCACCGTGCCCACCTGCCATTTCATCCGCTGGCCCCAGAGGGCCTTGATGGACTTCATGGAATCCGTGTAGGCCCGCACCTCCGGCGAAACCTGGCAAACGTAGCCGAGTTCGCGGATCCGGTAGGTCAGCTCGAAGTCTTCAACCTGCGAGGTATAGACCCAGGGCCCCTCCCGGTCGTCCCGGGCAGCAATCTGCCGCAGGACCGCGTTGTTGATCGCACAGCCGGTACCGGCGAGCACGCTCGTCCGTCCCCGCCGCAGCGCCGTATCGGTCCACGTGGCAAACTCAGCTTTCTGCAGCCGGCTCAGCAGCCCGGGATCCTGCATGGTGAATTTTGAGGAGGACCCTCCCAAAAGGACTCCTTCCCCGCCACTGAATTCAGCTTCCCAGGCTGCCAGCGCATTCGGCGGCAGCACGGTGTCCGCGTCCAGGCAGACCAGCACGTCCGCGTCATAGGCATACTCCGCCCACGCGCGGTTCAGTGCCTCGGACTTGCGGTGTTCCAGCCGGGGCAGCTCCATCACGGTGACCGGATACTTCCGCGCTTCCCTCGCTGTTGAATCGGTGCAGCCGTTGGGAACCACCACGATCAGGTCCGCAGGACGGTCCTGGCGCATCAGTCCATCAAGCGTCGCCCCGATGGACGCGGCCTCGTTGTACGCGGGGACCAGCACCACCACGCGCAGCCTGGAAACAGGGACACCTGAGTGCACCATGGTGTCAGCTGCCGAGGGCAAAACCGTGGACAAGGAGGCCTCCTACTGGACGTCGAAAAGTCCGGCCGGACCTTCCAACCCAGCTAATAGCCCCTATCTCAGATTTCGCCCGCACCCGGCATCAAGGTTCAATCAAATACTCTCAATTCTTGCTCAACGCATTTTCTTGAGACTCACAATTCACAACTCATGCAAAAGCCACATCGCGAAAGCACTAATAGCGTGCATTAATTTTATTTGTGCTTCTGGTCACAATTTGGGGCTAAAACGGCAAATTCAAATTCACTTGATTCCTGGGCCAACTGGAGGACGGCCCTTCACGTGCTCCCCCGACGCACGAACGCATCCTCCAGGGACTCCGCCGGAGCGAAAATAGAGTACACACTACTCGTGTGCTCCGCCTTGGCCCCCCGGTACTGTCTCCAGAAGTATTGCTGAGGGCATTCTGACTGTCATGGGGGGCAGGTTATGAGTAGTGAGCTAAACGTGCACGGTGCACGGTATCAGGCAGGGGTCGGTGACGGAGGCAGCAGCGGGACAGCGTGGTCCCGCTGGCAGTCACCGGCCCCGGCATCCTCAGGGCCGGCCCGGGATGGGACTTTCTCGCAGGATAAGTGGTGGGAAAGCCCCGCGACGTTCATGCTGGATGTGCATGCCGATACTGAGCATGACTCCTTATGGTTACTCGCCCTGACGGCTAAGTCAGCACTTCTGGAGGCTACCGGCCACGCCTTCGACTGTGCCGTGACCCTGGTCCGTCCGGAAGAGGTCCCGTTGACCGCCGGCAACTCCAACCGTGCCGCCGGCCTCGCCGCATGGGACCAAGAGTCCGGTGAGGGGCCCGTGTCGCAGGCTCTGGGCGGGCGGTTGGCTGTCGTCGTCAACGCCGCCTCTGGAGGTACGCGCTGGCCCGCGTACCGGGAACGGTTACGGATGTCCGTTTATCAGTCAGTAGCATCAGTGCCGCTGCAACTGGCAGCCGGACACTGTGGCGCGATGACGCTCCTTGCCACAAAGGGCGCCATCTTTACTCCTGAAGTTCTGAGCAAAGCCATGGCCTTCGCTGAAGTGGCCGCCACGAGCTTGGTGGCAGCCGATGAAGTCAGGCAGGCATTAAGTACGGCGCATCATTTGCGTTCGGCCATAAAGGGCCGGACCTCCATTGATGTCGCCTGTGGCGTGATCATGGCAAGGAAGCGCTGCTCCTATGACGAGGCATTCGGCATCCTCGTCGAAGCCTCCAGCCACAACAACGCCTATCCCAAGGACGTGGCGGAGACCATCCTCGACGACCTCCCGGGCGGTGCTCCCGCCGTTCATTTCAAACGATGAACCGGTAGGGTCAGGCAGCACCCACCAGGCCCGCAAAGAGCGACGGGTGGACGATCATGTTGCCGGGATGGGCGTGCCGCAGGGTATCCAGCATGACTCCCAACCCGCCGTCTTTCGGGAGGAACCCGCAAATACCCATCCGGGCAGCCTCGCCCAAGGCTTCCTGTGACGGGTTGCCGGTGAGCATGATGACCCGTGCCCCAGGTGCTTCCGAGAGGATTTGTCCGGCCGCTTCGAGGCCCGACCCGTCCGTGAGATGAAGGTCCATAAGCACGACGTCGGGCTGCAGCTCGCGGAACATGGTCACCGCGGATTCCACCGACTTCGCCGCCCCCACACTTTTCAGGTCCGGTTCCCGGTCCAGTGCTCCAGCCAGCAGGTCCGAAAAGGTGGTGTGGTCATCAACGATCAGAATTCGCAGCCGTTCGGTTTCCTGCTTTGTCGCCACCGGCGCAATGGCGCCGGCCCCGCTGACCACGTGGATGGGGCTTCGGGTCTCGGCTGGCCCGAGCGCTGCTGCCGTGCTGGTCAGGAGCCGGGCGTGCGCCTCCTTTAGCGCCGGACTGGGCGCGCAGCCCAATTCCTCATCCAACACCTTGCGGCAACGGTCATACGCCCGCAGCGCCTCTGTTTTCTCGCCGTTGCGTTCCAGCCCCAGAATCAGGGCCGTCCAGGCCCGCTCATTCAGGGGATCTTCCTTTGCCGCCGCGCCGCCCCACACAATAGCCTTGCCCAGGTCCCCCACGGCCAGCGCAGTCTCAGCCGCCTGGACCCGGACCATGCTGACCCGGGCTGCGTGAAGGGCCCGTTCCTCCTCGGCCCAGGCCGGCAGCAACTCATCCCCCAGCAGCGGGGCCGAAGCGATCTCGAGTGCTTCGGTGAGCAGTGCCAGCGCTGCCGGCGCGTCGGCCTGGCTGGCCTGCTTGGTCAGTGTGTCGAACCGGTTCAGGTCCAGGTCCACCAGCGACCGGTCGATCGCGTAGCCGCCGGTGACCGTCCGCAGCGGCCCGCCCCGGCCGGACCCCGGCTGCAGGTGCCGCCGCAGGACACTGACATAGCTTTCCAACGTGGGCAACGCCACCGACGGATGATTGTCACCCCACAGCAGGTCCATGATGCGGGTCTTGGACACCGCCGAGCCGAAGTTCAACAACAGGATCTCCAGCACCTGCCGGGGCTTGGGCCCGCCAAGGTCATTCGCGCCCAGCTCGGTGTTTCCCCGCCGAATGGTCAACGGACCAAAAACCGAAATCGTCAGCACCGGCGCCTGCTGTGATGCGGGAACAAGTTCCGGGCCGCCGCTCTTCTTCGCCATCTCCAAAATAGTCACTCTGTGCCCCCCAAGTAATTGAGTACTGCTGGTTTCCATTGAATTGGCGGAAAAAAGTGCGAACAACAGTGGTCACTACTCGCTTCCACACCGGCTATTTCCGTCCGGCTACTTAGTACTTGGGAGCAGATACTCAGAGGCCCTGTGGGTGCAACCCGCCTGTACTCGGGTAAAACCAGCGAGGCATGAGGCGTTTGTGCTGGTGAACGCGAATGGCCACGGATCCGTCTCAAACGATTGGACAAACCTAGGTAGCTCCGCGCGGAGGCGAAATCACGCGCGTTCTGCCGCAGCACGGAATCCCCCTATTTTCAGGATGAGCCGGAGGAAGGGCTTCTCCTGGAACCTGTATGGTCCACGCCGCCGGCTGGACAGGTGGCATGGGATTGGTCCATTCTGGGTGGTAGGCGTCACACTCTTGTGGGGGCGTTTCCCTTGTGGCCGAGTGCAGGGCCTTGAGGAGTACCGCTAGAGCCTGCTGGCGGACAGATGCACACCGGGGAAAGAGAGCCGACATGGCCACCTCGCATTTCACAATGTTCCTTGCAGAAGCCACCGTCCCTGAATTTGACACGGACTGCCCCCTGACCGCCGACTGCCTTTACGGCCTGTACGTCAGCTGGTGTGTCCTGCAGGGGATAGACGCAAAACCGGACGTCACTTTCCGAGCAGCAATGCACTGCCGGGACGTCGACGTTCATGACAGCCGGCTTCGAATGGTGGGCCCGGCGGCCGCGGACTATATCCTCTCCAGCTACCCGACTGCGGCTTGATCATGTCCATACATACGGCGGGTCCGGTTAGAGAAACAGCCATGAATGATGCCCTTCCACAGGCCTATGAACTGGCCGGAGTAACAGGGAGGATGGCTTCCGGCCTCCTCACCGAGGACGATGCCTCCAAGGCGGTGCAGTCCCTGGCGTACGTTTTGAAGGACTCGATCCCGAACTCGGCAGGGGCCGGGGCGTCAATCATCCACTCCCGCGGCCGTAGCAAAAGCACCGGTGCCACCGATATGGTCGTACTCGGAGCGGACAAACTGCAGTACGAGCTCGGCGAGGGACCGTGCCTCAGCGCGTGGGCGGAACAGCGCCCCATCATCATCCAGGACACCCGGGAAGAGATTCGCTGGCCTTCATGGACGGCGGCGGTGTCGGATCTTCCCCTTCGTTCTGTTCTCAGCGCACCGCTGACCTCTAGGGGAAGACAAATTGGTGCCCTGAAGGTCTACTCCCCCCTCCCTCTGTCATTTGATGACAACTCGGTCTTCCTGATCGAGCGGCTCGCCAGCCCAGCCGCGGTCTTGCTGCGCCACATCCGGGACCGGGAAGCTGCACAACGAACGAGTGAGGAACTCGCGGAGGCCCTGGCCAACAGAGACATGATTTCAAAAGTGCAAGGGATCCTGATTGAGCGCATGAATTTGAACTCACAGGAGGCTTTGGAGGTGCTGTTGGCCCGCTCGCGTGGAGAGAGCACACCACTCCATGAGGTAGCACGGGATATTCTCCAAATGGCCACCCGAGAGTAGGGGCAGGAGCGGAGCCTCGCTACCCAGGCCGGCTCCCCGAAGCCCTCACGGCATGGTTCGGCCCCCGGCGGTAAAACCGCCGGGGGCTTTCGAACCTGTTACCGGGTATCCATCCGGCGGGTGGCCGTTCCGCCGCGGCTGGACACGGCCCTGACGGATGTGACCTGCTGGCGCGGGCCGGGTTTAGCTGACAGGGACCAGCTGCCCAGGGAATTGATGGGAACGGTTCCCAGCAGGGTTTCGGCACGGCCGAGCGTGACGTCATAGACCTTCACCGAAGCTGAACCGGTGGGGACCGCCCCGTCGATCCTGGAGGTTCCCGTGACGTCCAAGTCCTTGTTAAGGCGGTGCCGCGCGGTGGTGATGGTGAGGACGTCGCTCGTTGCCGTCGGGGTTGCTGTCGCCGTCGGCTCCGCGGGGGCAGCGGAAGCCGTCTCCGTTGGCTCGGCAGTCGCGGTTGCGCTGGCAGTCGGTTCCGGCGTTTCCGGTGTCGGCTCATCCGTAGGTTCGTCCCCCGGTTCCTCCACCGGTGCAGTCTGATTGATCGGATGCGGCTTCGAGGCGTCGATGGGGTGGTTGGGGTCGGGTTCGTTCGGATCGATGCCCACGCTGAACTGGGCCATCATGTCGTGGTCCTCATGCGGGAGGTTGTGGCAGTGAATCATGTACCTGCCGCGGTGGTGCTCAAACTTCATGAGCAGCCGGACCGTCTCGCCCTCGCCCACGTACACAACGTCCTTGGGCCCGCGTTCGTAGGCAAAGGGCGGACGTCCGTTGCGGCTGAGGATCTGGAAGTCCACCAGGTGGATGTGGACGGGATGGAACCATCCGCCGGAGCTGTTTTCGATGGTCCAGATTTCCACGTCGTCCAGGTCCGGGTCAGCCAGAACCTTCTTGTAGCCGCTTTCCACCACCTCGTCCCACGTCATGCCGCCGATGGTCCAGATGTCGTTGTCCCGCTTCACGCGCATGTGCCGGCTTTTCACGGACTGGGAAGGGGTCAGGCTCATGGGCGTGCTGGGGGTGAGCAGTGTGGGCATGACCTTGGCGGCCGGACCGGAGGTGTCCACCGGTTCGTCGGTTACATCAAAGGCCATGACCTTGCCCGTGAAGTCGTAGTCCACGTTGTTGTCGTTGGACAGGTTGCGCAGTTCCACGCGCTTTCCGGCCGGGTACTTGGAAAAGTCGATGAGGACCTCGTAGCGCTCCCCGCCGCTATGCCGCCACGACGACACCTGCTGGGCAGTGGGCATCAGCCCGCCGTCGGTGGCCACCATCGTCACCGGATCCCCCGTGCTCAGGGAGAAACGGTAGGAACGTGCAATCGAGGCATTGAGGATGCGGAAGCGGTAGATCCGCCGCTGGACCTTCATCACCGGCCACGGTGCCCCGTTGACCAGGACGACATCGCCCCAAAGGCCGGAGTGGGTGTTGTCGTCGTAGGCCAGTTGGCCGTCGGCCGCGAACATGGCGTCGGATACCGTCAGCGGCACGTCGAACTTGCCCTGGGGAAGCAGGCTGCGTTCCACGTCGTCATGCATGTGGTACTGGCCGGCGAGCCCCGAGTAGACGCTCTGCGCCGTGTTGTGGACCGCGTGGTCGTGGTACCAGAGGGTCCGTGCCGGCTGGAAGTTCGGGTACTCGTAGTCCTTGCAGAAGCCAAGCCCGGTCAGGTCGTTGGCGTACCCGTCGAACTGCGGCAGCGAGGCCGAACCGTGCAGGTGGGTGGACGTATCGAGCCGGTACCCCCACTGCGGGTGGAACAGCGGCAGAATGTTGTCCATCATCAGGGTGATTCGTTCGCCCTGGTTCACCTTGATGGTGGGGCCCGGGAACGTCCCGTTGTAGCCCAGGATGGGTGTGCTCAAGCCAGGGACTATATTGGCCGAACCGAGCTTCTGCTCGATGCGGTAGTGATGCCGCTTGTGGCCGTCCGGGTCCACCGTGGTGCGCGTCGGCGCAAGCACCGTGGGCACCTCGAGGGTCCGTTGGAAGGGCCTGGGCATGTTGCTGGGTGCCAGCCGGCTTGCCGACTTCGCATCCACTGAGGTCAACGGCACCGCCAGACCAAAGGCGCCGATGATTCCAACTCCACCTATTTGCAATGCCTGCCGGCGTGTAATTGACATGGCAAAAGACTGGAATAACCACCCTGAGAAAACATTGGGGAAATCTGGTCCTCTGACGACGCGCACCTCCCCGAAAGCCCTTGAACGCGCTTGCCGCTGCGGCGTACTCTGCACGAAAAGCCTGCGGCCCATGGGATGAGGAAGGACGCGGATGAACCTGCTGAGCCAGATCTTCGCCGGCGGGACCGCCCTGGCCCTGCTCGCCGTCGGGCCCCTGGAGATTTTCTTCCACGGTGACCGCCGCTTCTACCGGATCTTCCTGATCAAACCTGAGGATGTTCCGGCCGTACGCATGTGGGCGATGAACGTTGGCGCCTACAACATCACGTTTGGCCTGGGCATCGCCGCGGGCCTGTGGATGGTGAACACCGGGAACGCCGCCGGCGGGACAGCGATCGTGCTCTTCTGCTGCGCGAGCCACGTTTTCCTGGGCTTCTGGCTGTGGGTCACCGAAAAGCGCCTGCTGACCAGTGCCATTGGACAGGCACTGTTTCCCGGCCTGTCAGTGCTCTTCTACGTTTTCTTCCGGTAAAGACCCGCAAAAGCAGCTTTGGCTCCGGGGCCCAGGCAAGGGGAAAGCCCCTCCTAGGAGGGGCTTTCAACGTAGTGGTCATTTGTCTTCTGGTAACGGTCAGCGGTGATGCACTCCCCCTTCCCGGACGCCCCTCAGCGCCCATCCGGATATGACAAGAACTGACTGTAATAACCCGGGCCTCCTACGTAAAGTGCTTCGGCAAAAGAAATTCGCTGGAGATTATCCGCGCAGGTGGAGGACGCTGCAGAGGACAGGCAGCGGGCAAGCAGGCACCCTACGTCCCCCGCCCGGCGGACACCAGTTCACACTCCGGCGCGTCCGCAGGAGCTGGACGGACGACGGCGGGCTCCAGCCTTGCGTTGGCCCAGCGGCGGAGCGGCCGCTCCACCAGGCGGAAGGACGCGCAGGCCAGCAGCACGGTGAGGACGGCCGCCAGCGCGATGCGGAGAGTCAACGCCGGGATCAAGGGCATCAGCAGCAGGTAGACGGGGATGTGCCAGAGGTACATGGCGTAGGAGAGGTCCCGGCCGGGGCCGGCAAGCCAGGGGTGGCTGAGGAACCGTGCCATGAAGCCGGCCGGCTGCAGGACCAACGATCCGATCAGAACTGCCGCCAGCACGGACAGCACAGTGGGTCCGGCCGTCCAAAAAACGCTGAACCACGGGCCGGGGGTGTCCGGTTCCTTCAGCAGGAACACCGCAGCCACCAGGATGCCGGCCACGAGCGGGGCGCCCCACCGCGCTGCCGCCTGCAGGGAACAGTGGAGTCCTGAGCCACGGCGGACGCAGGTGAACAGCAGGGCCAGCGCGCAGCCGATCAGCAGCTCATCGGCCCTGGTGTCCGGCCCGTTGTAGAGTCGGCCCAGCGGCGCGCCGAGTGCAACCAGCACGAACCGTTCCAGCAGGAAGGCGCCGGCCAGCCCGGCCGTCACCCAAGTGACGGTGCGCAGCTTCCAGAACCGGAGCATCAGCAGGAACAGTGGCGGCCACACCAGGTAGAACTGCTCCTCCACTGCGAGGGTCCAGGTGGGGCCGAGGGTCTCCCCGGTGATGGAGTTGCCGAACACGCCAAAGTGGGCCAAGTTCATGACGTACCCGGCGGCCGGCAGGACGAAGCCTTCCTGGCCGCCCCACCCGGACGCGGGAAAGAGCAGCCCCACCGCGAGGATCACAGCGCACAGCGCCAGCAGCGCGGGCCACAGCCTGGCCAGCCGCTTGGCGTAGAAGACACCAAGGCGCAGCCTTCCGGTGGCGAGGCGTTCCTTCAGGATCAGCAGGGTGATCACAAAACCGCTCAGCGTGAAGAAGACGTCCACACCGATGAACCCGCCGGGGATGAGTTCCGTTGCCGTATGGAAGAAAAAGACGCCCGCCACGGCGATGGTGCGGAGCCCGTCCAGGGCATGCTGGCGCCCTGATATCAGCCCCGTTTCAGGGGCTCCCGCGCGTTCGTTGACTGATGAAATTCCGCTGCTTGACCTAAAAACCACTCAGCAAGCATATATAACGTTCCGGTAACTGCGCTGGGTGAAGGCTGGGCGGAACCTCCACGGCGAGGCGTACGACGGCGGCGCGCGGCCGTCGTCGTACGCCTTCCTCCCAGGACGCTACGCTGCGCCCGGAGCTTCCGTGACGGCCGAGGGACCACTGTGGGAGGGATCAAAAGTGCTGGAGCCACCCAGCGCCCCCTGTCCCGCTAATGACCCGCTGCACGCGTCACAACGTCCCACAAACTGATGCGGGCAATCGAAATCCTGCCCATCCGGGGCCGGCAGTACGACGTGCATCAGCTCGACTATCGCATCAGGGCGTAAGCGGTGACCAGCGCGGCAATCATCAGGACGACGACGCCCAAAACAGCGAGAGGCTGGCCGTTTCCCTTGGCAGGACCAGGCCCTCTGCGGCGCCCGTGCCTGCGCTCAATTACATTTGCCATGCGCCGAGTCTATGCAGCCCCGGGCGCCGGCACCCGCGCATCGCGTACCTGTCTTTGAAAGGCCAACTACTTGAATAAAGGGGTACGACGGCGGCACGCGCCGCCGTCGCGACAAACACCGTAGTGGCAGGCAGCAGTGGCCATTGTGCGGCACATGGGCAGGCGTTACGATGCTGGCGGGGAGAGGTCCGGGTCTCGCATGACGAGCGCTGAAGGATTCTCCAATGACCGACTTCTTCACCATGCAGCCCGGCGAGACCGCTGCTCCCCTTCCGCCGGGGCCCGTGCTGTGCACCGGGTCCGCGTCCATGCGGCGCATCCATCGCTTTTTCCTGTGGGCGTACGACGAGGCGCCCGGCCTGGTGCGCTCCGTCAGTGCCGGCGACACCGGCCGCGCCGCCTACGTGGGGGAAGTACTGGGCAACTTCGACAAGGTCCTCCACGTGCACCACGAGGGCGAGGACCTGCTCATGTACCCGCAGCTGGAGCAGCGGGCCCCGGCCTGCGCGCTGCACGTGGGGCAGATGCTGGAGCAGCACCGGCAGGTTACCCAGCGGCTGGAGCACATCGAGCCCAACCGCCTGCGCTGGATGGAGACCGCGGACCTCGAAGCCGGCTCGGACCTCGCCGCACGCTATGAGGACTTATCGCGAGTCCTGAATGTGCACCTGCGGCGCGAGGTCACGGAGGTGATGCCCGTGGCGGACAGGGTGATGACCGAGGAGGAGAACAAGAACATCGGGCAGCACGGGATCAAGCAGTTCGACAAGAAGTTCATGGTCGCCTACCTCGGGATGGTGCTGGCCACCAACCCTCCCGCGGACCGGAGGGAACTGTTCAACGAGATCCCGGCACCCGTCCGCCTGGCCTACAAACTCGTGGGGCGCGGCATGTACCGGAGACAGTACGCCACACTTTTTCCGGGACGCCCGATTCCCGAGACTCTCTAAACAGCCCCGGTGGTCTGGCGTGTGGAAGCACGTACGACGGCGGCACGCGCCGTCGTCGTTCGGGTGGCTCTTGCCGTTGTCATCGCCTTGGGGGCGATCGCTGCTTCCCAGGTGGACGTCAAGGACCCGCCCGCCGCCACTGCGCAGATAGGTGCTGACCGGTTCCAGGCCGCGGACCAGTACCTGCAGGAACAGATGGAGCAGCTGGGCCTGCCGGGGGTTCAGCTGGCGGTGGTGGAGGGTGACCAGCTGGTCCACCTTGCCGCGTTCGGCGTGGCTGACGCCTCCGGCCGCGCAATGACCCCGCAGACGCCGGTGCTGCTCGCCTCAACGAGCAAAGCGCTGACCGCCGTCGCCGTGATGCAGCAGGTGGACGCCGGCCTGCTGGACCTGAACACGCCGGTGAAGAGCTACCTTCCGTGGTTCCGCACCGCGGACGAGACAAAGTCTGCACAAATTACCGTGGCCCACCTGCTGAACCACACGGCGGGTTTTTCGGAACGGGACGGCCGCGCCTACCAGGCCGCGGATGACCGCAGCCCCCAGTCCCTGGAGCGGGGTGTCAGGGACCTGTCGGACGCGGTCCTCGTTGATGACCCGGGCAAAAACTTCACCTACTCAAACCTCAACTACGACATCCTGGGCTTGCTGGTGCAGTCGGTGACGGGTGAAAGTTTCGCCCAGTACATGAAGCTCTACGTTTTTACGCCCCTGCAGATGGCTGATAGCCACGCCTCTGCCGACTACGCAGCGGCCAACGGGGCAGCCCACGGTTACTACCAGTGGTTCAGCGCCGTTTGGCATCCGGCTGACATGCCGGTCCCCTCAATGGGCGCGCCCTCGTCCACCATGTACTCCTCGGCCGAGGATCTGAGCCGCCTGCTGATCGCAGAACTTTCCGGCGGACGGTACGCCGGCAGGGCGATCGTCTCCCCCGAATCCGCCGCAGCGCTCCTGAAACCGACGGTCACGGTGGACAGCTTCAGCTCGTACGCGATGGCATGGTTCGGCCGGCCGTTGTGGGAGGCCCTGGACCCGGTGGCGCCCAGGGAGCAGTGGTACGGCCTGCCCCTTGTGCTGGAACACACCGGTTCGTGGTCCAATACGCAGTCGTTCCTGGCCATGGTTCCCGGCGAGCGCCTGGGCGTCGTGTTGCTGGTGAACGGCGCCAGCCAGTCCACTGCTTCCCTGGCCCGCGCCATGGACAGCAACATTTTGCGGATCCTTCACGGCAAGGCTCCCGTACCGGCGGAAATCCGGGAGGAGCCGCTTCAGCAATACGGCTGGGCGGTGGCACTGCTGGCCCTCCTCGCGGAGCTCGTGTCGCTGGGTTTCGTGGGCCGCGCGATGTACAGGTGGGGACGGAGCGGGCGGCCGGTTCCGGGACGCCGGATCGCAGCCGTCGGGGTTCTGCCCCTGTTGCTGGACGCAGCCATCCTGTGGCTGGGACTGGTCTACATCCCGAACCATTTCGACGCCGACCTGCCGGTCATCGTGCGCACGGTCCCGGACGCCGGGCTGTTCATTGTGCCCGCCCTGGTGTTGGCGGCCGCGTGGGCTATCGTGCGGACTGCCTTGGCGGCCTGGCTGTGGTTCCGTTCGCGGGCAGCAGCGCCAGGACCGTCCCCCACAGGACCATTGCCACACCCCACATCGGGGTTTCCATAGCGCCTGCCCGGTCGGGGTAGGCGAGCATGGCCACTCCTATATAGACGGCGGACAGGCTGATGCTCACCCTCAGAAGCGGGCGGCCCTGGCCCCACCAGGCCATGATCAGGGCAGCGACCATGATGGTGATGCCGGCGGCGCCCTGGACCGGCCAGTGCTCGATCCCCCAGGTGTCGTGTCCTGCATTCGGTTCGAGCCTGGACATTTGAAGGGCGTGCACCGAGTACGGCAGCCACAGCGGCACTCCAACTGCCCCCATCAGGAGGTGCAGCCAACCTGGCAGCAGGGAACGGCTGGGCGACTCGATCTCCTTCCGCGCAGAATAGAGGAGTCCGATGGCCGGGACGGCGACAATCAGCGCCAACGGCAGCGGGCGGCTGTCAGCACCGAAAATGGTGCACAGTACGAGCGCCATGCCCGCCACGGCCAAGAGGAATGTTCCGGGCCAGGGGTCACGCGGGTTCAGGGCGATGCTGGCGTAAGACCCTGCCACGATGAACGTCATCAGGCTCCCCCAACTGGCTTCCAGCGAGACGGCCCAGACGTAGCGCTGGTCCACCCAGCCGGGGAGGGTCATGAGATCGGTGATGCCGAAGAGCCCGACGGCGGACACGGCCACCATAAGCCAGGCCACCACGCGGACGAACTGCAGCCGGTCGGGCAGGGACTGCTTCTGATCCAAGGCTTGGGCGTCATCCATAGTTCATTCTCCGGGTGTGCCGGTGGTTGAGCCTGGGAGTCGGTGGTCGAGCCTGTCGAAACTACGCTCGCGCTTGGCAAGTGGAATTGGATGGGAGCTATCAGAAGCGAGAAAAATGACGCTTCTCCGCGAAATAAGTCGAAAGCCTCAAGAATTCATCAAGAGGAATGCAAGGCCAGTATGACCGATTGGTAATTTGTGGCTCCGTAGTTTTCAAGAAGGTGCACGGCCCATGACAGCGCGTTCAGTGGTTAACGCTTTTGGTAACCGAGATTCTACTCACGGCGGCTGCGGCCGGCACGTCATCCGACTGAGTAACTGCACCAGGAGTATCCCGTCAGCACGCGGTTTCTGCCGCGGCGACTGGCCCCCTGATCCCGCCTGCCGACACAAGAATTGACAAGGTGAGCCTCCGGCAGCCCTCGTCCAGGCCCGGAAAGGCCGCGGACGCGGCGAGAGGAAGTTTAGCCGACGGCTCGTTAGGGGCTGAAGAGCAACTCCAAGTAGCCCCGTATTTTGAAAACAAGTACTCACTTTTCTGTGAATGTCCACTAGCGGCAACCTAGGCTGAGTTCACCGTCGAGCAAACGGCGGTAAAACTAAAAGACCCGTAGCGGCAATGGCCACGACCGCTAGTTCGGGCAGATGGCAATTCGCGGTTTACGCCACGACAGGGGCTAACGCCCTTTAAACCCTGCCCCTACATGGCGGGCGGTACTTCAAACCTGACACAACTGATCTCGGGGTGGTGCATTGGAGCACCTAATGTCGACCTCAGCGCCAGTGCGGCATGCGTGTCTGGAGAGAAGCAGCGAATAGTCACCAGGAGCCACCATGATTTTCGGTATGAAGCAGCCGCCATCCCGCGGCTTCAAGGTTTTCGCACGTCATGGCCCGTGCGTGCGTGATTTGCCCTTTACCTTTCGCCGGCGCCGGAGTGGAGGGAGAACCACTATTTGGCGCAATCGAGTCCAGCGGCGCTCTGCCAAAGCCCGGCACGGAGGCGCGTTATGGGACTGACCAATGGCCTCAGCCAGAGCCCCCCGGCGCTTTATGTCGGGCGCGCCCGGCCGCCTGCTCAAATGATCCCGCTCCTTCTCGCCCAAAACGAAGAGGTCAGGACCGCACGGATTATCCACGGCAAAACAAGTGCGCAAAGCTCATGAGTGTAGACAATACTTACCAGCGCCGGCACCCAGTGGGGGGAGCCGGAAGTTATCCGGACTCACGCGAACTTCTTATGGTCCCAAGGAACGGATCAAGCCCTGCGGGTGCAAGCACGGAGCGTGGCAATGACGGCGAGTTCAAGCTCAGCCTCTTCCGCTGTTGGCAGTTGTGGCGGGACGAGACCGAAGTTCGAGTCGCCTGGCGGCAACAGCGGTTGATAGCTGCACTCGCCATCCATGGCACACGTCCCCGTCGTTACTACAGCGGACTCTTGTGGCCCGAGCGCCCTGAAGCTCGTGCCATGGAAAGCCTTCGTACTTCCGTCCATTTGATTTCCAGCCAAGTGCCGGGGCTGTTAGTAAATGAAGGCCAGATACTGTCATTGTCCGACCGCGTCACTGTCGACCTGCACGAGCTAGTCAGGAGGGCAAAAGAGACTGGAACACCCGGCGCTGCACTATCTGACGAAGCTTGCTTGGAATGGTTGAACTGCGGAGATCTGCTTCCAGGCTGGTACGACGATTGGGTCTTTCAGGAGCAACAGCGTTTACGGAAAGTTCGGCTGCGCGCCTTCCTTATGCTGGCCCACCGCTGGCTGGAAGAGGGGGAAATTCACAGGGCCGTTGAGGCTGCGGAGAGCGCGCTCGAACTTGAGCCGCTGCATGAAAGCGCAGTCGCGTTGCTAATCAGCGCTGAGCTGAAGGCTGGGAATCGGGCGCGAGCCCTGCGCACATTTGAAGCTTTCAGAACCAATCTGCAGATTGAGTTAGGAATAAAACCAACGGAACACCTTGCAAACCTTGCTGCGGATATTCACGCGAACGAAAGCTAACATCCCCGAGCCCCAATATCGCCCAGGTTGCAGAGCCCGCTGCCACTGTAAAACAAAGCCTGATCGCCGAGACTGCCTCCACGGAACAGGGTGGATCGAAAGCCGATTGGATCACTCCCTTGGTCAGCTATCTTTTCACCCAGTCCGAGAAGACGTGCTGGCGCATCAACAGCGGCACTGCCTCCGCCTTCACCTTCTATACATTCACGCTGGCCCGCGACGAATACCGGGCCACCCAACTCCGTAAGCTGCGGGGCTCGCCGAAGCCGGGCACTTCCGGCAAGTGGACATCAAGCTCGTTGAGCTGGGACGGGAATATCCGGACGAGCGCAAGGAGCCGCAGCGGCCTTACCATCCACTTGAGCCGCCACTTTGGAGGGCAAGGTGGCGGCGGCCAGTACTCCGGCAGCCAGGAGCAGGACGGCGGCGACGGTGAGTGCACTGCCGTAGCCGACCACAAGCTGACCGGCCTCCGACAGTTCCGCATGGTCCGGGCTTCCGGTGACCGTGGCGGTGATACCGGCCAGAACGGCCAAACCGAGCGCCACGCCGATCTGTTGGGCGGAGTTCAGCAGGGCTGACGCAATCCCTGCTTCCTTCGATTCGGTGTGGTAGACCGCGGCCTGGGTCAGGGCAATGACGCCGAGTCCGAACCCAAGGGCAAGGACAAACATTGCCGGTGCCAGATTCAGCCAGTAGCTCGTGTCGATGCCGATGAAGGAGAACCAGAACGCGGCCACGGCGCTGAGCAGCGCGCCCGCCGCGGCGATAAAGCGTGGAGCGGCCCGGTTGAGCAATTTGGGCGCCGATCCTGCACCCACCACGAGTCCTGCTGAGAAGGGCAGCCACCCAGCACCGGTCTGCAGGGGGCTGTACTGCTGAACCTGCTGGAGGTAGAGGGTGATGACGTAAAAGGTGCCCATGGGGCCGATGGCGAGCAGCAGCATGGACGCGTAGGCCCCGGCGCGGCTGCGGTCCCGGAACAAGCTCAGTGGGAACCACCGGCGTGCGGCTGCGGGCCTGGGTGGTGATGAAGACCGCGAGCAGGACCAGTGCGGCGCCGATGAGCCCAAGCCCTATCGGGTCGGTGAAGCCATCTTCGCCAAAGCGGGTGATGGCATACACCAGGGCCACCATGCCGCCGGTTCCCAGCACCGCGCCCCTCACATCGAGGCTGCCGGGGTGGCGGTCAGCTTCGACGAGGTTCCGGCTGCCAAGGAGGACCAGGATCCCGATAGGGACGTTGATGAAGAAGACCCACCGCCAGCCGAGTGTGCCGGTTAACACGCCGCCGAGGAGCAGGCCGACCACGATTCCGAGGCCGGACATCGCACCGTACAGCGACAGTGCCGTGTCACGGGTCTTGCGCTCCGAGAACGTGGTGGTGATCAGTGCCAACGCGTTCGGGGCAACCAGCGCCGCTCCTAGCCCCTGGAGGGCGCGCGCAGCGATAAGCATTTCACTGTTGACCCCGATTCCGCCGGCCAGCGATGCGAGCACGAAGATGGCGAGGCCTGCCTGCAAAGCGCGACGACGTCCGTAAAGGTCGCCGATCCGCCCGCCGAGGAGCAACAGGGACCCGAACGCGAGAATGTAGGCGTTCACAATCCAGGGCAGATGCAGCGGCTCCACTCCGAGTTCCTGCTGGATGCTGGGCAAAGCAATGTTCACGATGGAGTCGTCCAGCACCAGCATCAGCTGCGAGGTCGCAATCACCAGCAGCGGTATCAAACCGCGCCGCTGTCCTTCTTTTGTCACAACATGTCCTTCAAAGTTGGCGGGCCGCGAGGGACCCGAAGTTCACAAGCGTCTGCTCACGCATCCGAAATGAGCGTTGTTGCAGGGGAAGCGCGAAGTACGGCCGGCTCAGTTGCCGGTAAAGGTGTATCCCGCAGAGACGACGGCGTCACGGACAGCGACGGCGTCCGCTTGGCCGCGGACAACCAGACGGGAACGGCCACCGGGAACGAGCTCGACGGAGGCGGATTCCACACCCGCCAGCGCCGAGACCGCCTTCTCGACAGTCTGCACACAGTGCCCGCAGGCCAGTCCCTCAACAGTGAGCTCAACGTCGCCGGTGCCAGTGCGGGAGGTGAAAGGTGCGGATGAGCAGCAGCTGCATTCGCCGGCCGCCGAGGCGAGGGGCAGTTCGGTGCGGTTTTCAGATTCAAACACGTCAGTTTCCATTCCTTGACGAAGCATCAATGAGTGCTGGGATTGACGGCTGTAAGGGCGGGCGCAGGGCGCCGGCCGGGACATACCACGTCACTGACAACAAGCTCGATTATACCCCCCGGGGGTATCTTGAGACAATCGCGTCACTTGGAGGCCGCCTCATGATCTGCGCAGCGGCAATGTAGTTTTTTCGGCATTGGCGATCCGGGAATCGTCCCGTCCGCCGTGCAGAACGAGGAGGCTGGACACGCAAGATTACGTCCTCAATTGAAATGCGACTAAGACATTGACAATCATGCGCGCGCCATGATTTCCGTGCGCGAGGGGCTCAGTCAGGTGATTTAGCCATCATTTAGAGCGTGAGAAAGAATCTCGGTCTAACCGCTGATATCCGGATGGATATAACCGCAAGCACGGCCTTTACGGTCCAAATTTCCGAGTCAAAGTTAAAAGGAAAAATATGCCGATGCATCGGTGAACCCTGAGTAATCGTGCGGAAACACAAGAGGCGGCGATCGGTATCTACGCCGGATTGAGGCAAGTAATCCGCTTCGTGAAAAACAGGTACTCGACCTTATGTAGAAGCTGGTTGAAGGCGATCTACGCTGACTTTACGTCGAGCCAACGGCAATAAAGCTAATAGCCCAAATCGGTATCGGTTACCACCTGCCGCACCATTCGAATCAATTTTTCGCTCGTCCACACGGGGATTCCAGGGCTGATCCCTGGATCTTGTTCCCTGTATGGCAGCACCGAACCCCAACCTAACTCCGCTGAGAGTGCACAACGCTCATGACCTCGGCGCCATTGCAGCCTGCCTGCATGGAGTCAAAACTGCGAAAACTCACCGGGAGCTACCATGATTTTCGGCATGAAGCAGCTGCCTCAACGCAGCTTCAAGGATCTGCACTGGCGACAGTTGCCCTTCACCTTCAGTAAGCGCTTGGCGGCAGAGAACAAGGCCAGCTGGCGCAACCGACCTCTGTCTCTCTACCAAGCGGCGAGCCTCCGCCTGGGCCGTATGACCCGGTTCGCGGCAGTGGGAGCGCTGGGGACCGTTGTAAATCTGCTCGTCATGGCACTGCTCGTCCACGACGGAGTCGCAATCGGCTACGTTGCCGCCGCAGTCATTGCCGCTGAAATTTCCATCCTTCATAACTTCCTGCTTCAAGAGCGGTTCGTGTTTCGCGACCTGCGAGACGGCACCCAGTCATGGCAGGGCCGCCTGACTCAGCACCTGCTGTTCAACAACGTGGAGGCGCTTATCCGTCTGCCGTTTCTGATCCTCCTTGTCGAAACGATGCACGTCCTGGCAGTACTTGCCCAAGCGGTAACACTGGCCATCGCGTTCATCGCCCGATTCCTCTTCGCGAGCCGCGTGGTCTATCGTCCCAAGCTGGTGAAGCAGGACGCACGCCACCGTGCAGCCGGCGACCGAGTAGAAGAGGTCTCCGCATGAGCGCGCTGATCTTCTTCCTGCTGCTCGGCACGGTCCTGCTCTTCACAGTCTGCGTAGGAACACTGTGGTGGATGCTCCATGCCTGGCGGACTCCTGAGAACTACGAGTCAACCAACTTCGCCACCGACAGCGTGTCCAGTCAACGCTCCTTCTCGATCATCGTGCCTTGCCGGGACGAACCGTATGAGGTCATGACCGCGACCGTTCAGCGGCTCCTCGACCAGACACACAGGGAAGTCGAGATCGTCATCTCCGTGGGGGACGACGACGTGGACACGGTCGACCGTGCTCGGATGCTCGCCGCCTTGCACCCTCAGAACATCAAGGTTTCGGTCAACAGCGACCCCGTCAAAAACAAGCCACGTCAGCTCAACTCCGCGCTCCAGCTCTGCACCGGGGACATTGTCGGGATCATAGACGCTGAATCCCTGACCGCTCCCGGACTGCTCGACCACATCGACGGAACATTCCAGCTCACCGGTGCGGACGTCGTTCAGGGAGCGGTTCACCTCATCAATTACCGGAGTCGCTGGTTCACGTTGCGCAACTGCCTGGAGTACCGCATCTGGTTCCGATCACGCCTGCACGGCCACGCGGTTTCCGGGTTCATCCCGCTCGGGGGCAACACGGTCTTCGTGTGGCGTCACCTTCTGGAAGAGGTAGGCGGCTGGGATGACAATTGCCTCGCAGAAGACTGCGAAATCGGCGTGCGGCTTTCAGCACTGGGCAAGCACGTCGTGTGTGTTTATGATCCGGCGCTCACAACGCTGGAAGAGGCGCCGACCACGGTGAAGGCGTTTATCAAGCAGCGGACCCGGTGGAGCCTCGGTTTTATGCAGGTGCTGGCGAAGGGAGAGTGGAAGAAGCTTCCCTCGTGGCAGCGTCGCCTGAGCGGCTGGTGGACACTGGTCCAGCAGTACGCGATGGCACTAGCGGGGGTCCTCCTGCCCATAGCGTTCCTCACTGCCATCGCGTTCTCGCTTCCTACCGGCATCGTGTTGACCACCTACGTACCGCTCATTCCACTGATGCTGACTGTGATCTTCGAGGTCCTGGTGTTGCGGGAGTTCGGGCGTGACATGAACTTCAAGATCGGACTGCGCGACTATATCCTCCTGGTCGTCTCGACTCCGTTTTACCAAGGCATGCTTCTATACGCCGCCGTTGCCGCCGTGGTTAGGTTCCGCCGCAGGAACTTTATTTGGGACAAGACTCCCCACACCGGTACGCATCTCAATGTCTTCGCCACCAGCATCATTAATCCTCCGGCTGAGGGGGCCAAGGCATGACCGCAATCCAGGACACGACTCCCATCGTCCCCAGGGCGGTGGCACCTCCTTCTAAGACAAAGCAGGCTGATCCGCATCGCTGGAGCTACCGGCTGCTCAGAGCAATACCGCTGATTCTGGTCCTAACACTCGTTGCAGTCCTCTACGGAGTCAATCTTCACGGATACCCGGAGTTCAGCAACGACGATGAGGGCACGTACTTCGCACAGGCCTGGGCAGTAGCCAATCAAGGAGTCATGGCGCACTACACGTACTGGTACGACCATCCCCCGCTCGGATGGATCCAGCTGGCCGTACTGCTTACGCCGCTGCAGTGGTTCTGGAGCGGCGACGACATCCCAGTTCAAACTGCAGGGCGCGGAGTGATGGCCCTGATCGCGGTCATCTCCGCTGCGCTGATGTACAAAATTGCCCGTAACGTGGGGCTGCCCAAGTACGTTGCACTCGTGGCTCCGCTGGTCTGGGCGCTGTCTCCCATGACGATTAATCTGGGGCGGCAGATTTTCCTGGACAACATCGCCCTTGTCTGGCTGCTCGCCTGCTTCGCACTGGTCACGGGTAAGCCCAAGCTCCAGTACCACATTGCGGCTGGAGCTGCCTTCGGCGTTGCCGTCCTCAGTAAGGAGACCGCGGCGGTGGCTCTGCCCGCGGCCCTGGTAGCCCTGTGGGTATCCTCATGGGCCCGGACTCGTGCTTTCTCCTTCGTTGGGTTCCTGGGAACCGGGGCGTTAGTGATCAGCGGCTGGGTGCTGTTCGCAATTATCAAGAATGAACTGGTCCCGGGACCCGGGCACGTCTCGCTCTGGGAAACCATAGTTTGGCAGCTCCACGGCCGAGGCAGTGCGGGTTTTATGTTCACGGATGGCTCGGGTGCGAACAACATACTGAAGGGGTGGCTGGGGCTCGATCCGTACCTCGTCACCGCGGGGATGCTGCTGAGCTTCGTGGGGCTGTTTTTCCGACAGTCGCGCGGCATCGCGCTCGTTCCAGTGGTCTACCTCGTGGTAGCGCTGCGCGGCGGCTACATCCCCGGAATGTACATCATCACCCCGCTGCCGTTCTTCGCGTTGATCATCGTTTACCTCGCCTGGAAGCTCTGGCACACTGCAAGCTTTCGATCTCGAGGGGCGGTCAAGTGGACGGGTCGTGCGGTCGTGGCGGGCCTGGTCGCGTCCTCTGTGTTCGCTGTGGCTCCGTCCTGGGCCGCGAAATCGTTCCGCGCAGTGACCGAGAACCAGAACGTGCCGTACCAGGAGGCGCTGGCTTATATCGACTCCAATCTTCCTCGGGACACGACGATTCTTACTGACGACAACGCATGGAACGAGCTGGTGGACATGGGGTGGAGCTCGGACGGCTGGTCCGGTCCGCTCTGGCATTTCAAGCTGGACCGGGACCCGTTGGAGCAGGCGGAACATTTGCCCGGCGGGTGGAAAGACGTTGACTACATTTTCACGGGCCGTGCCATGGAGGTGTTCGTGGGAGGAGAAATCCTAGGGATAGAAAACGCTCCGCAAGCGCATGCCGCTCTCTCACACAGCGAGTTAGTCAAGGCGTGGGGCCCTGTTGGCCAGCAGATCCGCTTGCTGAAGGTCAACCCGGACATGGACCCGGTCGACCCGGAGTGGATGCGTCTGAACCCGGAAGAGGCTCCCACCGCTGCCATCACTCCTTGACCATACTGGGACCCGACAGGCTGGCTGGCAGGATGCGCTTCGAAGTGGGGGACCTTAGCAGGACCGATCGGCAACTGGTCCCCGCGGAGGCATCTGGCTTATTGCACCAGCGTGGCCCAAGCCTCCAGGAACTTGTCAGCCATGTAGGCGTGGCCGGCGGAGTTCGGGTGGGCGCCGTCAGCGTCGAATCCCGGGCTGTTGGCGGCTGTGAACCAACCCGACTCGAGGGCGTCAATGAATGGAGCGCCGGCAGCTGCGGCACCGGCGCGGACGGCGCTGTTCACGCCACGGAGTTCCTCCGCGAGGGGCTGGGGCGCCGACGGCCCAAGCACCACCACCTGGACGCCCGGCCAGAACCTGCGGGCGGCCTCGATGGTCTGAGCCGTGGCAGCAGTGACTTCTTCAGTATTGGCAATCTGGGAGTCGTTTTGTCCGCCCTGCAGAATCAGGACGTTGGGCACGAAGGCGGGGTTTGCGGCAATTTCCTGCAAGCGGACTTCGTACTCGCCGGCCAGCTGGTCCTGCTCGCCGCCGCCCCAGGCAAAACCGGTGCCGGACACGCCGTCAATGTTGGTCGGGTATCCGAGCTGCCCGGCAACGAGGTTCGCCCACCCCTGGTCCGGCTGGTCTGCACCAACACCGGCCGTGTACGAATCCCCCATAACAAGGAGGACGGGCTCGGCCGGCAGCTCAATCCCCGGTTGCGGCGCGGTGGCAGTAGCCGTGGGGGTGGGAGCCGGAAGTGTGGGAGCCGCAGACGCAGTAGCCGTCGCAGTGGCGGCCAACGTGGTCGAAGGGACAGGACCGGCCTCGTCCACGCCGCGCGGGCCCATCAGGGCGATCGCTGCCACCCCGAACGCGGCCACGGCCAGCACGAAAAGTGCGGCGTACTTGATCCACTCATACCTGCGCCCGCCGTTTCCCATCACCCGGCACATCTTACCGGCGGAAGCGAGCCCATCTGGGGAGCCGCCGGTTTAGAGCTCCGGCCTCCCAGGTGAACAACGAGCGAAGAGCCCTGCGGACAAGGGACTCGAAGCGGGGCTCTTCTCCTGCCTACGATGGCAGCACTGCTCAAAGGGTTAACCAACCGTAACCTTCCGGTCGTTCCTTCGCCGCGCAACAGCCATTACTGTCGACTCCACCATCCGGACAAAACGGAAAAGAGGCGACGATGAGCATCGACATCGAAATTGGTAGCAGCCTCAGCAACGAGGACGCGGCGCACTTTGCGGCCAAGACGGAAATCATCACCACAGCGATGCAGCGGGTACGGGAAGCGCACGCGGCGTACAGCTGGGCGTGGACAGACGAGATCCGCTGCCGGGGATGCAACGCCAGCCTCGACGTGCCTCTACTCGCCAGCACAAACGCCAACGCGGACAGGGCCTTTCAAGCACACCAGGCCGCCGAGCTGGATGCCCTGTTGGCTACCCGCGGCATCAGCCCGGTGAACCAATCCTGAAGGCTCCCTGAAACAGCTGTAGGCGTACGACGGCGGTGCGCGCCGCCGTCGTACGCCTCTAGTCAGGAGCGGACTGGCGGCGGGGGCTCGTCTGCAGGCACATCGGACCGCCATGGAGCGCGCCACTCTGCTGCCTCCCACCCGTCCATGATGTAGATCCGCTCGTGCGCAACCCGGTCGTCCCTGAATTCCAGGATGTTGACCGAGAACATCCAGGGGCCTCCGTCGTAGCTGATCAGGTTCTCCACGACCACCAGGTCGGCCCGGTGGCTGATTCTCCGGGTGTGGAATTTGAGCTTTGCCGGATACTGGCGCCGCCATTCGCGGAAGTTCTCCACGCCCTCGAAACGTTCCCCGGACTGGGGAAACTCCAGCACCGCGTCGTCGTGGTAGATCTCATGGGCGACGTCCTCGTCGTTGCCTGAGTACTCCCAGTGACGCCGCAGGGCCTGCATGAGGTCCGCCTCGTCGAGCATCACGCGCCTCCTTAAACCAGGGACTAATGGTAGCGCCGGGCTCCTTCTCGTGGACAGGGCTTCTCCCAAAGCCGACGGCGACGTTCACCCCGCCGATCTCAAACAGGATGAGCGGTAACGCCGCAGTAACGCCGCTGGAAGTAGTTGTGGGACATCGTTCTCCACGAACGTCAGGGCATCTGCCGTAACCCGGACAGAAAGCGAAGGGACAGAACCATGAGGAAGTTTGCGGGGCGCCTCGCGACTTTGGCCGTTGCTGCCACCGCACTGGTGGCCGGCTCCATAGCCGCGCCAGCAGCCGCACATGAATCCGAAACACTGGACTACGTAGCCTTCGGCGATTCCTACACGTCAGGCATCGGCGCGCCGAATGTCAGCGTCTCCCCGCTCTACCCCGTTAATCCGGCGCCGTGCTATCAGGCATCGCCGAGCTATGTGGACGTGCTGGATGACCGGCCCGACGTGGAACTGGCAGCCAACGCCGCCTGCGCCGGCTGGACCGCCGCGATGGTTCCCCTCCAGGTCGATGTCGCGTCGGCCGCCGGCCGGCTGAATGCTGAAACGGATCTGGTCACCATCACCGCCGGCGGCAACGACGTCGGCTTCCAGAGCATTCTCGAAGCCTGCCTGAAGCCCAGCCTGCTGCACGATTGCAAGCAGGCCGTCAAAGCTGGCGAAGCACTTGCTAGGACTGAGGTTCTGGCCGCCCTCACCAATGCCTACGCGGCCATTCGCGCCAAGGCCCCCAACGCGACGATCGTCGCGCTGGGATATCCGTACCAGTTCTCCCCGGAATTCGGCGACCAAACCTACATCACGGACGAGGCCGCCAAGGTCTTCAACAAGGGCACGGACACCTTGAACAAGGTCATCAGGAAGGCGGCCAGGCAGGTCTCCGGGACGGTGTACGTCGACGTCACCGACGAGTTCGACGGGCACGGCATCGGCTCGCCGGCACCCTGGATCCACTTGCCCGGAAGTGACGCCGGCTTCCACCCCACTGAAACCGGCTACGCCAAGGGATACTACCGGGCGGTCGTCCGCGAGGCGGGAATCCGGGCTTTGCAGCACTGACGTCTGAAGAGAACGCACGACGGCGATGGGCATTTCTGCCCATCGCCGTTCTTCGCCGTCTCCAGTACGTTCAACGGGTGAATGAAAACTCAGCTCCACCCATCCCCACCGCACCTGCCAGCTTTGGCGGACCGTACCAGGGAGGACAACAGGGCGGATACCAGCCGGGCGCCTATGGACACCCTCCTTATGCCACCGCCCCGGGGAAGTCCTTCGTGGTTACCTGGCTCCTCTCCCTCCTGCTGGGCGGCCTTGGTGTGGACCGCTTCTACCTCGGCAAGATCGGCACCGGTATCGCCAAGCTGCTGACCATGGGCGGCTTTGGCATCTGGTCCATCATCGACCTGATCATCATCCTGACCTGGAACATGCGGGACAAGAACGGGTTGCCGCTGGAGGGTTACCCGGAGAACAAGAAGACGGCCTGGATCATCACCGCCGCCGTCTGGCTCGTCGGGATGGTTGTCGGCATCCTGTACACCGTGATGTCCTTTGCCCTGGCCAACAGCGCCTTGGAGGAGCTGCGAAAATCCTCACCCGAGGTCACCCAGGCCGCCGATCCCCAGGTCAGCGAAGCGGCATCACAGCCCTCCGTTACCGCCGGTGATGACACCTCCTTCACCGTCACCGTCTCCGATGGGAACACCGTGAAGGTGGGCGTCATCGACGCCATCTACACTCAGGAGATTCCCGGGATGTCTTACATGAAGCCGGCAAACGGAGGCTTCCTCGCCATCAATGTCTCCTGGGAGACGCTGACCGGAACCAGCCTGGCCAGCTCCTCAAACTTCGAGGCCTACGACGCCGACGGCAACGAGGGCGAAGGAATTTACCTGGAGGACGGGCTTGACGGCCTGCCCACCGAGGAAGTCGCCGCCGGCGATGCACGCCAGGGCGTGGTGGTGTTCGACGTCAAGAAGGGCCCCACCACCATCGTGGTCACCGACGACTTTGGCGACAAGGCAGCCACGTTCACCCTGACTACCCAGTAATCGGCGGTGGTTGAGTTTGCCGAAACCCGCGGCCTGCGGCCGCGGGTTTTTACTTCAGTGCGAGGGCGTCACGCGCCGTTGCCTTAGGGCTCACCTTCCGCAGTGGCCGGGCGACACGCACTTTTGATCTCGCCGAGCGAAGAGGCTGGCGCTCCCCTTATCCGGGTAGCGCCAGCCTCTTTGCGTATCGAAATAACTTGCACACGTCCAAAACGACGGCAGCGGTTAGAGGCACGTAGTCCCGGGGCAGAGCTATGCCCCGTTCTCGAAAGTCTGCAAGTCCCGGGCTTTCTCGAGCATGCGGCGCAGCAAGTGATTGAGCCGGTCGACATCGCTGTCTGAGAGGTCGGCCAGGATAATCTCCTGTCCCCGCATCGAGATGGGCAGCATGGCATCGTGCATCTCCGCTCCCGCCTTGGTCAGATACATGGGCCTCGAGCCGCGAGGCCCATCGATCATCAAAAGGAGGTCACGCTTGAGCAGAGTATTCACACTCTTGGAGACGACCGCCTTATTGAGCCCAAGGAATTCCGTCACCTCCGTTGCGGATGCGCCGGGGCGGCTCGCTAGGGCCGAGATGACCCGCCAATCGTTGGTGCCAAGCCCGAAGTTCCGCCGCATCTCATGGGACTCCCGCCACACAAGGGAGTTGGAGAGCAGGTGAAGAAGCCTTGGCGTAAAGTTCTCCGGATCTATGGACACCTCAAGCGGATCCGTGACGGCTTCGGGTGGAGCGAGTGAACGCGGCCGTTCATCCTTTTCGGTGGTCATGACCCTCCTTCTGCCGAGTAAGGGCCGGTAGTGATGGATTGTCTCACGCAGGGTTCCCCGTCCTAGTGCCTGTCAAACGATTATGTCGTGAACCCGCCATGCGGGAATCCACTGCCAGGCAACAGTAACAAGTTTAACGGTGTACTTGTTTACAGGTAAACCACACTTTGTTAGTCTCATCACGTTGGAGCCGGAAAAGCGGCTCACTGACCACGATCGAGTCGATGAAAACGCCACGAGAAGGCGGTACATCGGCATCCGTGTCATTCAATGAGGAGGCATGAGATGAGCCAGTTAACGCTGCGGCGGGGTGAAAGCCCGCATACCGTCAAGGAATTGGAGGACCTCGCTTTTGAGCTGAGGTCGAAGCTGTTGCATTTGTGCGGCACGTACGAGGGTGCCGTGCATATCGGGGGTGACCTGTCCTCCGCGGATATTTTTACAGCGCTCTACCACTATGGGCTGCACGTCGACCCCGCGGACATCGGCAACCCTGGGCGGGACCGTTTCGTTCTGAGCAAGGGCCACGCGGCTGTCTGCATGTACATAGCAATGGCAATGCGGGGGTTCTTTTCCTACGAAGGAATTGTGGAGACCTACGGCCAACTTGATTCCGCGTACGGCATGCACCCGTGCAAAGTGCAGCTGCCTGGTGTGGAGTGCTCCACCGGGTCTCTCGGACACGGCCTGCCCCTGGCCGTCGGAATGGCCATGAGTGCTCGCGGCCGCAGTGAACCGCACCGAGTCTTCTGCCTGCTCGGTGACGGGGAGACCGGTGAAGGATCCGTCTGGGAGGCAGCAATGGCTGCCCGCAGCAACAAACTTGGCAATCTTGTTGCGTTCGTCGATCGGAACCGTCAGCTGATGACGAGTTTCGCGGAGGAACGTGTGGTCTTTGAGCCCTACCCGGACAAGTGGGCAGCTTTCGGTTGGAACGTGGTCACCATCGACGGGCACAACATGGCGGAACTGGTCGACGCGCTGGACGCCCTGCCTGCGAGCGACAGCAACCGACCTACCGTCGTCATTTGCGAGACCGTCAAAGGCAAAGGCGTCGATTTCATGGAGCGCAACCTTGCCTGGCACGCCGGCTCCCTTGGAGCTGCAGACCTGGACCGCGCCCTTGCAGCGCTTGAAGCATCCCGCGAAAAGGAGTCAGTCTGATGCCCGTCACATTCACCTTCGGAGAGATGCTCTCCGCACGATCCGTCATCGGGTCAACCCTTGCCGAACTCGGTGACGACTACAACAACCTTTGGGTGCTCACGCCCGACATCGGAGCCACACTGGTTGAATTCCGCGACAAGTTCCCGGAACGCTTTCTCGATGTTGGCCTCGCCGAACAGGCATGCGTCGGAATCGCCGCAGGCCTTGCTTATGACGGGAACATCCCGGTCGTCTCAGGCATGCTCCCCTTCCTCAGCATGCGCGCTCTTGAGCAAGTCCGTAGCGACATCTGCTACCCCAACCTCCCCGTAAAGATCATTGGTACGCATGGAGGGCTGGTCGGCAACGGGGGCTCAACCCACTACGCCGTCGAGGACCTCGCCCTGATGTGCGCCCTCACCAACATGACCGTTACCTCCATAGGCGACCCGCTGATGGTCGGTGAAATTATCCGCCAGTCGATGACGATGCAGGGGCCGATCTACATCCGGCTTGCCGTGGGCAAGAAGGACAAGGTTCTCTACGAGCCCGGCCAGCACGATGTGCGCATCGGCAAGGGAATTATCGCCCGCGAAGGCACAGAGGCCACAATCTTCACCCACGGGACCGTCGTCTCGCAGGCCCTGGACGCAGCGGAAGAACTGGCAAAGGACGGCCGTTCAGTACGGGTCGTTGACATGTTTACGCTCAAGCCGATCGACGAGGAACTTATCGTGCAATGCGCCGCGGAAACCGGCGGCAGGTTCGTCATCGTGGAGGATCACCTCTCGTACGGTGGTCTCGCCACGCGGGTAGCCGACGTCGTCGCCGACCGGAACATCCACCTTTCTGCCTTCGAGCGGCTCGGAATCCCACAGGTCTACGCGGGTTTCGGGGACGACGAGGAGCTACGCAACAAACACGGCTACGGACTTGAGGCGACGATCGCCGCCACCAGGCGCGTTATCGCCGCGCAGCCCTGATCAAAGAACCGGTTACGCGCTCAACGGAGAGACTTATGAAAACAGTAGCTGTCACCAAAATAGGGAGCCTCCGCGATCCCGACGAGCAGGTCCGCGGCCGAATCGGTCTCGTCGACTTCCCGGAGCCGCCACTGGGACCTGAGGATGTCAGGATCCGAGTCGCATATTCGGCCATCTGCGGCTCAGATCCCCACCTCGCGGAAGGCTTCTTTGGCACGGATGTGCCGATTGGGCTCGGTCATGAGCTATCCGGGGTGATCGAGGCCCTGGGAGAGAGGGCGCATCGCAACGGACTTAACGTCGGCGACAGGGTCGCTGGCAACTTCCTGCGGTTCTGCGGTACCTGCACACCCTGCCGTGGCGGGCAACAGCAGTTCTGCGAGCACATTCAGGAGTACAACCGGCCCGGCATGGCCGAGACAGTCACCTGGCATGAGTCACAGGTCTACAAGCTGCCTGAGAATGTTTCCTTATTGAAGGGCTGCTTGCTTGAACCCGCCTCCGTTGCAGTACGGATTGCCGACAAGACCAATATCAAGGTCGGCGACCGCGTTGCCATCTGCGGCGGTGGTCCCATCGGACAACTCGCCCTGCAAGTACTGAAAATGAACGGCGCCACTTCGCTGACCCTCATTGAACCCATCGCGGAGAGGCGGGAGGCGGCGCTCCGCCACGGTGCCGACGTCGTGATCGACCCGGTCAGCGAAGACCAATACCAGCGCACGGACAAGATCACTGGTGGCCGGGGGTTCGATGTGGTCATTGACGCATCCGGATCGGCCCGCGCCGTGCGCGGCCTCCTCGACATCGCTGCCAAGGGGGCAACCGTCGTCTACGGCGCGATGTATCCGCACGACTTCGAGATGCCCCTTAACCTCTCGAAGCACCTCTATCTCAAGGAACTTACCCTGACCGGGGTCTTCGTGTCCCCGTACGCATTCCCGCGGGCGCTGCAGATCCTGCCGTATCTCGAGGTGGACGAGCTGACCAGGATGGTTTTTGACCTCGACGACGCAGAGGCCGCCTTCGCCATGCACGTTAGCGGCAAACACGCGAAAGTAGTCATCCGGTGCAACCCCATTGATGATGGAGGACAGGCGTCATGACCATCCTGAATCCGCCTCAGACCGAGACGGCCCTACTGGAGCCTGCAGCTGCCCTGGAGGCGCGAAACATCGTCAAACGCTTTGACGGCGTGCACGCTCTCAATGGCGTCCGCCTCTCCGTCCGGCCGGGTGAGATTCACGCGTTGCTTGGCGAAAATGGTGCGGGCAAATCGACACTCATCAAGATCCTGACAGGGTTGTACACCCCTGACTCCGGGCAGATCCTCCGCAACGGAGAAGAGCTTGAGTTCGGAAACGTCCGGGATGCCCACAAAGAAGGCGTCGTAGCCCTCTACCAGGAGCTCTCGATCGTACCCACGATCAGCGTGGCGGAGAACATCCTGCTCGGTGAGCAGACACCAAGCCGGGGCGGCGTAGTCAACTGGCGTGCCCTTCGGAACCGCGCCAAGGAGCAGCTCGACCGGTTGAATCAGCGCATACCCCTTGGCAAGCTCGCAGGCAGCCTCTCACCGGTCCAGCAGACCATGGTGGCCGTCGCCCGTGCGCTGGCGACCGACGCCCGGGTGCTGATTTTGGACGAACCCACAGCGGCGCTCACTGATCTTGAAATAACCGACCTTTTCGCGGTGCTCCGGGCCCTGCGTGCCGAAGGAGTCGCCATTGTCTACGTTTCGCACCGCCTCGAGGAGGTTTTCGAACTGTGCGACCGCCTCACCGTCATGCGCAACGGCGAGACCATCATTACCAAACCAGTCGTTGAGACCACCGTCAACGAGGTCATTTCCACAATGGTTGGCCGTCCGGCGGGTGAGCTCTTCCCGGAGCGCAGCACCGCGACCGACCAGGTGGTCCTCTCCGTCGAGGGCCTGAACGGGCGCCGGGTCAAAGACGTTTCCTTTCAGGCACGCGCCGGAGAGGTCCTCGGCATCGGGGGTTTGGCCGGTTCCGGCCGCAGCGAGCTGCTGCGGCTTCTCGCCGGCGCCCAAAAGCACTCCTCGGGAACGATCGAAGTCGCCGGCCAACTCCTGCCGCGCGCCTTCGGCGTCGGGCAAGCCCTGGAAGCCGGAATAGCCCTCGTCCCCGAGGAACGACGCAGCCAGGGCGTCATCCTGAGCGCTCCTATCCGGGACAACATTGCGATCGCCAACCTCAAGGCGGTGAGCTCGCTGGGTTGGGTATCCGGCCGAAAGATCTCAAACCTCTCCCGGCAGGGGCTCACCGACCTGAGGATTAAGGCCCGCGGACCGGGCCAGGCCGTCGGTCAGCTCTCCGGCGGCAATCAGCAGAAAGTGGTGCTGGCCAAGATGCTCGCCCGCAAACCCAAGGTGCTCTTGATGGACGAGCCAACCCGCGGCATCGATGTGGGCACCAAAGCCGAAATCTACCGCCTCATCCGCGAGTTGGTTGCCGGCGGCACCACCGTCGTAGCCGTCAGCTCAGAGCTGCCCGAGCTCATCGGAATGTCCGACCGCATCATCATCATGCACGAGGGCCGGATTTCCGGTGAAGTGCCGGCCGCCAGCGCCGACGACGAACTACTCCTCTCCTACTGCTACGGAAGGGTCGACTGACATGACCAAAACCGACACGCTCTCGCCGGCGACAGCTTTGCCCACACGCGAGCAAAACCCCCTCTTTCAGCTCTTCCGGCAGGGCGGCACCGTTGTCGCCCTGATCCTGCTCATCGCTTTTTTCACGTTGATGCGGCCGGAAGTGTTCCTCAGCTTCGGTAACGTGCGGAACATCTTCGAGCAGATCGCCATTCTCACGATCATCGCCGTGGGACAAACCACCGTGATGGTTGTTGGCGACTTCGACCTCTCAGTGGGCACGAACGCCACGCTTTCAGGCGCAACAGCAGCAGCTTTAATGATCGGAGGAACCCCGGTTCCCCTGGCAATCATCGCGGGGCTGTGTGTCGGAATCCTCGTGGGCATGGTGAACGGTTTCCTCGTCGCCTTCCTCAAGCTCTCCGCATTCGTGGCCACCCTGGCAACGATGACGACGGTGGGCGGCTTGGCCTTCCTCGTCACCAGTGGAACGACGCTCTACGGAATGCCGGAAGACTTCTTTGTCATCGGCCAGGGCAGGCCACTTGGAATCCCTCTCCCCATCTTCTTTGCGGTGGCTGTGGGCCTCATTTTGTGGCTGGTCCTGCGGTTCACCACCCTGGGCCGCCGGTGGTATGCCGTAGGCGGCAACGCTGAGGTTGCAAGGCTTTCCGGCGTGAACGTGCAGTGGACCCGCTTCCTGGCCTTCGTCATCGCCGGTCTGGCGTCCGCGATCGGCGGCATCATCCTGGTCAGCCGCCTGGGCAGCGCGAGCTCGGCAAGCGCGAACAACTACATGATGCTTGCAGTAGCGGCCGTCTTCCTGGGCATGACCATCCTGAAATCCGGACAAGCGAATGTCGGCGGCACCCTCGTGGGCGTCGGCATCATCGGAGTCATGAGCAACGGCCTGAACATCATCGGCGTGAACACCTACATCCAGCAAGTACTCACCGGGCTCATCATCATCGCGGCCGTCACCCTCTCAGCGCTCAAAGCCCGTGACGCGTAGCGCAGCAGCATCACCAACCAGCACGACAACTACCGCCCTGATCCAACCACGCATTCAAACAAAGGAGTAGATGATGCGTAAGACAATGACTGCCCTCGCCGGACTGGCGATGGCTTCGGCAATGGCACTTTCCGGCTGTTCCGGTCCGGCCGCAGGAGATTCGGACACGTTCACCGTGGCCGCCTTCACCGCCGGCTATGGCACCCCCGTTGGCAAATCCACAGTCGACGCCTTCGTCCAAAAGGGCAAGGAGCGCGGCTGGGACGTACGACTGTATACAAGCGAATTCGACTACGACAAGATCAACACCGATGTCACGGGCGCAATAACCCAAGGCGTGGACGCAATTTTCGCCGGATTCCCGGACCCCCGCCAAATTGCACCGCTGGCAAACGCCGCGAAGGCCGCGGACATTCCCATCTTTTCCATTGACGGCGGCGTAGAGCCCAACGACGACTTCGTAGTTGACGCGACGACGAATCAGCAACAAATAGCCGACCTCACCGTGGGTTCCCTCGAGAAGGCCATGGGAAGCCTGAAGGGCAAGAATGTCATGGTCATCGGTCACGACCCGCACGTCGGAATCATGACCCGCAGCCACATGGCGGAAGACCTTCTAAAGTCTGCCGGCGCGAACATTGCCGGCGGCGAAATCAAGCAGATCCTGAACCCCGGAACGTCGCAGGAAGAAGCGCTGAAATTCGTCACCGACTACCTCCAGGCCAACCCGGACGGGCTTGACGGCGTATGGGTGGGTTTTGACCACGCCGCACTGGGCGCCGTGCAAGCCCTCAACGAGGCAGGCCGCCAGGACACCCCCGTAACCGGCGTCGACGCGGTAGGCATCGCCCTCGCGGAGATTAAAAAGAACGGCCCCTTCTACGCGACGGTGGTGCAGGACTGGCCGCTGGTTCTCAACCTGGTCATGGATGACATGACGGCCTACGAGAAAACGGGCGCCAAACCGGCCAAGAACTTCATCGAGACCGACGTCACCCTGGTTGACCGCACCAACGTCAACGACATCAAGCCGACCGACTGACACGTTCGCCCGGGGCTGGTAAAGCCGGCCCCGGGCACTGCACAGGCAAACCACCAGCAATCAGAGAGAGAACAATCATGCGTTTGGAAGGCAAAGTAGCCATCATCACCGGCGGAGCCAGCGGCATCGGCCGGGCCACCGTACACAAGTTCGTCCGCGAGGGCGCCCGGGTGTTGGTCGCCGACCTCAATATGGAACAGGCGGAAAAGGTCGTGGCCGAGGTAACGGCAGCCGGGTTCGAGGGTGCCGCCGCGG
This sequence comes from Arthrobacter sp. RT-1, assembly GCF_003367205.1. Classification (NCBI taxonomy): domain Bacteria; kingdom Bacillati; phylum Actinomycetota; class Actinomycetes; order Micrococcales; family Micrococcaceae; genus Arthrobacter; species Arthrobacter sp. RT-1. Next base: position 154,442 of record NZ_QRGQ01000050.1, read on the forward strand.
CGGCACAACTAGACGTGTCGCAGTTCTCCGAGGTTGAAGCCACTGTTGCCCGTGCCGTGGAACTGTTCGGCGGACTCGACATTATCTTCAACAACGCGGGCATTGCAGGCGGCAGGCCGCTGCTCGACCACGACCCGTCGCGCGATTACGCGCCCATGATCCGCATCGACCAGGACGGCGTCTACCACGGCATCCTCGCAGCGGGCCGCCAGTTCCGTGACCAGGGCAGGGGCGGGGTCATCATCAACACCTCATCGATCTACGGCGAGCAGGCCGCAGAGCTGTCCTTCTCGTACAGCGCTGCGAAGGCCGCCGTCATCTCCTTCACCCGTTCGGCGGCATACGAGCTCGCCGAATACGGGGTACGTTCGGTGGCAATCACCCCTGGAAGGGTCGGAACCCCGATCATTAACCAGTTCAGCGATGAGTTGAGGCGTACGTTCGCAACCGAGCAGATGCGCGGCGTTCTGACCGAACCCGACGAGATTGCCGATGTCGTCGCTTTCCTCGCGTCCGACGAAGCCAACGCGATCAACGGAACCGTGGTGCACGTCGACGACGGATACTCCAGCTTTAAACAGCGTCTCGATCTGCCCACGTTCTAGGGAGACGGATGATGTACGCCGATCTGGATGTGGCCTGTCACCTGAACATCTTCGCGCCCGGTCTTTCCTCGAAGCAGCTGCCCGCGGCACTGGATGCAATGGCCGCCGCCGGCTACCGGCGGGTTGTTTTGCCGCCACTGAACCCGGACGACGTTGACGTGCCAGCACTCCGTGGGCTCCTGGCGGGCCGTGGCTTGGCTCCGATCACCATGGTAGGCCAGAGCCCTGATGCGGACGTCTCCTCACCACATGTAGACGTGCGGCAAGCCGGAGCCGCCCTCCTTCGGAGGACGCTGGATCTGACCGTCGCCCTCGGTGCAGACCAGATGAACGGGGTGCCCTACGGCATTTTCGGCCATCCGACTGGCCCCACTGGGCGTGATGTCTTCGAAAGGTCGGCGGCTGAGGTGGGAACCATCGCCGACGAGGCTCACGGTCGCGGTGTACTCATGACCTTCGAAGTCCTAAACCGCTACGAAACCTCCGTGGTCAACACTGCCGCCCAGGCAATGGAATACGTCGCCGCAAGCGGCTCCGAGCACCTTTGGATCCATTTGGACACCTTTCACATGGCCATCGAAGAAGCCGACGCGTCTGCGGCAATCCGTACAGCTATGCCCCGGCTCGGCTACCTCGAGTTGGGCCAGTCCGGACGAGGTCTATTGTCCTCAGGTGCGGTGGACATAGCCGGCGTCGTCTGCCAGGCCCTGGAAGACGGCTACGAGGGAAGGTGGGGCATCGAGGCGTTCTCGCGCTCCACCCTCGGCCTCCCGGCGTCCGACATGCTCTCCATCTGGCGGAGCCCCTACCAACGCGCTGCAGCCCTCTCCGCGGATGCAGCCGCCACAATCGACACGGGCTGGGCGGCGAAGAGCGCCGCCCGCGTCTGAACAACAACCAAACGAATACACCGAAAGGCAGGAACATGACTACGACCTTGGAAACCCGTGGCAGCCTCATTGACGAGGCAACTTTCGCGGGCAAGATCTACATCGACGGCAAGTGGGTCACGGGCGCTGCAGGCGAAATTGCCTCAATCGAGCCCGCCACCGGGAACACCCTCGCGATGGTTGGCCTTGCCGGTCCAGAGGATGTGGCACTGGCCGCGGAGGGAGCCGCAATGGCACAGAAGGAGTGGGCGGCCACACCCCATCCTGTCCGCGCCGCTGTGCTGCGGCGGGCCGGACAGTTGTGGGAGGAGCACACCGAGGAGATCGCGGGTTGGAACATACGCGAGGTCGGGGCCATTCCCCCACTGGCGGCATTCGCCCTCCACGTCACTGCTGCTGAGTGCTATGAAGCTTCTGCTCTTCCCTCCGCACCGCGGGGTGCAGTCCTTTCGAGCGAGCAGCCCCGCCTCTCCCTCACCGAGCAGGTTCCAGTAGGCGTCGTAGGCGTGATCTCGCCCTTCAACGTTCCACTGATCCTCGGCATCCGCGCTGTCGCGCCGGCACTTGCGCTGGGCAATGCCGTGTTGCTGAAACCGGACCCCCGCACGATCATCACCGGCGGGGTATCCATGGTGCGCATCTTTGAGGAAGCCGGACTGCCTCCGGGCCTGCTTCAACTCATCCCCGGCGGCGCCGACGTCGGTGAGTCTATGGTCGCGGATCCTCGCGTCCGCGTCATCGCCTTCACCGGTTCCACGCGCGCCGGGCGTATTGTTGGCGAGCTGGCCGGCAGGCACCTCACCCGCGCCCACCTCGAACTCGGAGGCAATTCAGCGTTCGTTGTACGCCACGATGCCGACGTGGACAAAGCCGTCAACCTCGCCACTTGGGGGTCCTTCCTGCACCAGGGACAGATCTGCATGACAGTGGGGCGCCACCTCGTGCATGAGTCCCTGTTCGAGGAGTACGTTTCCAAACTGGCGGCAAAGGCGGAAACTATGCACGTCGGAGATCCGGCCGCCGGACCGGCGCACCTCGGTCCGCTGATCGACGAAGTGCAGCGGGACCGTGTGCACGCGTTGGTTCAGGATGCTGTTGCACAGGGGGCTGTTCTTCGTGCGGGAGGCACTTACGAGGAACTGTTCTACCGGCCGACCGTTCTGGCCAATCCACCCCATGACGTAGCCGCCTATTGCGACGAAGTTTTCGGCCCGGTCGCCTCGGTAGTGCCGTTCTCCTCGGACGACGAGGCCGTTGAACTTGCCGCCGACACCGACTTCGGGCTTTCGCTGGGCATCGTGACGGCTGATGCGATGGCGGCGCTCGAAATGGCGCGCCGCATCCCGACGGGCATCGTGCACATCAACGACCAGACGGTCAACGATGAAGCGAATACACCCTTCGGAGGCGTCGGCGCTTCAGGCACCGGTTCCCGCCACGGTGGGGCGCAGGCGAGCATCGATGCGTTCACCGAGACGCGCTGGATCACCATGCGCCGGGAGCCTGGGTCCTACCCGCTGTGACGGGCTCATCCCTGGACCGCAACGCCGAGAGGGATAAGACATGACTGCGACCATGCCCCTGCCGGGGCACATCGTGGGGGGCAGCTTTGGAACAACACGCGCGGAGCCGGACAGCGGAAGCGGAGCGGCAGGCTCCCGTAGTTCCGGCCCGCACGTCCAGGCTTACCCCCGGGTGGTCACCCTGACACCCGCACCCTCAATTGACAGGGTGTACTTCCTTGAACGCGTCCGGGAAGGCCATGTCAACAGGGCCAAGAGCGTAACCACCTATCTTGCCGGAAACGGTGTCAACGTAGCCAGGAGCCTTCACTTGGCCGGGAACGCAGTGTCTGCCGTGCTCCCGGCGGGCAACAACGGAACCTCCACAAGCGATGCCGACGATGGGCTTGGGCTGGTGATGTGTCGGGTGGAAGTGGAGCAGCCGGTACGAACAAATGTGATCCTTGTCGACGAATCGGGCACGACAACGAACATCAATGCGCTCCCGGCCCCCCTGGCTCCGGTCCAGTGGACGCGGTTATGTGAGGCAGCTACGGCCGAAATCGAAAGGATCGGCGCGGACTGGTTTGTCCTCGGCGGTGCCTTGCCCATCAACACGGCTACCGGGCAGCCGGTCGACATACGGCCTCTTCTCCACGCGGTGCGTTCCCTTGGGGTCGCCATCTGCCTGGACACTCCCGTTGGCGGCGCTGTGGCAGGCTGGTCCAAAGAATGCCAACCCAATCTGGTGAAGCCCAATGCCGAGGAACTGGCCAGCCTGGCCGGGATGAGTGTGCGGTCACTGCAGGACGCAGTCGAGGCAGCCACGCTCATAAGGGCGCGCGGAGTCGAGACGGTCCTGGCCAGCCTTGGACCGGATGGGATTCTTGAAGTCAGCGGCCGGGGAACCTTTTGGGCACACGGGCCCCATGCGCAGGTGGTCAACACGACGGGTGCGGGCGATGCTGCGCTGGCGGGCTACCTCAGCGTCGCCCGTCGTGACAGCCACGTGCCGGGGTGGCCTCATGATGCGTTGCGGCGCGCCGTCTCATGGGGAGCCCTGGCGGTGCAGCAAGCGACCACCATACTTCCGCACATCATCACGAACCCCCGCGGTGTCCAGATAACGTCACCTGAGCGGGACCGCCAGCTCACCTGAGCCAGTAGCATCCAGAAAACAAACCGGGGCCGCCCCCCGTCATTGGCGACGGGATGCCCCTAAACGGAGGAAATATGCGATGACTACCGTCCAGTCCATGAGTTCGACCATCAACAAATTGCTCGACTGCCGCAAGGGGGAATGTGGCCTCTACGAGGTGCGCGTCCTGCAACTCGACGGCGCCCTCGACCACCGCGGGTTCTACAGCCAACGCCAAAAGAACTCTGCCGCAAAAATATGTTGCTGCGTTTCCCGGGTTGTTGCACCAAGACGGTTCACAGGCTGGTACGCAGACCATCCCAAGCCGGGCAGTAGTAACGATTGAGGTGGCCTGACCGCGGCAGTGCACAGTGCACCGTGTTGCAAGCGTGAAGGCGCAGCAGGGCCCGCCGGCACGAAGCTCATACGATGGCGGCATGCGCCATTGCCCTGGGGCTCACCTTTCAGGACCGGCCGGGCGACACGCAATTTTGATCTCGACGCGCAAAAAAGCTGACGCTCCCCTTATTCGGGTAGCGCCAGCCTCTTTGCGCGTCGGCGGTGCGTATGTGCATCGAGAATGACGTCAGGGTTTAGACGTCAGGATCGAGGCGCATTGCGGGTTAAATGTCGGCGAGGAGGGTGGTCGGGTTTTCGATGGCGTCGGCCACGAAGCGGAGGAAGCCGGCGGCAGTCCCACCGTCGCAGACGCGGTGGTCGAAGGTCAGCGTCAGCTCGGTGACCTTGCGGACGGCCAGCTCGCCGTTCACCACCCACGGTTTGTCGATGATGCGGCCCACGCCCAGGATGGCCACCTCGGGGTGGTTGATGATCGCCGCCGAGCCGTCCACGCCGAACACTCCGTAGTTGTTCAGCGTGAACGTACCGCTGCCCAGTTCGGTGGGAGTTGCCTTGCCCTGGCGGGCGACGTCGGTCAGTCGGCGGATCTCGGCGTCCAGTTCGCGAGCACTGAGCTTTTCGGCGGAGCGGACCGACGGCACCACGAGTCCCCGGTCCGTCTGGGCGGCGATGCCGAGGTTGATTCCGTCGAAACCGACGATCTCCTGCGACCCGTCCTGTGCCGTCTCGATGCGCGTGTTCAGCTCCGGGTACTTCTTGAGCCCAGCGGTGACAAAGCGGGCAATGAACGCGAGCAAGCCGGGGACTTCGGAGCCGCCGGCTTTGAGTTCCTTGCGAAGCTCAACGAGGGCAGTAGCGTCGACGTCTACCCACACAGTTGCCTCGGGGATTTCCGAGCGGCTGCGGGACATGTTGGCAGCCACGGCTTTGCGTACTCCTCGAACCGGTGTGCGCGAGGAGACGGCCAGGCCGGTGCGGGCGTCTGTGCTGCCCTTGGTTTCGCTCCCCACCCGCTCCCTAACCTCGCTAGCTCGGCCAGGGAACCCTGCGGTCGTGGCCCCAGGCTCAACCACCGGGCTCGGCTCAACCACCGCCGGGTGGATGGCCGCTTCGACGTCCTTGCGCATGATCAGTCCGCCGTCGCCGGAGCCGGGGATTTCGCCGAGGTCGACGCCGTGCTCCCGCGCCATCCGCCGGACCAGCGGGGAAATCACCGCGCCGAGCTTGCCGGGGACGCGGGTGCGCAGGAGGGAAAGGTCGTCCTCTTTGGTTTCCTTGGTTTCGACAGGCTCAACCACCGCAACTGATGACTTGGGCGCCCGGGTGCGTCGGGCAACACCATGACCGCCCGGGGTTCCGTACCCAATCAAGACATTCCCCGATCCCGCTTTCTCCTCTTCCCGGTAGGTCTCGGCTTCCGCCTCAGCAACTGCCGACGCGGATGATGCCGCCCCGGGAGTGGCATCGGGCCTGTCGGAGCCGGACGGCATGCTGCTTGCAGCATTGCCGTCCGGCGCAGGGGCGGGGGCGGCATCATCTGCGGCGTTGCCCAGCTCAGCCAAGGGCGTCACCGAGATCAGCGGCTTCCCCACGTCCAGGGTCTCCCCCGGCTGCCCGTGCAGCTCCGCAACAACTCCGGCATACGGCGACGGCACCTCAACAGTGGACTTCGCCGTCTCCACCTCCGCGATCGGCTGGTCCACGGTAATAGTGTCACCAACCGAAACGTGCCAGGACACCAGCTCCGCTTCGGTCAGCCCCTCACCCAGGTCCGGCAACAAAAACACGCGTGCTTCACTCATGGTCAGTTCTCCCACTGCAGGTCGTCAACGGCGTCGAGGATCCGGTCCACGCCGGGCAGGTAATACTTCTCAAGCTTCGGCGCCGGATACGGAATATCGAACCCCGTCACGCGGCGGATCGGCGCGGCCAGGTAGTGGAAGCAGCGCTCCTGCACCCTGGCCACGATCTCGGAGGACACGGACGCGAAGCCGTGCGCTTCCGCGATCACCACGGCGCGGCCGGTCTTCCGGACCGACTCGCAGACCGTCACGTCGTCGAACGGGACAATGGTGCGCACGTCGATGACCTCCAGCGAGCGCCCCTCCAGCGCGGCGGCCTCGGCGGCGGCGAGCGCCGTGGGGACGGACGGCCCGTACGCGATCAGGGTCGCGTCGGTGCCGGAACGCGCGACGGCGGCACGCCCCTCCGAGGATTGCCCCGCCGAAGCAGCGGCAGAGTGGGCAGACCGAAGCTCGGACAGGTCCACCAGGTCCTTGGACCAGTACAGCTTCTTGGGCTCCATAAACATCACGGGATCATCCGAGTCGATGGCCTCGCGGAGCATCCGGTACCCGTCCGCCACGGTGGCCGGGGTGAACACTTTCAGCCCGGCGGTGTGGGCGTAGTAGGACTCGGAGGAGTCGCAGTGGTGCTCCACTCCCCCGATGCCGCCACCGTACGGCACCCGGATCACCAGCGGCAGCTTCACCGCCCCCTTGGTACGGTTGTGCATCTTGGCCACGTGGCTGACGATCTGCTCGAACGCCGGGTACGCGAACGCGTCGAACTGCATCTCAATCACCGGGCGCATCCCGTTGATGGCCATGCCCACGGCCATGCCCACAATGCCGGACTCGGCCAGCGGAGTATCAAAGCATCGCTGCTCGCCGAACGTCGCGGTGAGCCCGTCGGTGATCCGGAAGACCCCGCCCAGCATGCCCACGTCCTCGCCGAACACCAGGACGGAGGGATCGGCGTGCATCGCGTCGGCCAGGGCAGTGTTAAGAGCCTTGGCAAGAGTGACCGGCTGCGGCCCGGCGGCTTCCGCTGAAGCGGCGGCGGAAGCCGCGGCACGGGCAGTTGCGGCAGAAACGTTGCCGTTGGCCTCGGACGAGGTGGTGACTGTGGGGCTCACTTGGCGGCCTCCTTGGTAGATGATGCGGCGTCGCGGGCGAGTTCGTCGGCGAGCAGGGCGGACTGTTCCTTCAATTGCGGGGTCGGCGCAGCGAAGACGTGGCGGAAGAGGTCCTGCGGGTCCACCGGCACGTCCTCGCTGAGGCCGTCACGCAGCTGCGTGGCCACCGCTTCCGCCTTCTCGCGGATCCGTGCCTCGCCGTCGTCGTCCAGCAGACCGCGGTCGGTGAGGTAGGTCCGCATCCGGTGCACCGGGTCCTTGGCCCGCCACTCCGCAACTTCAGCGCTCTCCCGGTAGCGCGTGTCGTCGTCGGCGTTGGTGTGGGCCTGCATCCGGTAGGTGTGCGCCTCAACCAGCAGGGGCCCGGAACCTTCCCGGGCCAGTTTCACGGCCCGGTCCAGGACGGCGAGGAGCGCGACGACGTCGTTGCCGTCCACGCGTTCGCCCGCCATGCCGTAGCCCACGGCCTTGTGCGCGAGCGACGGCGCCACGGACTGGTGTGCCAGCGGCACCGAGATGGCGTACTTGTTGTTCTGGACAAAGAAGATCACCGGCAGGTGGAAGACGGCCGCGAAGTTCAGGGCCTCGTGGAAGTCGCCTTCGCTGGTGGCGCCGTCGCCGCACATGGCCAGCACCACGGTGTCCTCGCCGCGGAGCTTGGCCGCGTGGGCAACGCCGACGGCGTGGAGCAGCTGGGTGGTCAGCGGCGTGCACTGGATGCCCACCTTGTGCTCGAGGGGGTTGAAGCCGCCGTGCCAGTCGCCGCGGAAGATGGTCATCACCTGGACGGGATCCACGCCGCGCGCCATCACGGCGACGGCGTCACGGTAGGTGGGGAACATCCAGTCGCCGCCGGACAGGCACAGGGCGGCCGCCACCTGGCAGGCCTCCTGCCCGTGGCTGGACGGGTACACCGCCATGCGGCCCTGCCGGACCAGTGCCGAGTTCTGGTCGTTGACGCGGCGCCCGACGACGAGCTGCTCGTACGCTGCCAGCAGTTCAGCATCGCCGGGCAAAGGGTACTCGTGGCCGGGTTCGGTGCCCTGCTCACCTTCGGGCTTGAGCCGCCCGTCCGGGTCCACCATCTGGATCTGATGCCGGGCCGGGAGCATATAGTCCTCCACCGTGATCCCGAACTTCTTGACGGCCTCGGTGAGGGCGTCCTCGGCCGGCGGATTCCCAGCCTGGTTGGCGTTGGCCGTGTCCGGTGCGGTGTGGTCTGCGGAGATCGTCATTGGTCCATCCTTCGAAAGCCACTATTTACTCCCAGTATTGGCCCCGGGAAGGTTTCGTATCCAGCATCTGCGGGAATCGTGGAGAAGCTGGCCGGTTCCGCCTCTGCTGGAAGACGAATTGTCAGTGTGACTCGGAATACGGCCCATCAATGTCTTGCCGGTTAGACCAGCCACTGCTGCGGATGGTATCCCGGCGGTCGTCACTCCTGGGCGCGGCCCAACCCCATGACTGTCGTCCGCTCGGCCTGGAGGTGTACGTCCCGCATCACCGTCCGTTCGTAAATCCGGGGAACATTGTCAAATGATGCGCCCGCTTCGTTGCCGCACTGGCTCGGTAGGTCGGAAGGACGAGTGCATTCCCTGAAGGGTCTCTTTATCGAGTCCTCTTTTCCGTGGGAATGAATTCACGATGATTCCCAGTACGTTGCTCCTCGAGGACTCAAGTAGGAGGAGCGCCTGTTTCAGTTGACGCGACGAAGACGTGCCCAGGCGCACCACGAGGATGACCCCATCAACATGTCTTGAGAGGACAGCTGCGTCTGCGTCGGTGGAAAGCGGTGAAGCGTCCAGGATTACAGTGTCATAGTTGTGACGAAGGTCCTGTATGAGCTCACCCAAGGCAGGGGAATCAATCACTTCTGCTGGGTCGGGCACGCTCGTGCCTGCCGTGAGGACGTGCACGTCATGAGTCCCGTGCTTATGAAGGGCGTCCCCTACCTCCAGTCTCCGGTTGAGGATGTCCGATAGTCCCGGTGCGGGGGTCAGCCCGAGATAATCAGTGAGGCTGGCGCACCTGAAGTTGGCGTCAACCAGAATGACCTTCTCGCCCACCTGGGAAAGCGAGTCCGCAAGGTCCAGGGCGACGGCGCTTTTCCCTTCGTCAGGAATGGACGATGTAACAAGCATCGTTCGCTTTGCGGCCGGGCCGCTCGAGGCCAGGATTGTGTTACGGATTGCCCGGTATGACTCCGAGCGGGAGAAGTGCAGAGGTGAGCGTTCCCGGTGCCTCGTTGGAGTTGCAGTGTCAAAGACAAGTGTGCCGAGGATCGGCAGTCGGGTGAGCCAGCCCAATTCCCGCACATCCCGTATACGAAAATTCAGCCGGGTCAGGGCCAACGTCACGGCAAGACCGAGACCAAGCCCCAACAGTGTTCCAACAGTCAGAACGACAGCGCTGTTTGGAGCAGACGGACTGGTTGGCTCCGTCGCGGGGGAAATCAAGGAAAGCTTGATGAGTGACGCGGAGCGATCCGGAGTACTCTCCACGTCTTCAATGCTGCGGATGAAGTTACGCACCAACGACTCGGCGATCCTGGTTGCTCGAACTGCCGAAGCATCTTTGACGGAGATGGTGATCACCACCGTATTCAGCTCCGCGGTTGCATCTATCTTTCTGGCCAAGCTCTGTGCGTTCTCAGGCAAACCCAGTTCATCAATAACAGAATCGAGAACCAATGGTGAGCGGGCCGCCACGACGTAGGATCGGGTCCGGGCCTGGATGAAGTTGTTCCCCTGCTCAAGCTCCGCGGGCGTGCGGGCGTTGTTGAGCGACACAAGCACCTGGGTTTCTGCAGTATAGGTGGGTGGTATGGCCGCCAGTGTGGCGACGGCGGCCGTGATTCCGAGAGCAGTGCAGGCGACAATAAGCAACCACCGGCGCCGGATCATGGTCGTGAAGTCTTGCATCATCACTGATAACTCCCCACTTGGTTATGCTGCAGGAGCCACCCAATACGGGTGGCCTTCTATAATCCGTGTTCTGCCCTGCATCGGCTACTGTCCAGCCACGGACTCGTAGCAGCCGACCATCTTTCGCGTCCACGTTTGTGGAGAATACATTTCCGCGTACCGGACGTTCGCTCGGGCACTGAAGCCCGGCCAGTCCGCTTCAACCGTCCTAATTGCCTGCGGCAGCCCTTCGAAGGTTTCGAAAACGCCCCCGGTTCCGGCTTTTTCGATGTCGAAGGCAGCCCCGTTACCACTTTTTGCGATGACGGGTCGGGAACAGGACAGGGCCTCCGCGTAGGTCAGGGGACCAATTTCAAGCCAGAGCGACGGTATGACCACCCCACGCGAAGATTGGATGAGGGCCCTAATGTCCTCATGCCGCACTAAGCCGCCGTAGCGGATGTTCCTGCGGCAGCGATCCATGACCGTGTCCTGGAGGGTGCCGCTGCCGTGAATCACCAGTTGCTTGTCTGCGGGCCAGTAGTCCAGCAAGGGCAGAATCCCTTTCTCCTCTGAGAGGCGCCCTATGTAGAGCCACGGGGCTTCAGGCCCGGGAACTGCAAAGTGCGGTGGCAGGGGTCCTGCCGGCAGTGTGAAGTGGGGTATTACCGTCCCTTTCGGCACCGGTGCGCCCATTCTTTCGTACTGCTCGCGCACGTGTTCCGCCGGATAAATGATGCGGTCACTCCGGGCTATCACTGCGTCGCCTGCCACACCCCGGCGGTTCCTGATGGCCAAGGGGATGGTGGCCAGCCTCGAGCCGCGGTAGCAGGCATGCACCACCGCGTTCACCGGAGATTTATCGGGGCACAACGTGCACGGCGAACCGTTGCGCAGAAGCATCCCGTTGGCGCAAGCGGCGCGAAAGTTGTGGACGGTGGAAACAACGGGCCCGGGCCAAGCAGCCAGCCAACGGGTTGAATAGTTCGGGAACAAATTATGGATATGGACGACGTCGGGCGCGAATTTCCTAAGCTCGGCGACAGGGCTCACGCCCCCAGCGGTTGCCACGTTCCACGCTGTTTCGAACTTGTAGGACGACCGGTGACTAAGGTCGTCTGTTCTTACACTGACCACCTGGACGTCGTGACCGACGTCCAGGAGTCGCTGCACCTGGTGCTGGACCACGACATTTTCTCCGCTTGGAGCGTCGCCGGAGTAAAAGCTGTGAACAATCGAAATCTTCATTTATCCGGCCTTCGTGTCGCAGCCCGGATAAAGAGGAGATTTCCCAGCAAGTATCGCCGCCACAGTCTCCTGGGCTCTGTGGCGAGGCGGAAGACCCATTCCAGCCCCATCCGTATCATCCAGGCAGGAGCTTCTGTTTTGCTCCCCGCGATGAAATCAAAGGCGGCTCCTATAGCGATGGGAAGAGCGGTCACATTGGACGCCAGGCGCTCAACCTCAAAGTCCTGTTTCGGCGTCCCCAGCCCAACCCAGACAATATGGGCGCCGCTGTCGCTAATCCGTGCATCCTGCCGGTTCAACTCGTCCTGCGTTAGGGGCCGAAATGGCGGGCTTTCCGCGCCCACGATTTTGACGTTGGGGTAACGTCGTTCAAGTTCCCTAACCAACTGGGCGAGAACCTCCGGTGTACTCCCAAGCAGGTAGTGCTTCAGTCCCAGGGGTGCGCCCAGCCGGAAGACATCCACGAAGAGCGTAGGTCCGCGTACTTGAGTGAGATGGGGTTTTTGGCGTCGTAAAGCGGAAGCCCAGGCCACCGGTTTCCCGTCGGGAAGATTTAAGGCAGTCCCGGATAGCGCCTGCCGGTATAGTGGTTCGTTCTCTGCCAGCGCGACAGTGTAGGCATTGACCAGATGTACGTGTGAGGCGTGGGAGTGTCCGCTTAGTGCCAACTGGATCAGATGGTGGGCGGCCTTTTCGGTTGTGGTGGCCAGAAGGTCCACATGGCCTATGGTTTGTACTCCTGAGGCGGTCATGACGTAGGTTTCGGAGGGGGAACATGTCCGTCGGCAAGCGTGGCCAATTGCGCCAGGTACTCCCTCATTACGGTGGACCAATTCAGCTGATTCTGCACGTATTCCCTCCCGCGGCTTCCAATTGACGCTTGCCCTGGGAGATCTGCCATAGCCGCTGCAGCGCAGTGCAGGTCGTCGAAGTCAATGACTACAGCTGCTCCGGCTTCCTTCAACTGGCCGGAATTGTGAAGAGTTTCGCCCACCACCACGGGCAGACCGAGGGACAAAGCTTCCAGTAGCGCAATGCTGTGGCTTTCCCAGCGGGATGGAAAGACAAATCCGGCCGACTCCTTCAGGAACTCAGTCTTCTCCTTGCCGGATACAGGACCGCCGACGGATACGTCATCCGCGATTCCCAATTTCCTGACAAGTTCGAGAACCTCAGCGCGGCCATTGTGGTATTCGAAGCCGTGCAGCCGCAGTGGCAGCCGGCGCTCTGGCCTTATTAGGGCATAGGCCTGCAGCATTCGATCAATCCCTTTGTGCCGAACGCTGTATCTGCCGTACCAGGCGAGGTACGAACCGCCGGCCGTCCAGGCGGACTCTCCAACCTCCATACCAGTGGGGACTGTGATGTATCGAAGTGCTTGTCCTGCCGCATCATTCGCCAAGATGTTTTCCGTGTCAAAAAATGTATGCACTGCTGCCGCGTTGCGCAGGTATTGCCGTTCGGCCGCCATCCGGAGCCTTAGCGGCGGTTTGAGATCGCGGATAATCTGCGGTTGGTAAACCCCATGTGGCATGATCAAATACGGCACGCCAACCTGTTTGGCAGTGAGCGCGGCGACAATGTTGGAAGTCGTCCAACCTTCGTGGATGACCAGGAAGTCGCCCGGCAGGAGGTGCTTGGCCAATAAAGGAACCTCGCCGTGCCGTCCATAACCCACGTGGCGGACCTGCCGGCTGGGGAGTTGCCAGGTGTCGGCGGGTGCGTTGTGCAGTACAAGACTCTCGATTCCGGCATCCAACAGTGCTTGCTGCCACTTGCCGATTGCGCTGGTGACACCGGATGCCTTCGTCATCACGCGGTAATAATGCAGGATCCTCATTTGACTGTCCCGGCACGAGTCGAATAGGCGAGCGGCGTCATATGGTTTGGCCACCTTGCAATGTTGAAAGCAGGCGTTGAAAGGGTGCCTGATGTGCTGTTTTCATCAAGTCCTTCGCGGTCGTTACATCCACCTGCCCAGCCGAGGTCAACAAGCTTCTGCCCCGCAGCCGGTGTGCCACCAGGAGTTCCGGCAACCAAGCTCCCCGTGCAAGCTTGTTGGCTCTGTGGAGAGCCACCCCCAGACGACGGGTGAGCGGAACAAGGCGCTCATCAATGTGGTGTTTTTGACGCAGGAGGGAATGCTCTGGGGACTTGTACCCGGACCGGTTATGCGTAACCTGCAGTTCGTGCATGCGGAAAGCGGCCAACGGCACGGGTAGATATTTGAACTTCAGGGCGTCGTTCTTCACAAGCGTAAGGAAAATGTCCCAGTCCATCAGCATCTTCATCCGGACATCAAAAGGATCTTCACCCAAAACCTTTCGTCGGTAAAAGGTGGCGGTACTAAGAAAGACGGGGCCTCGCCATTCGATCACTTTGCCAGGGCGTCGATAAGCCTTCAGCAGCCTGAGAATTCTGCCATCGGCGTCCACCAGAACCGTGTCGCCGTAGAGTACATCGAGTGCTGGATCCTCCTTAAAGTGTTTCATGACCAGCTGCAAGGTGCTCGGCAGATAGAAGTCGTCCGCGTTAAGCCATCCGATGACATCTCCTGAACTTAGCTTCAGGGCCTTGTTCAGGGCATCAGATTGGCCGGAATCGGGCTGACTTCGCCAGATGACCGATTGAGCGCTGGCAGCCAAAACTTCTGAGGTGCCGTCTGTGGACTCTGCATCCATCACCACATGCTCGACTGGACAACCAGGCAATGTAACCGAATTCAGAGCAACGTGGAGGTATTGGCCGTAATTGAAGGACGGCGTCAGCACGGTAATTGATACCATCATTTCCCTGACTGTAATTAGGTAACGATCCTGGACAGTTCCTTTTCAAGGGCTGCAGCTGTTTGGCCTCAAACTTTCGTGGGCCAGCATGCAGCAGTCAATGTTTCCCCTTTCGTTCTCATTCCTCTTCGGACCGAACTAGAGAACGCCTGGCAGACGCACCACTGCTGGCCCCCCTGCTGGCCAGCTGAGCAGCCGATCGGCGGGTAAGACGCAGGAATATCAGGGTATAGGTGAGAATAACGGTGACGGCCTGGCCACCGGATAATGCCCACGCAAACTGAGTGATTGATGCCTCTTCCATTCCAAAGACCACCAGAACCAGGATGATTCCTGCGGCGACGCCCCCCGCTTGGCCGCACAGGCTCAATCCCCCCCAACGCATGACCCTGAGCAACGCCCCGGCGGGTTGCCCGATCACAATGAAGGCGATTGCAACGAGGGACGGCAGCAGGAGGTCATCAAAGGCGGCCCGATAGCCTTCGGGAAACCAATAGTGTCCCGTGAGTTCGACCACCAGAACGCCCCCTGCCACAATAAGGCCGGAGAACAGCGAGAAGCTGGCAATCGCCCCCAGGAGGAGCCTCACGCGCTGATGTCGCGCCGTTTTCTCCGCAAAAAGGGCAATCAAGGCCGGCTGGAAGGCAGTTCCCACCAAGGCCGCCGGTGAAACAATGCTTTGGGTAAGGCGCAAGCCTCCGAACTGGGCCGCGCCGAACCCAGGCAGTGCCAGCATTGGCAATAGCTGGGAGACAGCCGTGACAGTCAGGAACTGAGTGGTCATGAATGCTTCGAACTTGCCACGTCGCCTGAGGTAAGTGCAGGCATGGCGGTAGCGCAACCTCCGGAAGCCGGGCATGGCCGGGACAAGCCAGACCACCCCCGGCAGGAGCGCCGTCCAGGCAAGGCCGGGGACAAATGGAAAGCGGAATGACAGCCACAGAAACCCTGCAGCCAGGAAAAAACGGACCAGTTCCAGCGCCGTCAGCGACGTTCGCACGGCAAAGAAACGGAGTTCGCCAGTTGCCATGGTCCAATAGCGGATGGAGTCGGCGGCCATGAAAAGTGCTACGAACACGCTGCCGGGCAACACCGACCACGCCTGCATCCAGACGATCACGACTACCGTGACAACAAGGAGTGAACTTATCCATAAAGCGGAGAACTCTGCATAACCCTTGGAACGGTGGCCCACCCCCTGTGCCAGCAATTGTTCCGCAAACACCGATCTGTTCATGGATAACACGAGCATCCAAACCAGCCAGATGCCTGAAAGGATTCCAAACTCCTCGGGCAGGAGAAAGTGCGCGAAGCCGAGCGTCATCAGGAAGCTCGAAGCTGACTGGAGAACCTGCGACGCAGCCGTGTCCAGCGCTCGCTTATGGGTGCTTTTCACCATGGCGATTTCCTGGGTGCAGCGAAGGGCGTACCTGCAAAGTACTGTGACCCGGGTTCGACAC
This sequence comes from Arthrobacter sp. RT-1, assembly GCF_003367205.1. Taxonomy (NCBI): domain Bacteria; kingdom Bacillati; phylum Actinomycetota; class Actinomycetes; order Micrococcales; family Micrococcaceae; genus Arthrobacter; species Arthrobacter sp. RT-1. Next base: position 170,251 of record NZ_QRGQ01000050.1, read on the forward strand.
CTTGCACTTCAAGCGAACCGGCAGTCCATTCCCGGCTCACCCGGGTCAGATTTACTACGGCAACGGCCAGGAGCACATAGACAAAAACGGCAGACCCAAGCTTGTCCAAAACCGGGTTCACAGTCATACTGACAAGTGCCGCGAGGATGGCCGGCAGCCATTGAGCCGCATACCGGGTGCGGAACGGCCGCGGCCTCTTTAAGGTCCTGAAAAAAACTGCAGTAATAAATGCTGAAAATAGGACAAGGGCAACAAGTCCTCCCGCGGCCATCAACGTCAAATAGGAATTGTGGAACGGAACCAACTGCAACACACCATCAATCCGTCCTACACCGGTGATTCTTAGCTCCATTGCTCCACCAGCCAGGGGATCAGGCTGAATGAGGGACCAAGCCTGGTCCCACAAGGATAGTCTCGTCTCGTTGTTGTCTCCGCGGCCGATGGTCTTATAGAAGGAATCGAGCAGTTCCTTCAGGACGCCGGTTATGACGAAGACGAAGAACAGGGAGAATGCTAAAAGAGACCACGGCCTTGGGTTCCGGGAAATTCGCAGCAGGACCAGCGCCCCCAGTGCCAGGACAAGGGCGATAACTGTGGTTGCGGCGGGATACTTGTATAGGGAAAGCACCGACGCTGCTCCGACCACGACTTTGACCGGCAGGCTGCCTTTGTACCGGGGCATTAGCAGGATGTAGACAGCGATGAAAGTCTTTTCATGGTTGAGTAGATTCAACGGTCTGCCGAATGGAGCGTTTATTGTGTCTATGAGGCTGAGACCCCCGAAGACAAGGGCTGCAGCATAAGGGGCGTACGAGATCCAGGTGGGGTTCGTCCTGGGCACGGCGGGCCATCTGGAATTGGCGGACCATCCGGAATTGATGAGCAGACTGGCGGCAAGGATAATTAACGGCGGAACGATGAGGACCGTTGTACTGTTCGCCCATGTCCCCATGGACAGCGCGCGGATGGCCAGGACCCACAGCCATGCCAGGAAAAGATATACCGGCAACGTCAAGGCAACCGTGTGTTGCGTAGAGGAGACGGTGCGCCGGTAATCGGCGATCACTGCTGCTACAAGAAACAGGACGGCAAGGTACCTGGCATTGGGGCCGTGCGTGGACCATCCTGCATAATCCCCGGACGCAAAGAGCAGCCCAATCGTGACAGTACGCGGCATAACCGGCAGAGGCACCGCATGAACCGCGCCCTTGCCCGTCCTGCCCGCCATTCGTTCCATGTCCACCCCAGTTCAGAGGTCTAGCACGGCCGTGAACTGCCTAGTCTAGGCAGCCGGCTTTGGTTGGGAGTCTACGTCCGCACACTTTCGGTGTTGTTCTGGAACCAGCGGACGGTAGATGCTATGCCTTCGGGGAGACCAATTTGCGCACTCCATCCGGAGGCTGTAAGCCTCGAAGTGTCCAAAAGCTTCTGAGGAGTTCCATCGGGCTTGGTGTCGTCCCACACCGTTGTGCCTGAATAGCCCACCGCCGTGGCAACCATGGCGGCAAGCTCTTTGATGGTTGTATCGCTGCCCGTGCCGACGTTGACGTGCAGCGAATCGTCGTAGTTCTCCATCAGATGAAGGCAGGCTGCAGCGAGATCGTCAACATGCAGGAATTCGCGGCGGGGGGCCCCGGTACCCCAGTTGGTCACGACGGCATCGCCAGTGCGAGCTGCTTCCTCGTAACGGCGGATGAGGGCGGGCAGGACGTGGGAGGCGGCGGCGGAAAAATTGTCCCCTGGGCCATAGAGGTTCGTTGGCATCGCTGAAATCCACGGCAGCCCATATTGACGACGGACAGCCTGAACATGCAGGATTCCCGCGATCTTCGCAATGGCGTACGCGTCATTGGTTTCTTCCAAATGACCCGTCATCAGTGATTCTTCACGAATAGGCTGTTTGGCGAATTTCGGATAGATACAGGAGGAGCCGAGGAACAGCAGCCGGTCCACTCCCTGCTTCAGGGCGGCGTCCAGGACGTTGGCTTGGATTCTGATGTTATCGCTGAAGAATTCAACCGGTGCCGAACTGTTGGCCGCAATCCCGCCTACCTTCGCTGCAGCCAAGACAACATATCGGGGCTTAGCCTCGGAGAAAAAGGCGAACACCGAATCGCGATCGCGGAGGTCCAGTCGAGAGGAGCTCCTTCCCAGCAGGTTCGTGAAGCCTTTTGACTCCAGGAGGCGCCAAATGGCGGAGCCAACCAAACCCCGGTGCCCTGCAATATAGAAGGCCGAGTCTCGATCAAGGACGCCTGGTTGATACGGGGACTGGGGCATCGGCCTAGGCTTCCCAGCTGTGGAGGTGCACTGTGTCTGTCCAATTCCCGCCAGCGCACTCCAACGCTGCAATGTCCGCATCCACCATAAGGCGGGCAAGTTCCGGCGTCTGGATCGTCGCTTTCCAGTTCAGCTTCTCGCGTGCCTTGGCCGGATCGCCCAGCAGTGCGTCAACCTCTGATGGTCGGAGATAGCGGTCATCAAATCTCACATGCTGCTGCCAGTCCAATCCTGCATGCTGAAAGGCAATTTGGAGGAAGTCACGCACCGTGTAGCCAGAACCTGTTGCCAGCACGTAATCGTCAGGCTGGTCTGCTTGGAGCATGCGCCACATGCCCTCAACGTACTCAGCAGCGTAGCCCCAGTCACGTACTGCATCGAGGTTTCCCAGGTAAAGGTGCTGCTGGTCCCCGGCCTTGATGGATGCTACGGCCCGGGTGATTTTGCGGGTGACGAAGGTCTCACCGCGCCGCGGAGACTCATGGTTGAAGAGAATACCGTTGACCGCGAACATGCCGTGCGCTTCCCGGTAGTTTCTGGTAATCCAGTAGCCGTAGACCTTTGCTGCTCCGTAGGGAGAACGCGGGGAAAAAGGCGTGTCTTCATGTTGTGGCGGCGGTGTGCTGCCAAACATCTCAGAAGATGATGCCTGATAGAACCGGGTTTTTATTCCGGAAAGGCGAACCGCTTCAAGGAGCCGGATAGTACCAACGCCGGTGGTATCGGCCGTATGTTCAGGCTCGTCAAAGGAAACCCTAACGTGGGACTGTGCGGCCAGGTTATAGACCTCGTCCGGGTGGATCTCAGCGAGGAGCGTCACGAGTCGTGCGCCGTCACTAAGGTCACCGTAATGCAAAAATAACCGGGCGGAAGGATCGTGGGGGTCGACGTACAGGTGGTCAATTCGGGCCGTGTTGAAGGTTGAAGCCCGTCGGATGAGGCCATGAACCTCGTATCCCTTGGCCAGCAGCAGTTCGGCCAGGTATGAACCGTCCTGACCGGTGATTCCGGTAATAAACGCACGTTTGCTCAAGCCAGCTTCTCCCTAATTTGTCCAGGTTTCGCCTGTGTTTTGATTCGAAATCCGATTCAGCATGTGTTGATCAGTAGGCGCCCTCGTGCTTAAGCACGGCCCGGAAGGTCTTCGCGATAATCAATAGGTCGGTCCACAAAGACCAGTTGTCCACGTAGGCAAGATCCAGGCGTGTAGCTTGCTCCCAGGAAAGATTGCATCGTCCGCTTACCTGCCAAGCACCGGTAATTCCTGGCCGGACAAGAAGTCTGCGGCTGATGTCCCCGTTGTATGTTTCAACTTCCCGGGGCAAAGGCGGCCGAGGACCCACAATGCGCATCTCTGACCTCAAGACATTGATGAACTGAGGCAACTCATCGATGCTATAGCGCCGCAAAAAACGCCCGACTGACGTAACACGGGGATCGTCATGGATCTTGAAAAGCGGGCCTTCACAGTCGCTGGAGCCCAACAAGCCATCCAACTGCTGATCAGCTGTTTCGACCATCGTCCGGAGTTTGAACATCACAAAGGGCTGGCCGTTGACCCCGATACGTTCCGACCGGTATATGACTGGACCCCTGCTGTCGATCTTTATTGCTAGGGCGGCCAGCACGATGATGGGCAGGCTCACCATCAGCGCGAGCAAGGCAAAGCAGCAATCGAAAGCCCTTACAACTGAGTGTTCCGCAGCTCGGTATCGCGGCTCCTCAACATGCAGCAGGAAAACATCCCCTGATCGCCGCACCGACAGTCGGGAGGACGCAACACCCGTGAGACGGGGGGCAATGATGAGATGGATGCCCATAGGCTCCAGATCCCAAGTCAGTCTTTGGAAGTCTTGACCGCTGAATTCGCCAGTATCCACAACAACCACCGTGTCAGCACCACAAGCGCCCGCCGCGGTCGTGACAGGGCCGCCGCCCCACAGAATAGGTGCCGTGCGACCGTCAAAGTGCAAGTGCTCGTCAGGGCGAGGATCTTGCCCCGGTATGCCAAAACCCACCACGCGGTAGCCATTCTTCGGCTGTGACGTTAGTTGCTCGGCCATTTGTGCGGCGTCATTGCGCCTGCCGATGACCAGGACCATGTTGCAACAGCTGCCGGACAAGCGCTTGCGCGTCAAGTGTTTGCGCCAAACTAACCTGTTAAGCCACAAGGCCAGCATTCCTACCGGCAGTACTACCTCCAGATATCCTGCGGGTACCTCAAGTTTGGTCACTAGTGTGACAATGCCAAAAGCCCCCAATGCGGCCATGGAGGCCCCTGCTACCCGTTGAAATTCTTGAATGCGCACATCCACGACTTCTCCGGACCTGGAGTCAGAAATGATCAGTGCGGAAGCCCACAGAACCACGAGCAGCACAGATGGAAAAACCAAGCCCGCCTGGCCATGATGAGCCAGCACGACAGTTGCGCAAATTGCCGCCGTATCCGCGGCTATCAGCCTCTTAGCGTAGAGCCTCCGCCAAGGTGGGCGGGTCTCTGTCTGGCTGGACTGCAGACCCTTTTTGGGCACGGAGAACACCCGTGGAAATGGGGTGTGGTTGGGCGGCAAACGCCGTGTGCCTGGCTGTGCTAATCGAGAGACGCTCATGGCCGGGTGGTTGGGTCCTGCGCCAACGTAAGAGGTGTAGGAGGTGCAGCGCTGCAGGCCTGCCAGATCGGCTTGCCCCACCCACTCGCTCGCGCAGTGTCCACCCACTCGGGAACACCGATGCTCAGCATCGGAAGCGCGTCGCTCTCACCGCTTCTCCGGCGAGCACAAGGGGTCGGCCACGCTTGATGGCCGGTGGGCAAAAAAGGGGCCATGCTCTGCCTCCAGGTCACAAGGGCTAGATATGCCTAGCTAAGCTGTGAGCCATGATCAGTGCGTGACTGAGACGTGATCGCTTTCTCGAACAGCGACCATAACAGGGCTTAGGCAATCTAGACGGACAAGAGCACCAGCTGCCCCTGAAGGTTGGCTTGAGTGGGCTTCTGCAAGGTGAGCAACACAACTCAATCCGTGGGGCCGCGACATAGATTTATCGCCGAACCTTCATCAGGGGGCAGCGAGCCGACGGAATCTGCCCGCGAACTCTGATGCCCGAATGTAGGGACGTGATCTCCCGACGGTTGACCGCAGAGCGGAGGATAATGGCGTGCATAGCCCAGGGAGCGAAGAACATGAGCAGCCATAACACCGGCTCCGAGAGCCGCACGGCTCCGACGGCCGCACCGGTCCACGGAGGCGGCGCCGGGCCCACGATGTCTGCTGCGGCGGACGTGTTCAAGGCCGTGGCCCATCCGGTGCGGGCGCAGATCCTGGAGCTGCTCTCCCGCGGCGAATCCTCCATCCCGGAGCTGTGCGAGGGCACGGGGGTGAAGAACACACATCTTGCCCGGCACCTGACCCAGCTGCGCGGGCAGCAGCTGATTCACCGCATCTGGTCCGGCGGGCGTCTTGTCTACCGGCTCGCATACCCAGAGGCCGCCGGCCTGCTCGCCGCCGCCCAAGCCGTACTCCAGGCCCGGACGGCGTCCGCCGACGGCTCCCTGCAGCCCGTACGGGAGGAGTTGCCGGATGCTGCATTAGTCGACGAACAGTTGTCCATGCTGGAGTCACTTCTGGCATCGCGCTCGGTGATCGCGGAGGCCCGCACATCGATCGCCGCGCGGCGCGGTTGCACGCCGGAGGAAGCGGCCGCAGAGCTTTTCCGGACAGCACGCACCCGCGGCGTCACCCTCCTGGAAGCCGCCAGGGACGAACTTGGCAACGGGCAGGAACAGCGCCCCACCTGAACCCCCGGCACTCCCTTGCCTGCCTGCCCGGTTGCTGAAGAAACCCAATGCTGCCGGCCTGCCCCTTCGAGTAAATGTTCATCTCTTTTCAATGAGCCCTTGACCTTCACCAACGGGAGGGCCACACTCGGATGGTCGCGATTGACGAAAAGGTCAATCGGTCAATGTCCGGAAGATTTCTTCCGTTCATTACAGGCAGAAAACTCCGCATCAGGTGGCAGGGATTTCCCGTGGTTGGGGGCTCATGGTGCGGCGACGGACGCGGAGGGGACAGTGAGGTCCCCTCCGCCTCTGGATCACTCTTCGCGGCCAGCCTTCCCTGCGGCTGGCGGGGACTGGGGACTTGCGTCATCCGTCCCGTGGGCGAGGCGGCATTTCATGGACCGGGAATGACAAGAGTGGGGTAACTGTAATGGGCATCGACAAGCTGTGGGACCGGCTCGAGCCAGAAACGCGGCAGTGGCTGCTGGACAATCCGGGGTGCAGGATCCTCCCCCGGACCATCGCGGCGGAGATCAAAAAAGCCACCGGAGCCGAGTTCGAACAGGACCGGCACGGTGAAAGCATCCTCTCCCCCAGCGACTGCGACTTCATCCGGCGGGCAGCGGAACTGCATGATGCCCAACGGCGGTAACGTCCCGTATCCGCACTCCTGACGGCGACCCGTTGCTACCGGCCTTCCTGAAGCCACTATCCACTGCCAGTGCCCTGCCGTGGGAGGTTCGTATCCAGCATCTGCCGGTTCCGTGGAGAAGCTGGCTGATTCTGCCTATGCTGGAAGACGAATTGTAAGTCTCACCAGAATTCGCCGAACAGGGGCCGTGGACAAATGGCAGCCAGGGATGCCGGGACGGAACCCGTGCCGTTGGACGACATCGACCGAAAGATCATCTCCGAGCTCACCCGGGACGGCAGGATGTCCGTCACCCAGGTTGCGGAGAACGTCCACATCTCCCGGGCGCATGCGTACACCCGGATCGGCCGGCTCACGAGTGAAGGGGTGCTGTCCAGGTTTACGGCACTGGTGGATCCCATCAAGGCCGGGCTCCGGTCCTCCGCCTATGTGACCTTGAAGCTGAGGCAGGATTCGTGGCGGGAACTGCGGGACCAATTGGGCGCCATCCCGGAGGTGCACCACATTGCCCTGGTGGGCGGCGATTTCGACGTGATCCTGCTGGTCCGCGCCGTGGACAACATCGACCTGCGGCGGGTCATCTTCGACCAGCTGCAGTCCATGCCCGGAGTACTCGACACGCAGACGTTCCTGGTGTTCGAGGACGTGGATACGCGCTGACCCTGCGAACGAGTGCGGACACCGCAGCGTCAGGGGTGCCAGCTGAATACTCAAGAGGGGGCCGCGCGTTGCGCTAATGCACGAGCCTGGCAAGAGGAGCGTCATCAAGAGCTCGAAGCTCAAAAACCAACAATGGCAGCTCAACCTTCATGAAACTGGGCGATACTTTGTCTAAAATGGCAACGACAATAACCGGATTTATGCTTCCCGCTCCGGAATCCTGCGCCGGACCGAGATGCGGACTTCTTCGGCGATCTGCCTCATCGCGGCGGGAATCGGCGAAGGACAAGTGCCGGCATCGTCACCTGCAGGGTCGTACGTGAGGCCCATCGAGCCGTTGCGGGAAAGCGCCTCGTAGGTCGGCGGCAACTCGTCAATGTGCGCTCCACCGTCTTTGTTCGCGAGCCACGTAACTATTTGCTTCCGGCTGACCGCGTTTCCCTGCGGGTCAAACATTCGCTGTTCAGTCCACCAGGGGTCAAAAGGCAGCGTTACGGATCCAAGCGGCAAAGCCCGGAATGTGGGAACAAACCGCGCCCCGCCGCCGGATATCTCAATCACGGCTAGCCCCGGAAACGTGCCGGCTCCGTTGGCCCTTCTAGCGGCTTCCAATACGTGGGCTGGCACGCCTTCGGTGAATTCCATGCCCTCTTTAAGCTCCATGTGAGCCAGCAGGCTGGTGCTCCGGGGAGTGTCATGCAACAACACCCGCACGTGGGTCGCTAGGCGCTTTGCCTCATGTTTGGCTCCCGCATCGAAAGAGAAGCAGGAGCTATCGATGAAGTCCAACTGTTCATGTAGGTGCTCAAGGAGCGCGCTGGTGTTTAGCGGCAGGGGCTCAATTATCCCACGCTGTATGAATGCGCGTAGTCCCCCAGGCTCCTCTGCCGCCGTGGCTGGCACTCTGGCCGGTACCTATGGTTGCGCTGGCGACCCGTGCCTTTCTCGGAAAAGGTGCAGCAGTACTACGAGGCAAACAGGCCGTTAGTGGTCCTACATCGGCGACAACCACTGTTGCGCTCGTGGGCGACTTCTATACCGCTGGCGCTGCGACCACGGCACGGGATACGGCGCGGACGTCGCTCTTGGTGCCGAGCCATATACTGCTGTGCAGCAACTTCGGGGGGACGGGACAGGCCACGGTAGCGGTGTCACCGCTCGACAACCAAGGTCGCCGGCGCCTTCGACTACTGCCCGTCCTGACGCTGAAATGATCACCTAAGCCACCACCGCCAAGCCCAGGCGGTCATTGTCTCGGCGGCGGAATGACCGCCTAGGCTTGGTACCGAGGAACATAATGCCCTTATTAGCCAATTCCCTAATGACTGCCCTTCTGCGCCTGCCCGGAGCATGTTGGTTGCCAGCGTTTGGTTGTGCAGTCGGTAGGACTTTTAGTCCCTCTACCCCTTACCCAGTGCATTCGGCAGATAGTGCGGCAATAGCATCCCCCCGCCTGCGTTCGGAGTGCTCGGAGCCTTAGCTCGACGCCTACTGGCATTTCTGCAGCGTCTTATGGCGCCCATAGAGTAAAGCAAGTACTGGCCAGAACTAGCCGGAAAACTAGAGTACCGGCTACTCGTGTCCGCGCCCGGGCTCACCCCTAGATTCGAGGAAGGGGCCCGCGCTGTTGCGGTGCGGAAGCGATCGTCGAGTGGGGGCAGAAGCGTGACAGTACAGCCGGCATCCGGAAGCAAGCGCACCGAACGCCCTGGGTTTCTGTTGGACCTGATTAGTGGAGCGGATACAGAACTGGCGTCGGTACAGCGGCTGGCTGATGCTGCCGCGCTGGCCCTAACAGGATCGGCGGGGACGGGGGTTGACTGTGCCGCCACAATGGTGTGTGCGGGAAGTCCCCCCGTCACTGCTGGCAACACCAGCCCGGCTGTGAACGTGGCGTCCTCCGAGGACCGGTACGGCGACGGTCCCATGGAGCAGGCAGCCGCCACGGCAGGCCCGGTGGTGGTGACAACCGGCGGCACGCCCCAGCGGTGGCAGGCGTACCGGCGCCGACTGGCGGGCGCGGGTTACGGCGGAGCGCTGGCTGTTCCGCTGGAGCTTGAGGCACGAACAACTTGCACCTTGGTGTTCCTCGGTCCGGCGGGGTTCGAGTTCACGCCCGAGCTCGTGGGCGAGGCCAACTGGCTGGCGGAGGTTGCGTCGTCGAGTATGAAGCTGGCTCGGGAGGTGCGGAGCGTCCGGTCTGCCGGGGACAACCTGAAGACGGTTCTGGAAAGCCGGACGTCCATCGACGTGGCGTGCGGGGTGATCATGGCGCAGAACCGCTGCTCCTACAGCGAGGCGTTCAGCAAACTTGCCGGAGTATCGCGCCAGCGGAACCTCAAGGTCCGGAGCGTTGCGGAGAACATCCTCAAGGCAATGGCCGGCGGCTCGCCGGGGACACGGTTCGAGCCGCCGGTGCTGGCGTAGTGAGCTTCGTCGCGTCGCTACGGCGGCTCCGGGGGTCAACCGGCTATGGTTTTCCGGCTAGTGAGGTGCTTTGGCACGGATGAGTCCAACGGCCAGAATGCCTATGGCCCCGAGTGATCCCAGCATCCCGCCAAGGGCTACAACGTAGTCAGTGATGGTCATGTCCTGCTCCCTCCGTACTGCTCTGCACTGCATGACAATCGACAAGCTACGCGATCAGGCGCAGGATTGCGTGAAGGATCGCCCGAGGGTTCGGTCAAGCCCTCAGGAGCTGGCAAGCTAATGCTCCCGGCGGGTCTCCTGGAGGCGCTTAATGAACCAGCGCGACTGTTCCGGTCCATAGGGCAGGACCGGGATTGCCTTAGTGGCATCACTCGGAGTATCGCGGATTGACTGGCGTGCTTGGCGAACAGCGGTTGTCATGGTGTTGGCCATGGTTTTGACGAATTGGTCGCTGCACGGCTTCCCGTGCCCGGGAATAAGGAACTCGTAGCGGTGGCGCAGCGCTGAGATGTGCCGGAGCGCGTCCGCCCACTCCTCCGGAAAGGAGTCTTCGAAAGACGGGTGAGCGCCCTGTTCCACAAGATCGCCCACGAAGAGGGTAGTGGGTGTGCCCACCAGCAGGTCACCGTCGGTATGGCCGCGGCCTAGGTAGAACAGCGTGGCTGCGAGCCCACCGAGGTCCACCAGGACGGGTTGGTCCTTCACGATGGCGTTGGGCACCACGAGTTCCACGTTCTGGCCTTCCCCGGTGGACATCTCCGGTTCCAGCGTCCCGACGAAGCGGCGCTGGAGGTCCCCTCGCTCATTAATTTCGGTGGCGCAGTTCTGATGACCCCAGAATTCGGTGACGCCGGCTTCGGCGAATACTGCGTTGCCAAAGAAGTGGTCGTAATGGGCGTGGGTGTTGACGACGACGAGAGGCAGTTGGGTCTTGTCCCGAACCGCGTCTAGGAGCTCCCGGCCCTGCCGAGGACCGCAGCCGGTGTCGATCACCATGGCCCGTTCGGATCCCACAATCAGCCCCGTATTAAGCAGCGATCCTTCGGTGGCCAGCACATAATTGTTCGTACCGACTTCGAGCCATTCCGACATTGTTTCTCCGTACCTCCGGCAAAGCAGTGTTCGTTCGTCTGGCCCCCGATTCTACCCATCACTTCTGGAGTTCCCGGCAGGCACAGCGAGTACGGCGGCGGCTGGCAGGCCGCCGCCCGCTCCGGTGACTAGCTATGAATCGTGTGTACCTTCGGGAATGTCGCTCTACAGCGCGGGAAACTTCGCTCGAATCCCTCAGCCTTTTCAGATAATGGTGTCCGAGGATGCAGCGAGTTGATGGGTTCACCGGGTCCTTGCCCGCCATTCAGCAACTTCAGCGCTCTCCCGGCAACGCGTGTCGTCGTCGGCGTTGGTGCGGGCCTGCATCCGGTGGGTGTCCGCCTCCACAAGCAGGGGGCCGGAGCCTTCCCTGGCCAGTTTCACGGCCAGGTCTAGGACGGCGAGCGAATTCACACCATCTTGAAGGTCCACGCCGCGGGCCAGCACGGCGACGGTGTCGCGGTAGGTGGGGAAAATCCAGTCACCGTCGGGCAGGCACAGGGCAGCCGCCACCTGGCAGGCCTCCTGGCCATGGCTGGAGGGGTAGACGGCATGCCGCCCTGCGGGACAGACGCCGACTTCTGGTCGTCAACGCGGCGTCCGACGACGAGCTGCTCATGCACAGCCAGCAGTTCAGCATCACAGGGCACGGGGTACTCGTGGCCGGGTTCGGCGCCCTGGTCGCGCTCCGGGCATTATCCACTATTCGTCCCCACTATTGACCCGGGGCAGGTTTCGTATCCAGCAGCTACAGAAATAATGGAGAAGTTGTTCTACTCGTTCAACGATGCCTACGCTTGGAGACGATTCGAAAATGTGAGCTGGGTTGCGGGCATGGGTTGTGGACGAAATGGCAGCAAAGGATTCCCGGGCGGAGCCGGCGCCGTTGGACGACATCGACCGCAGCTTCATTGCCGAGTTCACCCGGGACGGCCGGATGTCCGTGACGCAGGTGACGGAGAACGTGCACATCTCCCGGCCGCCCGCCTATAGCCGGGATCGCGAGGCTCACTTCTGACGGGATACTGTCCCGGTGCACCGCCGTGGTGGATCCCATCAAGGCCGGCTTCGGTCGTCCGCCTACGTGACGCTGAAACTGAAGCAGGACGCCTGGCGGGAACTGCGCGACCATCTGGGGCGCCATCCCCGAGGTACACCACATAGCTCTGGTGGGCGGCGACTTCGACGTGATCCTGCTGGCCCGCGCGCCGTGGACAACATCAACCTCCGCCGGGTCATCTTCGACCAGCTGCAGTCCATGCCGGGAGTGCTGGATACGCAGACTTTTCTCGTGTTTCGAGGACGTGGACACGCGGTGTCGAGGCACATCCTCAAACTCGGGCTGCAGTTACTACCGGTACCCGTCCACGATGGCCGCGGCAATTTCCTTGTAAGCCCGACGCGTGTCTGGCTTCAAGACGTCCAGAGTAACCAGGTCCCCATCTGCCACACCACGGTCATGCGGGACCGCAATGAGCTCCCGGCAGATGCCGGAGAGGTGCTCCTCGATGGCATCCTTGTCCACGCGTGAAGACACTTCGTCTTTGTCCGTAATGACGACGATCGCATTCCTTGCCAAGTCCTCGTAGCCATGGTTGGCAAGCCAGTGAAGCGTGCTGCGGGCGCGTTTGGCACCGCTGACCGCATAGCCCGCCGCGATCACAAGGTTGTCCGCTGACTGCAGAATTCCGCTCATGGCATTGTGGGTTACCCCGGTACCGCAGTCGGTCAGAGCCACCGAGTAGTAGCTGGACACGAGCTTGCGAATCCGAAGGTACTCCTCCGCAGTCAATGAGTCTGAAACCTCCGGGTCCTGCTCCCCTGCGATCAAGTGCAACCGGCCTGCATGATGCATGTATTTTGCTAGGGCCGTCAACGAATCGACGGAATCGATGTTCTCCAGCAAGTCCGTAATAGTGCGGGGGCTGGACTGCTGGTAAATACCCTCGCCCAGCGCGCGCTCCACCAGATCGCCCGAGTCCGGGTTGGCATCGATTGCGCAGGGCGCGTCGCCTCGAAACTCAGCCAGAGTCAAGCCCACTCCAACGGTCGTCGAAGTCTTCCCGATCCCGCCCTTAAGGCTCAGGATTGCGGTGTTGTAACTGCCTTGCAGCTGGCGGGAGATGCGGCGGGCCAGTTCGTCTTCCTGGCGCTGCTTTGCACCAGGGCCCAGATTCCAGGCCCCGCCGGTCAGCTTGTAGACGGCACCTCTGAACCCGCCTAGGGGACGCGGCTTCTGCTCCTTCACGAACAGCCCTGGCGAGCTAATGAAGTCCGGCATTGGTCTTTCTGCAATGGCGTCGGCAACGGTTGGCCGGTTACGTCGGAAGGCAGGAGTCTCACTACCCGTGTTCGACGACAGCTTTTCGTCAGCAGCATCCGGAGCAGCGGCTGTTGCGGTACCGGTCGCCTCTGGCTTCGCCGAGGCTGGTCGCCGGGTGGGCGCTGGCACATGCGCGGCAGGCTTTGCAGCGTCTGCGGCGGCGGCAGCTTCTGTCCAGGAAGCTCTCCTAGTGGCCGGCGGATTACCGTTGGACTGACCGGTCATTTCAGAGGGCGTTACTGTTGACATAGTTCCTGTCCGGACATCGGTAGTCTCGCCGTCGGCACGACGGAGGTCGCGACGTCGGCGAGGATGACCTGCGTCCTCTACGTTGGCGCGTGCGTTCTGATCCGCCGGATCGGGCATTTCCGTCCCCCCAGGACTTTCGGCAAAAGGTTCAGCGGCGCTGCTTCAAACTGTAAGTCTATGGGGTGCGAACCAGAGCTAGCGTCAGGCTCGGGTTAGGGCGGCGGCTATCACGGCGGCCGTTAGCACGATAAGGACGACTAAAACGGCGTACCCTTGCCACTTGGGGCGGCCTTTGTGGGGATTGATATCGACGTAGGGCATGGCTAACGGTGGTTACCTTCTGGTGTGACGGGAGCGTTGACCCGGACAGTCCGGCGCTTAGACCGAAGTGTCTGGTCGAGCGTGAAGAAAGGAACCACCAAGTTGCCCGTAGCGCACAGAGCGCGAAGGCGAAGTCGGCTACAGCCACAACAGCCTCCATCGGTCACAGTGATCCCCATCGACCATGACCTAACCACGCGATATGCCAATAGACAAGTCACGCTACAGCAGGAGCAGCGCCTACCGTCGAAGAGCCACCAACACGACAACCACAGTTACGACTCCCAAAGCACTAAGCAGAAGATAGGAAAGTACCCTTAGTTTCCGCTGTTTCAATTCCCGACCGGTATACCGCACGGCGTATCTCCCCATACCGTGATGCTATAAAACACAACCTCAAGGTCTGATCAAGTCAACAGCTTTATTACGCACCGCATTGGTGAGCAGATCAGGACGCGTAGACGACGCCGAGCACGTGCAGCGGCTTGGTCGTTGGCGGGGGCGCCGATGGCGACCTTATGCTTTAGGGGTTCGTACCCGCCATGCCAGTCGCAGCGGAAGATGGTCTTCACCTGCACAGAGTCCACGCCGCGTATGACGGCAACGGCGTCGCGATCATGTGGGGAACATTCAGACAGCTCCGGACAGGCACACGACCGCAAAGCAGGCCTCCTGGCCGTATCCGGAACGCACCGCAATCAGTTGGGCGCCATCCCCACCCCGGCTACAGGTATCAGGGTCCGCGGCCCGGCCCGCGCCCGCCGCTCTGAATATGCTTGGCCGGGCGACATGATCCACGTGGACATCAAGAAACTCGGGCGCATCCCAACGGCGGCGGACACCGCGTTCACGGCCGGGTCCGGGGTGAAGCGAACTCTCGGACACGGATCCTGGCCGAGGGCCGGCCCAAGGAACGCGGCCAGGTCCGGGGCTACACCTTCCTGCACCATGCAGTGGATGACCATTCCCGGTTTGTGTACTCCGAGATCTTGCCTGACGAAACCAAGGAGACCGCGTCAGCGTTCATGCCAAATGCCATCATCGCGTTCCCCGCCCGGGGCCGTCGAAATTCAGCGGGTGTTGACCTATAACGGCTCCGGCTACCGCTCCCGCACCTTCGCCGCTGTCCTGGCCGAGGCCGGGATCAGTCACAAACGCAGCAGGCCCTACCGACCCTAAACCAACGGCAAAGTCCAGCGCTTCAACCGCATCCTCCAAGAGGAATGGGATTAAGCCAAGGCCTACAGGTCAGAAGCCGAACGGCAGGCCTGCTACCCGGACTTCATCGCGTAGTCAATCAGCGCAGGCCCCACACCGCACTCAGAGGCGCCTCACCGCTCGGCCGTGTCACCAACCAACCGGGTTACTACAGATAGACGTTCCTGCCATCCTGTCCATTCCTGACACAATAGGATCAGCAGCAGCGATGCCGGGTCCATGGGGAATCTTCGGATAAGTGCCGCAGCGATAGAGCTGATGAGTGGATACCACCCCCTGAAGTCAGCGGAAAGGCCCCGCAGCGGCGTGACTAGCGCGGAGCCTCTCCGGCCCCCCTCACGCAGCTGATGAGTACAAGTGAAGACGGCCACGCCAAGGCTAGTTCAGAGCACAGACCGGTTCCTAATTCGGCATGTGCGTTTCAACTGGATCCGGTGACGCTCCGTCATCAATTCCGTTATCGTCGTATAGAGGTTTGTACGCGACTGCAGTGCAACCGTCCTATCTGCCTAAGGCTTCAGCACGTCTAGCATGGCCAAGTCGCCGTCTGCCACTTCGCGGTGCGGTACGACAGGTGTTCTCCCAAAGCATCCTTGTCCCCACGCAACAAAACCTCATCCTAGTCAATGATGGCCGCGATGGCATTTCGTGCCAAGTCCTCATAGCCGTGGCTGGCCAGCCAGTGAAGCGTGCCCCGGGCACGTTTGGCTCCGCGCTCAATGCGTAAACCGGCCGGCGATAACAGGTTATCCGCGGACTTCAGAATCCGCTTCCGCTTATCCGCGGACTTCAGAATCGCTCCCGCGCAACTTCCGTAACGCGACCACGCGGAATCTCGTAACTGGAGGATGCGCTCACGGTTTCGCAGACCAGACGTTCGCCCACACCCGGGCGCCCTCTGAACTATGAACTGTGATCATTCTGAAATGAGCCTAAAGGCAGTTACAGGCACGGCAAACACCGACAAGCTCCAGATTTGGAACGTCACCACCACCCTCACCCGCAAGCTAGGAACAACACCAGAACTGGCGGACGTTCTACGACAACAGCCAAAAATGAGGCATCCAAGTCCGCTCCAGAGGCAAAAGATCAGGTGGAGCTCCGAGTGGTCGAACCCGGCGGCAACGTCGTTGGCTGCGCAAGCGCCCTCGCGGGTCCGGGTTCGGCTACTAGCCCGGCAATGTCGCATCCGAAACGCGAGCTCTGGAGCGTAGTGGAGAGGAGTGTGGCTTCGCCCATTCAGGTAGTTTCTTGAAGTTCGGGTGTGCCAAGTCAAGGCCAGGTGCGGCTTGGCCTTGCACACCCGGCTCGAGCACTCTTAGTCGTGCAATAATTGCGATTCCAAACCAGGCGGCCGGCGCCGTCTCCCACATCCCTGTGAGGAACAAGGGTGAACAGGCCGCAAGGTAAGCTCCGACGAGCAACTTCCGGCGGGGCGAACGATCAGCAGGTTTGCCTGCCAAGGCCGTCCAGATCAGGGCACCGCTCAGTCCGACGCCGATGATCCCTAGCCCTGTGCCAGTCTGAAGAATGATATTGTGCGCCCCGACGCCTATCCCGTTGGTCACGATGAAAGCGCCCGCGCCGATCCCGATTATCGGGTTATCGGCCCACATGTCCCGCGCCATCGGCCAAATCACAAGTCTTCCGGACCAGTCGCCGGTAACCCGCGTGCCCGACTCAAACGCCAAAGAAGCTTCATCGGCGACCCCGGTCACGAGGCAAAAAGTTGCCGCCAAGACGATTGTTACCACCAATTTGAGCGGCCGGCGTCGGCTGACCCCGCAAATAATGATCCATGCCGCAAGAAAGGCAAGTCCGAGTTGAGCGGCCCGAGTGTCAGTGGCTATCAGCCCCGGGATAAGGACGGCCGCAGCGCCACCAAGCAATAAGAAAGAACTCTTCGTCTTCGTGCGCGCGCCCCACAGGACCACTACTAGAGCAAGCGCCGTCGTGAGCGCGTAAGCAACGTAGTTGACATTCGCGTTGCCAAACGCAGCGCGCCCAGCAGTTTCGGCCGCCTCCGAGACTTCAGGTCCGAAAAAGAGACTCTTCGCAACAGTGATGATTGCGCCCACCACGAAGCCTGCGGCGAGCACCTTCAGTTGCGCCCGCGTTTGGATGAGATCGTATGCGGCGACGAAGATAACCAGCAGGTTGGTCCACAACACTGCAGTGGCCCGCGTGAAGTCCTCATCGGGGGTCCACAACAAGGAGATCCACGCCCATAACACAAACAAAGCGGCGAATATCACCGGAGCGTTCAGTTTCAGGGCCAGCGGCCTACCCAAAATTAAGACAAGGACCGCAATGGTCGGTCCGATTGACAAAGTGTAGGTGGGATCGAAGGTGGAGAATCCGGCTAGGACAGCCATGAGCAGCGTGCGGATGCCTACCCTGGGCTGATCTTTTGCAGCGGCAGTCAGCTGATCCCCCCGTAAAGTCATTACTTGATTCTACCGGCCAGGAAGGAGGCCCGAACCAGCACGTGCTCAGGGCCCCCGATCGTTGGAACCAAGTTGCCTTGCGTCAAGAACTGCTAATAGGATCTCGATCGATATGCCTTGGGCCGTTTGGGGATCCGGGTACTAACTGTGGGGGACCCGTGAATCAGTCTACGCATCAGCTTGAGCAACGAACCAGGCGGACAAAGGGGACGTTCCGGACTGACATCAATGGGCTACGCGCGCTGGCGGTTATACCCGTAGTTGCATTTCACGCCGGAATGCTAGCTATCCCCGGCGGCTTCATCGGTGTAGATATCTTCTTTGTGATTTCCGGATTCCTGATCACTGGAATCCTTGTGCGTGAAGCAGAAGCGTCCGGTCGCGTGGCACTAGGACGCTTTTGGGCAAAGCGCTTGCGCCGCCTTGTTCCCGCCCTAACGCTCGTTGTCGGGCTCACGCTCCCTCTGGCACTGACGACTTCCTCTCCACTGGTATGGGGGAATCTCAGCCGAGACGCCGCGGCTTCCATCTTGTACGTTTCGAATTTCGTTTTCGCACTAGACTCAACGGACTACTTCGCTGACGACCTTACCCAAAGCCCATTTCTGCACACCTGGTCACTCGGCGTGGAAGAGCAGTTTTATGCTTTGTGGCCCGTACTCGTCATCCTCGCGATTTTCCTCGCGCGAAGGTCGAAGTTCACGCTTCGCAGAACACTTGTGTTCCTATTCGTAGCAGTCATCGTCCTGTCTTTCGTTCTTTCCATCGTGGTAACAGACTTTCGTCAGGGCTTCGCGTTTTACCTCCTACCAACCAGAGCATGGGAGTTTGCCGCTGGCGGTTTACTGTCGATCGTTCCCACGACGTTCCTCACAAGAGGCCGAACGTGCAATAGCGCGCTGGCGTTGACTGGCATGGCTGTGCTCCTTGCCGGATTCCTTGCAATTCATGACAACGAACCTTTCCCCGGAAGCCTCGCTGTGATTCCTGTCGTAGGCACCCTGATGGTGATCGCTGCTGGCAGCGGCCGCAACGCGCCTACACACGTTGTTGCGAAAGCGCTTGATTCTCGTATGCTGCAGTGGGTTGGCACGCGGTCGTATTCTTGGTACCTCTGGCATTGGCCCGTGATAGTACTGGCCGGAGTCTTCTTCCAGAGTGACTCAATTTGGCTCAAGATCGGGTCAGCGGTCCTTTCGCTCCTATTGGCCGCCCTGACCTACGAGTTCATCGAGAACCGTTTCCGTTACGCCCCGCGCTTGGTGAAGTCGACCAAGCGAACATTCATAGCTGCCGGCGCGTCTTTACTCATCGTGTGCATCGTTGCCGGAGCCGCAACCATGGCGGCGCGTTCCATTACCTCCACACCCTCGTTCGCCAAGTTTGTCCAGGCGCGGGCCGTCGTCTCCGATCAGTCCTGCGACCGCTCCAGTACAACTGAGACAGGAATGCGACTCTGCGAGATGGGAGACATTGCCTCCAAGACAACAATCATGCTTGTTGGGGATTCTCATGCGGGGCATTGGAAGGCTGCTATAGACGAAGCGGCCACACAGAGTAATATCCGCCTACTAGTGCGATGGATGTCGGCATGTCCGGTGAGCGGCCTGAGCGTAGCTACGTCAAGCGGTAATCGCGTCAAAGGCTGCACTGAGTTCACCAACGAGACTCTTGCTATTGCTCTGGAAGTGCGTCCGGCCGCCATTATTCTGGCGCAATCAGTGGATTACTCGGGGAGACTCTTATCCGATCATGGCCGTCAACTGGCGGGGCACGACGAAGTGAAGCTCTGGCGGTCGGCGTTCGCTGCCAAGATTGCCGAGTTCCAGGCAACAGGCGCGAACGTCGGCATCATTGAAGATAATCCAGGGACGACATTCGACTCGATCCTCTGCGAGACTCGGCTCTTCCCGAACGAAAAGGACTGCACATCAACGCGTGCTGAGTTGTTGACGGAACCACTGCGCTCGGTTAATGACGAAGTTGCAGCCGACGCTCAGGTCAGGGCCGTCTATTCGCCGACGGATGACATCTGCGGGCCGGACACCTGCGAAGTGGTCAGTCAGGACGGGGTTCCCATTTATCGTGACCGAACACACCTCTCAGAACAATGGACGAAGGCGCAGGTTCCGAAACTTGGCGATTTTATTTCGCTGCTGGTGAAGTAACAGGGAGTTCGGTCAGAGTACATCGAGTTCCGCTAAGTACCCGTTCATAGAATTCACGCGTAGACACCACGGTGGTTCGTCCAGGCTGTAGCAAATAGCTTCTGAGGATTACAGAATTTCGGATCCGAGAGGCTAGTTGCTAATGGGCTACAAGGCAGGTCCCACCGCCACTCAACCAGTTGCTCGTCGACGGCTCCTGACAACGGGAAGTCTAGCGGCAGCCTTGACAGGTGTCTTCACTCTTTCTGGCGTCGATGCCAAAAATGCAGGCGCTGCCATAGATGCTCCCGTAGCCGCTGACACCTACATTCCGATGAAGGAAAAGGGCGCAGCGTCGGGCGTGCCCACGCTAGACGCTGACGGGAAAATCCCGGCCGCTCAGATCCCCGACTTATCCCCCGCCTATGGTCGCACCGGGGCTGGCGTGGCGCGCTTCATTGCACGAGCAAAAGCAGGATCCACCCTCAAAATCGTGGGCATTGGTGATTCCATCCTTGCCGGGACTGGAGCGACAGTAGGTGTGGATGACACGCTGACCAGAACCCTGAAAGCTTTACAGTCCAGATTCCCGGCTTCGGCGATCACACAATCAAATCGTGCAGTCTCCGGCGCTACAACTGCAACGACCGGAATCAATGGAACACTATCGGCCGCCATCGCCGAAGCCGGTGACCTCTACATCATCGGCTTCGGCCGCAACGACATCCAGGCCGACGACGCCGCATGGGGCACCCAACCCGTGCAGGGGTATCGATGCCCGAGATCCCTTCGTTACTACGAAGTCATCATCCGCTCCATCCGTGAGCGCGTACCTCAAGCGGACATCCTCCTCATGACCGAGAACCCGGGGGCAAACTACTCAAGCGACGCAAACATGCGAACCTACCAAGGCGGGGTCTGTGAACTCGCCGTCGCCTACGGAGCCGAGTTAGCTGACACCTACACGGCGTGGGGATCATCCGGATATTCGGCCCTGCTGAACGACGCAGTGCATCCGTCCGTCGCTGGGCACCAGAAGAATGCAGACACAATTATGTCCCGAATACCCGCGACGCCACCACCCACAGCCTCCGGAGTTGCCGCTGCTACCCTGGCTAAAGGCCTCCGGACCCCAGAGTCAGTAGACATCTCCATCGGGTCCTATGGGTGGACAGTCATGAACGGTTCTGCCCCGACCGCGGCATACACACAAAGCGGCGCCGGATGGAGCACCAACTATCCCCGACAAACCTCCGTTGCTGGGAACCAGGCCGAGTTTGTGTTCATAGGGACGGATTTCGGCATACGAGTTGACCACACCAGCGCGGCTGCTCCGGTCGTGGACATCGCTATCGACGGTGTCACGGTCTTTGCAAAGCAGTCATTGTTCATTTCCCCGTCGGCCTATCAACTGTTTCAGTTCATCGCTACTGGGTTGACGCCTGGCCAGCATACAATCCGGCTGACGCTCGTCTCCGGCACTTTGCGGTGGTATCAATCGGCTTGGCTGGCAGGGCCAGCGACAACGACGGCCTCCACAACCGTTATTGGGGCAGCGGGAGGCTTGCGCCGCATGGTCCCCGGAAGATACTACTCCAACAAGAAGGACTCCTCCCCGACGGGGACGACATCCTTTCTGAACGCAGGAGACATGTACGTCGCTCCCCTCTGGGTTCCGACGGGTACCGCTTTCAGCAAGATCGCTGCGAACGTGACGGCCGCCGCTGCTGGGTCATCCGTTGCGCTGGGTGTATACGACTCCAACGAGTACGACCAGCCACGTAGCCTGATACTTGCACCGCCGCCCCTCAGTTCGAGTACCACTGGCTGGAAGGAAGCTTCAATCACACAGACGCTGCTGCCTGGGATGTACTGGGTGGCCCTCCTGGCACTAGCAGGTGCGCCGCGTGTCAGCGGGACCTCTCAGCCACATGAGGCTGTGGCATCATCAGCAGCAACGTTTTCGAACCCACTTTGCGGGTATGTCGCCACCGGCGCTGCGTCGTTGCCCACGACTTGGTCCAGTACGGCGGCTGCAACGGCCGTGCCACTCGTAGCCTTGAAGGCGACGTAGGAACGGCGTACCGAGTAGTGTCCCAGTGTCACCACGTGTACCAGGGGAACCCTTCAGTGTTTTATGATGCGCTTGGACTGAACTAGGAAGAGTCACCCAGCGGGGGACACAACATTATGGTCCTCCATACTAATCGCCAGACGGGGGAAGTTCCTGCTCGGGCCTAGTGGCACCGTAACGTGAAAGCGACCTTGCATGGTCCTGCCCAACCGGAGCTCTGGCTATCAACTTGGCAACTCATTCGGCTCTACAGCATTCAAAATGTCGCCCTGCAGAGGAATAGAGTCATTCAACCATCGGCAACTGCTTCTCACGCTCGCGATGCTCATAGGTGTCGACGAAATTTCCTGAGGACTACGAAAAAGCGCGGAAAAGTGGCGAGTTATGGAGCATGGTCGCACAAAAGCGGATCTAGGCATGCTGACTACCTACCCGCTTCACTAACTACGGCAGCGGAGCAGGGTCCTAGCGCAGGCTGTAAGTTGAGTCGAAAGTCCAAAGACCAGCTAGGGCAGCTACTATTATCGTTCGGATGCCCACTTTCGACCGAGTCGCAGTAACGGCAGCATGGGTAGTGTGTCATCGTAAAAAGCGATGTGCTGATTCTACCCACCTAGCAAGAGCGGGAGAAACACGCAACAAACTCTAATCCGTGCTACATGACGCCAACTCCTCCTGGCGTCACAGCCCGCGGGTAGTCGAAGCAGAAAAACTGCGTAGTAACTACTCGTGCCGACGGTAAGGGGCGAGGACTATGTTCTGCAAATGGGAACATTTGAGGGTCCTCCCCACGCCACAAATTTGTCTAAGAACCCGCCACCGGCAGCCATGTTCGGCTGTAGAAATGGAGAGGCGTGGGTAGCCGAAGACGTCTTTGTTACTCGCTGCCAAGGCGGGGAGATAATGGTGGAACGCTGGGACGGTCAGGGTGTTCGGACGGCGATAGTTCGCAAAGATAGTGCCCAATTTATGCACGCGGAATTGTGGGCCAAGCTCAGCAATGTCGCCGTTGATGGAGTAGCGGATTGATCTGAAGAAGGGTTGGTAGCCAGCCGCTTCTGTAACAGGTCCTGCTTAGCCGCGATGAATTTCGAGCTTGAGCCCCCGCTACTAGCAATGCTTAGCGAACACGAAGTGGCTACCACCCGCTCATTCCACGGTGACGCTCTTGGCGAGGTTGCGGGGCTGGTCCACGTCGTAGCCTTTGGCGGCGGCGAGTTCGGCGGCGAAGATCTGCAGCGGGACGGTGGTCAGCAGCGGCATCAGCAGAGGTGGTGTTTCCGGGACGTAGAAGACGTGCTCGGCGTAGGCCTTGACGGCTTCGTCGCTTTCCTCGGCGATCACCAGGGTGCGGGCACCGCGGGCACGGATTTCCTGGATGTTGCTGATGACCTTGGCGTGCAGTGATTCGCGGCCCCGCGGAGACGGGACGATCACGAACACCGGCTTGCCTTCATCGATCAGGGCGATGGGGCCGTGCTTGAGTTCACCGGCGGCGAAGCCCTCGGCGTGGATGTAGGCGATTTCCTTCAGCTTCAGCGCGCCCTCCAGGGCCACCGGGTAGCCGACGTGCCGGCCCAGGAACAGCACGGACGTTTCGTCGGCCATGCTGCGGGCGAGCTCGCGGAGCGGTTCGGCGTTGTCCAGGATGGTCTGGATCTTGGCCGGGATCTTGTTCAGGTCCGCCAGGACGTCCTTGATCTGCCCGGAGAAGATGTTGCCGCGCAGCTGCGCCAGGTACATGCCCAGCAGATACGCCGCGGTGATCTGGGCCAGGAACGCCTTGGTGGAGGCCACCGCGATTTCCGGGCCGGCGTGCGTGTAGAGCACGGCGTCGGATTCACGCGGGATGGTGGAGCCGTTGGTGTTGCAGATCGAGATGGTCTTCGCGCCCTGTTCCCGGGCGTAGCGGACGGCCATGAGGGTGTCCATGGTTTCGCCGGACTGGCTGATGGACACCACCAGGGTGTTCGCGTCCAGGATCGGGTCGCGGTAGCGGAACTCGTGCGCCAGCTCCACTTCGGTGGGGATCCGGCACCAGTTCTCGATCGCGTACTTCGCCACCGTGCCCGCATAGGCGGCGGTGCCGCAGGCCAGCACGATGATCTTGTTGACCTGCTTGAGCAGTTCCGGATCGATCCGGATCTCATCCAGGGTCAGCTTCCCGTCCAGGTCCGACCGGCCCAGCAGGGTCTGCGCCACGGCGTCGGGCTGGTCATGGATTTCCTTCTCCATGAACGAGGAGAAGCCGCCCTTTTCCGCCGAGGCCGGGTCCCAGTCCACGTGGTATTCCTTGCCAGCGGCCGGGTTGCCGAAGAAGTCCGTGATGTCCACGGTGTCCGCGGTGATCGTGACGATCTGGTCCTGGCCCAGCTCCACGGCCCGGCGGGTGTAGTCGATGAAGCCGGACACGTCCGAGCCCAGGAAGTTCTCCCCCTCGCCCAGGCCCACCACCAGCGGTGAGTTCCGGCGGGCGGCAACCACCACGTCGGGCTGGTCGGCGTGGACCGCGAGGAGCGTGAAGGCACCCTCGAGGCGCTGGCAGGCCAGTTCCATGGCCCGGGTCAGGCCGCCGTTGGACGCGTCGCCGCCCAGCTTGTTCCGGAAAATGTCCGCCAAAAGCGCCGCGGCGACCTCGGTGTCCGTTTCGGAGAGGAACTCCACGCCCTTTTCGAGCAGCTCGAGCTTGAGCTCGGCGAAGTTTTCGATGATGCCGTTGTGGATCACGGCGAGCTTGCCGCCGTCGGCCAGGTGCGGGTGGGCGTTGCGGTCCGTCGGGCCGCCGTGCGTGGCCCAGCGGGTGTGGCCGATCCCGGTCACCGTCTCCGGCAACGGCCTGGCCTCCAGCTCGGCAATCAGATTGCTCAGCTTCCCCGACTTCTTCCGCGACTCGATAGCGCCCTGCGACACCACAGCCACCCCGGCGGAGTCGTAGCCCCGGTACTCCAGGCGGCGCAGCCCCTCCAGGACAACATCCAAAGCACTGTGACCGTCAATTACACCGTCAACAGAACGGCCCACATATCCCACAATTCCACACATGGGCCTAACACTATCCCTAAACAGAATCAGTCATGACAGAAGGCCGCGCATGACGAAGGCGGCGGCCGGGAAAATAATTGTGGCTACCGCACATCCAATGTTCTGGGGAGGACTCGATGTAACATCACATAGACGCCGATTGGTAAAGCCATTGCAAGCTACCTTTCTCCGAGCACCGCTTAGGTATCGCTGCGCTTGCAAGATTGCGGTGCCGTCTGAACGCTCCCCCAACTAACGGAACAAGACTTTCACGCACCGATCTTGGGTGTCACCCACCCCAGCGCCTCTTAGCCGTAACTATTGGGGAGCCTAATCCAAGGCCCGGCGCTGTACGCGCCCGCGCGCTTCTCCATAGAGCACCTCCTCAGCGGCGTCTAGGTGTTCTGAGTCAGGACGTTGGTTACAGGCGTCAATAGGTGAAGATCTCTTAGGTTGGTGGTTACCACACACAGCCAACGACTAAGAGGTCTTCATGATCCACCGTAATGCCCGTCTAACCCCGACCGGTAAGCGCATCCTCGTCGAACGTGTCATGAGTGGCCGTCCGATTGCCCATGTAGCCAAGGAAATGGGCGTCTCGCGGACCTGTGCCCACCGCTGGATCAGCCGGTACCGGTCCCACGGCTTAAACGGCCTTCAGGACCGCAGCTCCAGACCAAAAGTCATGCCCGCATGCCACCCCGGTGGAAGTCGTTGCCGACGTCCTGACCCAGCGCGTGGAGCACCGCGAAGGACCAGTGGAGCTGGCCTTGCGGTGCGGGACCAGCGCCCGGACCGTCTCCCGGATACTGGCCCGCGCCGGCATGCCCAGACTGTGGGACCTGGACCCCGTGACCGGGGCACGGATCCGGGCTTCCCGCGCCACCGACCGCCGCTACGAACGCGACGCACCCGGGGACCTGATCCACATCGATGTCAAAGACTCGGCAGGATCCCCGACGGCGGAGGCTGGCGGGCCGACCCTGCACAGAGCCCGGCCAACCACCGCTCCTCGGGCAGGAACCTGGGCTTTGAATACGTCCACGTCGCCGTCGATGACTACACCCGGCTCGCTTACGCCGAGGTCCTGCCCGACGAAAAAGGGCCCCGCCTGTGCAGGGTTCCTCACCAGAGCCGCCGCAGTTATGGCAGCCAATGGTGCACCGGTCAAACGCGTCATGATTGGCAACGCCTTCGCCTACCGGCTCTCCCGGGACTTCCAGCACGCGCTGGCCGCCCTGGACGCGAAACACATCCTGCTCAAACCCCGGAATCCCTGGCAGAACGGTAAAGCAGAACGCTTCAACCGCACCCTGCAAGAAGGCTGGGCCTACCGCCAACCCTTCATGTCCAACCAGGCACGCACGGAGGCCCTGCAGCCATGGCTACACTTCTACAACACCCCCCCCGGCAGCCTCGGAGGCAAACCACCCATCAGCAGGTGCAACCAACCTACTGGCTGAGTACATCTAGATGCAGGCTTAGTAATCCAATCTCACGTACAATGGGCCAGGCTCATGGGGAAACTTCAAGGATCGAAAGAACGATAAGTAGCTGGTTCCTGACAACGGTAGCCATAGCATTCGGGATGCGCTCCGGCCTCTTTTGATACATCGGCTGATACATCGGCGGCAAATTTTGAGCCCTACGTGACACAGGTCCTGCTGGCGAATTACCGCTAGATCCTTCTGCCCCATCGGCATCAAAATGAAGTATTAGCGGAAATTCAACATTCCCGACGAAGAGCAACCTTAACGAACGCTGCTGATTCATAAACGAAATGATAGGCCCACGATGATTGTCCCACATGCGGGAATTCGATGATCGGCATCGCCCGGGCGAAAGGTATCATTGCGAGGCTGCCTTTGTAGCAACGCTGGATCAATATACGAGAACGGGTGACATGAAATTGGGCTGTCAGGACGCTAACGTTCTCCCAGCCGTACTCGTTTGAGAGAGCCTGAATCGCCCTAGCCTCACCCTGAGTTGTCACTGGATCCGGATCAAAACAGATGATGCGATAGGCGCGTTTCTGTTTACACAGTTGGTCAATAGCGGCGTCGTCACCTCCCGGAGCGGATATAGCCAGCGTGTCTGCTATTCCTTGCTCCATCAACTGCTCCGCGAGTGCCGTCCGGGCGCCTTGAGGCGCAAGCACAAACAGTGCGTCGACCGGCTCAGGGGTGTCTGCCCTCGGCCAAACATATAGAAAGAGCCCTGCGAAAATCCACAAAATCAAGGCAGTCACAAAGTATGCCAATATTCTAGCGGCGGACTTGCGCCGGACCTTCCCAATGCCTGCGACCTTCGCTAAATAGGGACTTTTGAACACGCTTTTCCTCCGTTCCTCTTGGCTATGGCTTGTTCCGTCTAAAACTGCATCAGCATGAGGACCTGTGTCCGCCCTGTCGACAGGACAAGCCAGTTTCCGTCCAGGAGTATCAGCGCAAACAAAGTGCGACAGACTCGAAGTCTACTCCTGTTGTAGCTAGCGGACTCGGAGGTTCGCGGACTTAGGGCCTTCCGATCCGCTTGATTGCAAGCAGCGTGCACGCCGTTGCGTCCGTACATCCATCCGAGATGTCCTAACGTCCCAACGTGATGAATACCGGGGGTGTCGCTTATCGCATGGGTGGTCAGGTTTAGGGGTATCACTGAAGCTCGCCATCACGTGTGCTCCTATCTAGCGTGTGGAGTCCGATACCCGAGAATGGCAAGCAAGACTGGACCGATGATAATAGCTGTTCGCTTGCAAGTACCGCTAACGGCTGAGCAAGTACCAGCTTGAGGAATATACGCGTAAGTCCCACTGTGGCTAAACAAAGCCAACGGAAATAGCTTCAAG
>NZ_QRGQ01000051.1:0-615 GCF_003367205.1 Arthrobacter sp. RT-1
GACGCCTGCTTTGTTCATCCGGGAGGCGAAGCGCGGGGCGGAGCCGTTGACGGACATGGAGCGCAGGATCCGGCCGGTGGAGTAGAGCCCGGCGTTGAGGGAGGACAGGGCGGCGGTGAGGACGACGAGGTTCATGATGACGTCCACGCCTTGGATGCCGATGGAGCCGAAGAAGGTCACGAAGGGGCTGACGCCTTTTTCGTAGGAGGTGTAGGGCAGCAGCAGGGCCAGGAGGATGACGGAGCCGACGTAGAACACCGCGATGCGGAAGACCACGGAGTTGATGGCCTTGGGCATGATTTTTTCGGGGTTTTCGGTTTCGCCGGCGGCGGTGCCGACCAGTTCGATGGAGGCGTAGGCGAACAGGACGCCCTGCATGAGGATGATCATGGGCAGCAGGCCGTTGGGGAAGATCCCGCCGTTGTCGGAGATGAGGCTGAAGCCGACTTGTTGGCCGTCCACGGGGGTGCCGAAGATGACGAAGTAGGTGCCGACGATGAGGAAGATGACCAGGGCGGCGACCTTGATCAGGGCGAACCAGAATTCCATTTCGCCAAAGACCTTGACCGAGACCAGGTTCAGGGCCAGGACCACGACCAGGGCGATCAGGGCCCA
>NZ_QRGQ01000005.1:0-190840 GCF_003367205.1 Arthrobacter sp. RT-1
AGACCACTGGGTTGATAGGCCGGATGTGGAAGCGAGGACTAACGACTCGTGAAGCTGACCGGTACTAATAGGCCAACAACTTACACCACACACCCACCCCGCAAACGAACTTCAAAAGCGTTTGCACCAAAGGGGTCGGGTAAAAAGATACACAAGACTGCTTGCGTCCACTATGTGGTTCCCAAACAACAAACCCGTTTGTTGCAAGGAACACCAACTGAATAACAACACCACACTGCTCTAACACGAGCACAAATTGTTGTAACCACCAGTTTTCCCACCCCCCACGGGGGTGTGGAGCAAGGGTTACGGCGGTCATAGCGTGGGGGAAACGCCCGGTCCCATTCCGAACCCGGAAGCTAAGACCCACAGCGCCGATGGTACTGCATCCGGGAGGGTGTGGGAGAGTAGGTCACCGCCGGACATAAATTACGTAGGGCCCTGACAAGGAATGTCAGGGCCCTACGACTTTAACCACCAACCCACAACACAAACCCCGACGCCCATCACCTCCCGCGGGGAAGTCGGTGACGCCCCATCACCTCCCGCGGGGAAGTCGGTGACGCGCCATCACCTCCCGCGGGGAAGTCGGTGACGCCCCATCAGTTCCTGCAGCACAACCCGGGACGCTCCATCAGCTCCTGCAGAAGAATCAGGGATGTTCCGTCTGGCCCATGCCGGCGGTTAATTTCTTACTACGCTGAGGGCTCACGGCACGCTAATGTGGGGGCACCCGAAGCAGAGGAGGGCCCGGTGGGCAAAGTGGTCATGTACAGCTCGGTGTCGCTGGACGGCTTCGTCGCGGACGAGAATGACCAGCCCGGACCCCTGTTCGACTGGTTGTCCAACGGTGACGTCCCGTTGGACGAGAGCGGCGAGGTGAAGGTGTCGCAGACGTCCTACGACTACACTCGGCCGTACTGGGACCAGATCGCGGTGACACTTGTCGGCCGCCACGTCTTCGACCTGACGGACGGCTGGGACGGGAAGCCTCCGAGCGGGATCGACCACGTGGTCGTCGTGACGCACCGGCCGCAGCCCGAGGGCTGGGACCCTGGGGCGCCGTTTCACTTCGTCGACGGCGTCGAGGCAGCCATGGCCAAGGCGCAAGAGCTTGCGGGTGACCGCATCGTCGAGGTTGCCGCTGGTGACGTCGGTGGCCAGATGCTTGCCGCGGGCTTGGTCGACGAGGTGCGCATGGACGTCGTACCCGTTGTGTTCGGCTCGGGCAAGCGCTACTTCGGGTCGGTCCAATCGCAGCACCTGTTGGAGGGGCCCGATACGGTGATCCAGGGCAACCGGGTGCTTCACCTGCGCTATCGGGTGCGACGTTGAACGCGTCCCCCGGGAACCCGCGACAACTGATGGGGCGTCGTCCGGCAACCCGCGACAAGTGATAGGGCGTCCCCCGGGAACTCGCGACAGGTGATGGGGCGTCACCCAGGTGAGAGAGCGTCGTCCGGAAATCTGCAGGATGTGAGAGAGCGTCTCCCGTCATCGGGCGCCGAAGCGACCGCAGCTGAGAGGGCACCAGCCCCGCGCGGGTAGAGTAGAGCACCATGAGCAGCCTCTTCAGCCACGGCCAGGACCCCTTCGGCAGCGACAGCCAGTCCGCTCCAGACCCCCTGGAGCCCGTGGTGGAGACGGTTGTTGTTCCCGGCAGCGTGGCCCATGCCTTCGCTGGCTTCACCGACCATACACACCTGTGGTGGCCCCTGGACTCGCACGGCGTCTACGGCGCTGGCTCCTACGTGGAGTTCGAAGAGAACCTCATCCTGGAAACCGCCGATGACGGACGCACCAGCATCTGGGGAACCCTCGATGACTGGCAGCCACCGCTGTCCTTCCATGCCACGTGGCACCCCGGCGCTACAGCCCTCTGGTCCACGGAACTGCTGGTCGTCTTCCGCGCGGTGGACGAAGGCGTGGAAGTGCGCGTCTTCCACGAGGGCTGGGAAGGTGCAGAGGATCCGGCCGCGGCCCGTGCGGAGTACGTCCAGGCCTGGCCGCAGATCCTTGCCAGGTACGCCCGCTTCATGGGGGCTCCTGCAGATGCGGACCGCGAGGGTAACCAGGCAGGCTAACCGTGAGCCGGCTCCGGCGGCACCGCGGTGCTCGTCCGGATCACAAACTCCGTGGGGTACTCCTGGTCGATGGCCGCCTGCGGTGCCGGAGCGCCGTCGGACTCATGTCGCGTCTCGCCCAGCAACTCAAGTGCGGTCCCGGCGGCGAGGCGCCCCTGCCCCCGGGGGTCCTGGCTGATGGTGGTCAAACCAAACGTTTCGCCCAGCTCGTGCCCGTCCATGCCCACCACTGAAAGATCATAAGGAACCTGCAGCCCGAATTCGCGGGCAGCCAGGATGGCGCCCACGGCCATCTCGTCCGAAGCCGCGAAAATGGCGGTAGGACGTTCACTTGCCGTCCCCAGCATACGGCGTGCGGCGGCATAGGCTCCCTGGATGGTGAAATCGGCGGCCACACGCCACTCCGGATGCACCGCCAGGCCCGAGGCCCTCATGGCGGCCTCATAGCCCCTTTGGCGGATGCCCGGGAGCTTAAAGTCGCGGTTCAGGTTTGCGTCCCCCGTCATGTGGGCGATCCGGGTGTGCCCAAGCCGGATCAGATGATCGGTGGCCAGCCGTGCCAGCCGCTCGTCATCGATCCTGATGGTGGATGCCCCGGGCAGTGCACCGCCAATACCAACAATCGGACGGTGGACGGCCAGCAGCTGCTGGATCTCGTCCTCGCCGAGCACCAGGGCAACGGCAATGACAGCGTCAAGCCGCTTCCGCAGCAGGAAGTCGCTGAGTACGCTGCGGCGCCGTTCCGGCTGGTCACCCACGTTGTACAGCGTGAGGTCGTAGCCCGCGTCCAGCAGTGCCTCGGATACGCCTTCCAGTACTGAGGAGAAGTACCAGCGGTTCACGGACGGGACCACCAGCCCGATGTTGTGGTTGCGGCCGGAGGCAAGGCTGGATGCGTGGTAGGACGGCACAAACCCCAGCTCCCGGGCGGCCTCCTGGGCCAGCTGCCGGCTCCTCGCGGAGACGTTCGCCTTGCCGCTGAGCGCCCGGGACACGGTGGCAACGGACAGGCCTGCCCTGCTCGCTACTTCTTTGATACCGGCCATGCTCAGTCTGCTGCGGCGTCCGGTCCAAGCTGGAGCCAGGCCGTCTCACCGGAAGCGAGGAAACGGCCGGCGCCTGACGGGTCGCTACGGAGGAGCACATGCCCGGCAGGCATCTCCAGGGGATCGTGGTTCAGGTTCATAAGCACCAGCGTAGTGCCGTTGACGTAGCCCAGGGAGGAACCGGTGCACCAGTCCTCCGCCCACGACAGCGAGCCCCGGCCGAGGTTCAGCCCGCGCCTGAGCCGGAGGATGTCCCGGTACAGCGCAAGGTGCGACGACGGCGAGGCGGCCTGGAGGTCCCGGGCCAGGGCTGCGAACGAGGAAGGAAAAGGCAGCCAAGGGTCTCTTCCGTGGCCAAAGCCAAGGTGGGTCTCGGCGGCCCGCCACGGGAGCGGGATGCGGCAGCCGTCACGGCCCAGGCGTTCCCCGCCAGTACGGGCGAAGGTGGGGTCCTGCCGCAGATGTTCCGGGATGTCGACGCCGTCGGGCAGGCCAAGTTCCTCGCCCTGGTACAGGTAGGCGGCACCGGGAAGCCCCAGCATGAAGAGGGAGGCAGCCGCCGCCCGACGTCGGCCCAGGGCGATATCCGGCTGGGGATCGGCGGGGCCGATGCCGTCCCCGTCGCGGGGACCCTGGCCGTTGTAGCCGAACCGGCTGGCGTGCCGGACCACGTCGTGGTTGGACAGCACCCAGGTGCTCGGTGCGCCGACGGCGTCCAGTGCCTCGAGCGAATCCGTGATCACCCCGCGCAGCCGGTACACGTCCAGCCCGGCATGAAGGTAGGGGAAATTGAAGGCCTGGTGCATCTGGTCCGGCCGGACCCAGTTGGCCAGCCGCGGCAGCGGATCCACATTGGCTTCCGCGCACAGGATGCGGTCCGGGCCGTACTGGTCCAGGATCCGGCGCCAGTTCCGGTAGATGTCGTGCAGGGCGGGCTGGCCGAACATGGGTGCTTCGTGGCCCGGGAACCCTTCGCTGCTGCCGCCGTCTGCGCGTCCGCCCCAGGCGGGCAGGCCGGGAGCTTTGACCAGGGCGTGGGCCACGTCCACCCGGAATCCGGACACGCCGCGGTCCAGCCAGAAGCGCAGCACGCGTTCGAACTCGGCGTGGACGGCCGGGTTGTCCCAGTTGAAGTCGGGCTGGGACGAATCGAAGAGGTGCAAGTACCACTGGTCCGGCTGACCGTCCGGGCGGGCCACCCTGGTCCAGGCCGGCCCGCCGAAGTGGGACTGCCAGTTGTTGGGCGGCTCGGAGCCGTCCGGGCCTGTTCCGTCCCGGAAGATGAACATGTCCCGCTCCGGGCTGCCGGCCGGCGCCGCGAGGGCGGCCTGGAAGGCTGCGTGCTGGTCCGAGCAGTGGTTCGGCACCAGGTCCACGATGACGCGCAGGCCCAGCCGGTGGGACTCCGCCATCATGACGTCGAAGTCGCCGAGTGTTCCGAAGATCGGGTCCACGTCGCAGTAGTCGCTGACGTCGTAGCCGGCGTCGCGCTGGGGGGACCGGTAGAAGGGGGACAGCCAGACCGCGTCCACGCCGAGGTCCGCCAGGTGCGGGAGTTCCTCGGTGATTCCCGCAAGATCGCCCACGCCGTCGCCGTTGAGGTCCCGGAAGGAACGTGGGTACACCTGGTAGATCACGGCAGAGCGCCACCAGCCGGGAGCGTTGTCCGCCTCGTGGATAAGCGTCAGCGGCCCGGCGTTCAGGGAAGTGTCGGGAGTCACAGTTTCGACAGACATGAGTGACAGCATAAGCGCGGTGGAGCATAAAAATGAAAACGCTTCCATGATTATTCTCGGTTCCCATGGCTCCCGCGGTACATAACTGCTGGTCAGGACTGGAAGCGCTTGCAGCAGCGGGACCGAAGGTTACGCAGGTCCAGTCCGGTCGCCGCCTAAACTGGGAGGACATGTCCGACGGCGGGTGGAGGCCTTGGTGGGAAGCGTTGTTGACGAGCTCGAGGGCATCCTTGCCGCGGGCCAGGTGGACGTGGCAGGGACGTCGCTGCACCGGTACGCGGTGGACCAGGCGCCGATCATCGACTTTCAGCTGCCCCTGGCGGTGGTGTTTCCCGAATCGGTAGCCGATGTGCAGTCGGTGGTGCGCGCCTGTGCGGACTACGGAGTGGCGGTGGTAGCCCGCGGTGCGGGAACCGGGGTATCCGGCGGCGCGCATGCCACGGAGAACTGCATCATCATGTCGCTCGAACGGATGGACCACATCCTTGCGCTCAACCCGGACGACGAGACGGCAGTGGTGGAGCCGGGAGTGGTAAACGCCGTGCTCAACGAGGCAGCTGCTGTGCACGGCCTGATGTACGCGCCGGACCCTGCCAGCTTCCGCACCTCGACCATTGGCGGCAATGTTGCCACCAATGCCGGCGGCTTGCGCTGCGCAAAGTACGGCGTTACCAGGGACTCCGTGCTTGCCCTCGACGTGGTGCTGGCGGACGGCTCGCTTCTCCACACCGGCCACCAGACCTTCAAGGGTGTGGCCGGCTATGACCTGACCGGGCTGTTCGTGGGATCTGAAGGAACGCTGGGCATCGTGGTGGGTGTTACCGTCCGCCTGAAGTACTTGCCGAAGGAGGTGCACACGGTGGCGGCCTTCTACCCTGACTTCCGCATGGCGGCGGCAGGAGTCCTGGCGGTAGGCAAGGCACGGGTCCAGCCGGCCATCATGGAACTGCTCGACGGCGGCACGCTTGCCCAGCTGGACGAGATCCACGGCTCGGACCTCACCGCCCGCGGACGCTCCCTGCTGCTGGTCCAGACGGACGGGTTCGGCGCCGCCGCCGAGGCGGAGGTTGTGCGGGAAGTCCTGCGGGCAGGAGGGGCTGCTGTCACCACTGAAGCCAGCGCCGAAGCTGAGCGCCTGGTGGAACTCCGGCGGCACAGCCGGGGCGTGGAGGTGGACGACGAATACCGCGTGGGGGAGGATGTGGCGGTGCCGCGCTCACGCCTGGTGGACTATGTCGCGGCCCTGGAAACCATGGCGGCACGCTACGAAGTGCACCTCAAGGTGGTGGCACACGCCGGGGACGGCAACCTCCACCCAACGTTCTGGATCGACAGGCAGGGCAGCACTGTAAATGCTGCGGCGTTGGCGCGGCTTCAGCAGGTCCTGGATGAATCCATCACCGTAGCCCTGGACATGGGCGGCACCATCACGGGCGAGCATGGTGTTGGCCAGTACAAGCTGCGGTGGCTGGGCCAGGAGCAGCCCGAACCGGTCCGGGAGCTGCAGCGCAGGATCAAGGAACTGTTTGATCCTGCCGGCATCCTGAACCCCGGCAAGGCGATCTAGCTTTAGTCGTCCGAGTCCGGATATTCGTCGATGGACTCGTCCTCGCCGTAGCGGGACTCCTCGGTCTCCACTTCAAGGATTTTCAGCAGGCCGGTGTCCGGGTTCAACATGATGGCGGCTTCGTCCCGGCGGTGCCGGAGGATGGAGTCGATGTAGGACTGCACGGCCTCGGCCAAGGGGATGTGCCGCTCCTGCTTTTCGGACATGTACCAGCGGTGCTCCAGGACCTCGTGCACCACCTCGGCGGGCTCCAGCTTCCCGGAAAGGTCCCGCGGGATGGACCTGACGATCGGCTCGAAGATCTGGCTGACCCAGAGATGGGCGCTGTATTCCTCGTCCATGTCCGGGTTGTTGTCCGCACGGAAGGAGTCCATGTCATTAAGCAGCCGCCGGGCCTGGTTTTCCTGCGCGTCGATACCCGTAAGCCGCAGGAGCCGCCGCTGGTGGTGTCCGGCGTCCACCACTTTTGGCTGCAGCTGGATGGTTGACCCGTTCTGGGTGGTCTTGATGGCGTACTCCTCGACGTCGAAGCCGAGTTCGTTGAGCCGGCGGATTCTGGCACTGACCCGCCACCGCTCACCGAGTTCGAAGGACTCCTTCTCCGTCAGCTCCGCCCAGAGACGCCGGTAGCTGTCCATGATCAGCTCGCTGGTGGCTACGGGATCCACCTTTTCCTCGATCAGCCCCCCGTCCAGCAGGTCCATAAGTTCCCCGGCGATGTTCACCCGGGCAATTTCGAGATCGTATTCACGCTGCCCGGTGGAGAGGTCCGGGTACAGCTCACCCGTTTCGGCGTCCACCAGGTAGGCGGCGAAAGCGCCCGCGTCGCGGCGGAACAGGGTGTTGGAGAGGGACACGTCGCCCCAGTAGAAGCCGATCAGGTGCAGCCGCACCATCAGCAGCGCCTGTGCGTCGATGAGACGCGTCAGGGTGTCCTTGCGGAGCATCTGGGAGAAGAGGGCGCGGTACGGCA
Organism: Arthrobacter sp. RT-1; assembly: GCF_003367205.1. Taxonomy (NCBI): domain Bacteria; kingdom Bacillati; phylum Actinomycetota; class Actinomycetes; order Micrococcales; family Micrococcaceae; genus Arthrobacter; species Arthrobacter sp. RT-1. The sequence goes on from NZ_QRGQ01000005.1 coordinate 7,407, forward strand.
TGGAGAACTTCAGGTGCCGGGTGACCAGGACCGGGTTGAGCGGGCGCCCGTCCGGGGTGGTGCGGCCGGTAATCACCGCCACCGGTTCCACACAGGGGACGTCCAGCCGGGCGAGCTTGCGCAGCATGTGGTACTCGTGCCGGGCTACGTGCTCCGAGGTTTCCTTGATGGCGATGACCGATCCGCCAAGGTGGGCGAAGCGCACAATGTGGCGGGAGATGCCGCGGGGGAGGGCTGCCAGGTTCTCGGCAGGCCAATCCTCCAGGGCGATATGCCAGGGAAGGTCAAGGAGCTCCGGGTCGGCGGCCGCCGCGGTGATGTTCAGTGAGCTGGAGACCGAGGCGAGCTTGCCGTCGTCGGCACTGGCGGCCACAAACCGCGGCAGTTTTCCGATCTGCGCGTAGTCGGTGGGTTCATCGTGCCACTGGGCGCTGTATTCCTCGGTCATAACTCAATTCTTCCGTACTTGGGGAAGGCCAGCTAATCTTCCGCCGGCCAGTTAAAAGCCGACGGCGGCCCATCCGTCAGGAGGGCCGCCGTCAGTTGCGTGGGGTGGGCCCACGCCGGCAGGGTTCCCTAACCGAAGCGAAGCGAGGTTAGGGGGCCGGTGGGGACTAGTCGCCCAGGCGCAGGCCGGTCTTGGTGTCGAACAGGTGCACGTGGCCCGACTGCGGACGGACGTAGATGGACTCGCCCTTCATCGGGGGGCGGCGGCCGTCGACGCGTGCCACGATGTCGTGGTCCTTGCCGTCGAGCGTGGTGTGACCGTAGACGTAGGCGTCGGCGCCGAGTTCTTCGACGACGTCCACCTCAACCTTCAGGCCTTCACCGTGCGGAGCGGTTTCGAGGTCCTCGGGGCGGCTGCCCAGTGTCACGGTGGAGCCGTGTGCCTCTTCGAGGACGTCGCGCGGCACGGGGTAGACGGTGCCGCCGAACTGCACACCGCCGTCGACAACGGGCAGTTCCAGCAGGTTCATGGCGGGGGAGCCGATGAAGCCGGCAACGAACACGTTCTTGGGGCGGTCGTAGAGGTTGCGCGGGGTGTCAACCTGCTGCAGCAGGCCGTCCTTCAGCACGGCGACGCGGTCACCCATGGTCATGGCCTCAACCTGGTCGTGCGTCACGTAAACGGTGGTGACACCGAGGCGGCGGGTGAGGGATGCGATCTGCGTACGGGTCTGCACGCGGAGCTTGGCATCGAGGTTGGACAGCGGCTCATCCATGAGGAAGACCTGCGGGTTACGCACGATGGCGCGGCCCATGGCGACACGCTGGCGCTGGCCGCCGGACAGGGCCTTCGGCTTGCGGTCCAGGTACTGCTCGAGGTCAAGAAGCTTGGCTGCTTCCCGGACGCGCTCGGCGCGCTCTTCCTTGGAAACGCCGGCGATCTTCAGGGCGAAGCCCATGTTGTCGGCCACAGTCATGTGCGGGTACAGCGCGTAGTTCTGGAAAACCATCGCGATATCGCGGTCCTTGGGGGGAACATCGGTGACGTCGCGGTCGCCGATCAGGATGCGGCCTGCATTGACGTCCTCAAGGCCTGCGAGCATGCGCAGGGAGGTGGACTTACCGCAACCGGAGGGTCCAACGAGGACCAGGAATTCGCCATCGGCGATGTCGATGTTGAGCTTATCGACGGCGGGCTTATCTGTGCCCGGGTACAGACGCGTAGCGTTATCAAAAGTAACTGTAGCCACAGTTATCAATCCCTTCACCGGCAGGTACGTGCCGGACGATCCGTTGTGAATGGTTCATGTTTGTTCAGTTTTGTGTTGCAGGCTGCACCCCGGCGAAGCCAGAGTGCAAAGAGTGACGCCGCACGGTGTCTGTGCGCCACATCACAAGCAAGAGTATGTCAGATGCTTCGATTATTGTCGCAAATGTTACGGACGTCACACGTGGGCTTGCGCACGCCTAGCTTGGTGCGGCCTGCGGATCCTCTTCCGCCACGGCGACGCTCCGCTCCTGCAGGAGGGCTTCCAGCAGCTCCGCCACGTGGACCGGAGCCTCCACGCGGTACTGCGCCTGGGTGAAGTCCAGCCCCACCTTCACGCCCACGTCGCCCGGCTCGAGCCGTGCCAGGGCGTCTTCATCCGTGGTGTCATCACCGGCAAACAGCACAGCCGTGGCCCCGGTGATCTGCCGCAGGAACGTGACGCCCTCGCCTTTCGAGGCGTTGACCACCGAGGTTTCGAGGACCCGTTTCCCGTCCTTCAGGAAGACCCCCTTGCGGTCCTGGAGCAGCGAGCGTGCGGCTGCAACCGCGTCCTCAGCCACGTCGTCGGCGGCAAGGCGGGTGTGCAGCACCACGCCGGCAGGCTTGTCCTCCAGCATGGTCCCGGGGGCTTCCTCGACGATTTCCGCGAGGATGGCACGGACCTCGGCCAGCAGCGCCTTCTGCTCTTCGTCCAGGGTCAGCCCGGTTGAGCCCGGTCCCAGCCAGGCTTCGGCACCGTGGCTGCCAATCAGCAGCGAGTCCACCGGCGGCGACGCCACAGCGCGCAGGCTGGCGAGGGCGCGCCCTGAGATGAGCGCCGTCGTGGTGCGCGGCAGCACGGCGAGCCCTGCGAAGGCCGTGGCCGCGCGCGGGAGGGGGCGTGCGTCGTCGGCATGCCCCACGATGGGCGCCATGGTCCCGTCGAAATCCATGGCCACCAGCAGATGGTCGGTGCGGGCGATGCGCCGGACGGCCTCGCGGAGCTCCGGGGACAGTGCCAGCGGACTCTTGGAGCGGCCGTCAGGAGTCATCCCGCACCACCTTTTCGTTCAGTGCGGCCAGGAAGTCTGCGGACCAGTAGTCCACGTCGTGTTCCAGGATCTGCTTGCGCATGGCGCGCATCCGCCGGGCGGCGTCCCGCGGAGACATCTCAACCGCCCGCATGATGGCGCTCTTGAGCCCGTCAATATCGTGCGGGTTCATCAGCAGGGCCTGCTTGAGCTGGTCCGCGGCGCCGGCGAATTCGCTCAGCACCAGGGCGCCGTCGTTGTTGGTCCGGGCCGTGACGTATTCCTTGGCCACGAGGTTCATGCCGTCCCGCAGCGCGGTGACCAGCATGACGTCGGCGGCCAGGTACAGCGCCACCATCTCCTCCACGGGATAGCTGTGGTGCAGGTAGCGGACGGCGGTGTTCTCGATGGTGTCGTAGGTGCCGTTGATGTGGCCCACCGTGCCTTCCACCTCTTCCCGCAGCAGGCGGTACTGTTCAACGCGTTCGCGGCTGGGGGAGGCCACCTGGATCAGGGTGGCGTCTCCCACGGACAGTTTGCCGTCCGCCAGGAGTTCCTCGAACGCCTTCAGCCGGTGCCGGATGCCCTTGGTGTAGTCCAGGCGGTCCACGCCAAGCAGGATGGTCTTGGGGTTGCCCAGGTCCTGGCGGATCTGCCGGGCACGCTCGATGATTTCCGGTTTGGCGGCAAGCTCGCTGATCTGCTGGACATCGATGGAGATGGGGAAGGCCTGCGCCCGGGCGATGTGGGTAATTTCGCCGTCCTGGCCCTTGACGTGCACCTGCTGCTGCTTGACGCTGGCGCCGAGGAACCGGCGGGCCGAGCGCATGAAGTTTCCGGCATCGCTGGCCCGCTGGAAGCCCACCAGGTCGGCGCCGAGCAGGCCGTCGATAATGGCCTGGCGCCACGGCAGCTGGGCAAAGATTTCCGGCGGCGGGAACGGGATGTGGTTGAAGAAGCCGATCCGGAGATCGGGCCGGGCTTCGCGCACCAGCCGCGGCACCAGCTGCAGCTGGTAGTCCTGGATCCACACGGTTGCCTTGTGGTCCGCATGGCGAACGACGGCGTCGGCGAACCTTTGGTTGACCCTGCGGTAGGCGTCCCACCAGGTCCGGTGGAATTCCGGCGGCGCGATGACGTCGTGGTACAGCGGCCACAGTGTCGCGTTCGAGAAGCCTTCGTAATACAGCTCCACGTCATCGGTGCTGAGCTGGACGGGGACCAGGTCCATGCCGCCGTGGCTGAAGGGCTCCACTGTCTCGTCCGGCGCGCCGTGCCAGCCCACCCAGGCGCCGTCGGTCTTGGTCATCATGGGCGCGAGTGCCGTCACCAGGCCGCCGGGGGAACGGCGCCAGCCGGAGCCGTCGTCACCGTTCTCACCGGCGGCGACACGGTCAACGGGCAGTCGGTTGGAGACCACCATGAAGTCGTACTTGGTCTCACCGCCGTGGCCGGAGCCGGCGGCGCCGGGCGCAGCCTTGGCGGCTGGTTTTTCCTGGACAGGTGTTTGCATTGCGGCCCCCTGGGGTTGCTTGTGCCTCTCAGCCCACCCTAACGGGACGGAATCTTCCGTGCTATTCGTCCGTTGGTCAAGCCGGAGGAATACTTGAAAGCGCAAGCTCTCAGCTTTCTCCCCTAAAATGAGGTAGTTGCCACTGAGTGGTCCCCCCACGTCGATCGACCCAAGGAACACATGAGCCCCGCAAACGAAGTACGTAAGTCGAAAGCTGAGCGAACCGCGGAGGCGCGGGAAAAAGCGCGCCTGATCCGCGAAGCCCAGCTTAAGAAAGACAAGCGCAACAAGCTCTTGATCGGCTGGGGCATCGTGGTGGCCGTGGTGGCCATCCTGGCGGTCGTGGCCCTGGTGGTCACCACCAGCATCCGGCAGAACACCCCCATTGCAGACCAGGGACCCGTCCCCGCCAATGGCAACGTCAACGGCGGCGTCACGCTGCTCGCCAACACGGAGGTCAAGGCAACGGACGCCGCCACCGTGGACATCGCCAACGTGCCCGCCAAGCCTGAGACGCTGCCCAGCCCTGTGGTTGCCCCCGGTGCCGAGGCCGAAGAAGGGCAGCCGGTCAAGGTGGTGGCCTACATCGACTTCATCTGCCCCGTCTGCAAACGGTTCGAAGACACTTATAACGACGCCCTGACCGGTCTCCGCAACGAAGGCAAGATTTCCCTGGAATACCGGCCGCTGGGCTTCCTGGACCGCCAGTCAACCACCAACTACTCCTCCCGTGCAGCCAACGCCGCCGCGTGCGTAGCGGACAAGGCTCCCGGGAAGTACGCCGAATACGCCGATCTCCTGTTCACGAACCAGCCCGCCGAGGGCGGCGCCGGCCTTTCCGACGACAAGCTGAAGTCCCTGGCCAGCGACATTGGTGCGGACATCAACAGCTGCGTCGACGACAGGACCTTCCGTCCCTACGTCAAGTACTCCACGCAGCTGGCTTCCAATGTTGGAATCACCGGAACCCCCACCGTCTTCATCGACGGCAAGCAGTGGGACGGCAGCACCGACCTGAACGCCGAGATCCAGGCTGCCATCGACGCCAAGGCCTAGGACCGGCAGGACTTCCTGCTCAAGGCCCGTCCCGGATCTTCTTCCGGGGCGGGCCTTTTTCTGTGGCACCGGGGTGACTTGTTCCCGTCCGGGCTCCCCGCGGCAGCGGGCAGAAGGGCATTTTTACCAGCGGCGGGTGTTGGGCTACCCTTATCTAGCGCCGTTCAGGCGCCCGCCCGCAAGGGTGTGCCTCCTTAGCTCAGTTGGCCAGAGCACCGCTCTTGTAAAGCGGGGGTCGTCGGTTCGAATCCGACAGGGGGCTCCACTGCTTTCCGCACCCGTCCCGGGCGTATCCCTGAATCCGGCATTAAGCTGGTGTCATCCGAATGATCAGCCTGCTGATAAAAGGAGGACGGCTGCCATGCCCAAGACCGGCAAGAACGACCATGCCCGCAAGGATGAGCTTCCCTCGACCCTGCAGCGTTCCGAACAAAAAGCCCAGGATACGTTCGCCAAGACCTACGACTCCGCCCTCGAGTCCTACGATAACGACGAAGGCCGGGCCGCCCGGGCCGCGTACGCATCCCTGAAGCACAGCTACGAGAAGGTGGGCGACCACTGGGAGCCGAAGGAAAAGCGGGGCCCTTCGGACAAGCGTGCGGAGGAAGGCATTCAGTCCTCCGAACCCACCGCGGGCGGCGTCAACGCAAGTGCGTCCAAGGAGCACCTCTACAAGCTTGCCAAGGAGCTGGACGTCAAGGGCCGCTCGAAGATGGACAAGGACGAGCTGGTCAAGGCGCTCCAGAAGGCCAACGACTCCGCCACCCGCAAGGCAAGGAAGTAGCCCCGCCCGCAGTCGATCGCCCGGCAGGAAGGGAATGCCTGCGTCCAGGGCCGCCGGCGGTCTTGCCCTAATGCCGCCCAGGGTGTCGAATCAGAGGACACGTTAGGACGGGTTGCACGGCAAAGACGCCAGGAGGATCCCATGTCAGTAAAAGGCACCAAGGACTCAGCGAGGACACCCGGCGGCCGGAACGGAGCTGAGACACGCCGGGCGGATGCTTCTGCCGGGATCGCGGCCGAGGACCCCGCGCAGATCCGCAATATTGCGCTTGTAGGGCATTCCGGCGCGGGCAAAACCCTGCTGATCGAGGGCCTGTTGTCCGCCAACGGCATGATCACCCGCAAGGGATCCATCGCCGACGGGACCACCGTCAGCGATTCGGACCCCGCCGCGGTCCACCAGCAGCGGTCCGTGACGCTCTCGCTGGTGCCGCTGCTGATCGAAGACATCAAGGTCAACATCCTGGATACGCCGGGCTATCCCGATTTCATCGGCGAGATGCGTGCAGGGCTGCGGGCAGCGGACGCCGCCCTTTTTGTTGTCTCGGCCGTTGACGGGATCGACGCCACCACCACCGCCCTGTGGGGCGAGTGCGAGCAGGCGAGGCTGCCACGCGCCGTCGTGATCACCCGAATGGACCATCCGCGCGCAAATTACGACGTCGTCCTCGCCGAGTGCAGGAAAGCGTTCGGCGACGGCGTCCTGCCGCTCTACCTCCCGGTACGGTCCGGCGGGAACGTCACCAGCCTCCTGGGGCTGCTGTCCCGCACGGTCACCGACTACGCCTCCGGGGAGATTCCCGCCACGCGCGAGGGCACCGCCGACGAACTGGCGGCCGCGGAGGCAGCGCGCGGCGAGCTCATCGAGGGGATCATCGCCGAAAGCGAAGACGAGACGCTGATGGACCGTTACCTGGAAGGCGAGGACATCGATACCGGGGTCCTGGTTGACGACCTGGAAACCGCCGTCGCACGTGGGTCCTTCTTCCCTGTCATTCCGACGTCCGCGGTGACCGGCCTGGGTACGGCTGAGCTGCTGGAGGTGCTGGTGCGTGCGTTCCCGCCTCCCACCGAGGGGAGCCTGCCCGACGTGACGGACCTGGCGGGCAACCCGGTGGCATCGCTGGCCTGTGACCCGTCGGGACCGCTGGCGGCCGAGGTGGTGCGCACCTCCATCGACCCGTTCCTGGGCCGGATTTGCCTGGTCCGGGTGTTCTCCGGGACGCTGCGCGAGGACTCGCCGGTGCACGTTGGGGGCCACGGCCTGGCGGACCGCGGCCACCAGGACCACGACACCGACGAGCGCGTAACCCACATCTACTCCCCGCTCGGTGCCACCCTGCGGCCCGTGCCCTACTCCGTGGCCGGGGACATGTGTGCGCTGGCGAAACTGGGAAGCGCCGAGACGGGAGACACCATTTCATCGCGGGACAAGCCGCTCATGCTCACCACGTGGGAGATGCCCGAACCGCTGCTTCCGGTTGCTGTCGAAGCCGACTCCCGCAGCGACGAGGACGCACTTGCACGGAGCCTGGGCAAAATCGCGGCCGGCGATCCCACGCTGCGGGTGGAGAGGAACGCCGAAACGCACCAGCTGGTGCTGTGGTGCATGGGCGAGGCCCACGCTGACGTGGTGCTGGACAGGCTCCGGGAACAGGGCGTGAAGCTGCATACCGTGGAGGTGATAACTCCGCTTCGGGAAACATTCGCGGCACCGTCCGCCGGGCGTGGCCGCCACGTCAAGCAGTCCGGCGGCCACGGACAATATGCCGTCTGCGACATCGAAGTGGAACCACTGGACCGCGGCGCCGGTTTCGAGTTCGTGGACAAGACGGTGGGCGGCGTTATTCCGGGAACATTCATCCCGTCCGTGGAAAAGGGCGTCCGCGCGCAGATGGAGAAGGGCGTGTCCGCCGGATTCCCGGTGGTGGACGTCCGCGTGCGGCTGGTGGGCGGCAAGGCGCACAGCGTTGACTCGTCGGATGCAGCGTTCCAGGCGGCCGGGGCGCTGGCCCTGCGCGAGGCGGCGGCCGCAGGGAAAATCCAGCTGCTGGAACCGGTGTCGGAAGTGAGCATCACCGTGACGGACGAGCATGTGGGGTCTGTCATGAGCGACCTCTCCGGGCGCCGGGGCAGGCTTACCGGCACGAACTCGTCCGGGGACGGACTGACGGAAATCGCCGCAGAGGTGCCGGACCAGGAACTGCTGCGCTACGCCGTCGAACTTCGGGCACTGACCTCCGGAACAGGCCGGTTCACCCGCCGCTACCTGCGGCACGATCCTGTGCCCGCGAGCTACAGCCCGTCCTGAGCCGATAACGCCATGAACCCGGCGGCCCGGAAAATCGAGCGGGTCTACCTGACGCTGACGCTGGGCAACACCCTGGCGACATCGTTTATCTGGGGGATCAACACCCTCTTCCTGCTCGACGCCGGCCTCAGCAACCTGGAGGCCTTCGCCGCCAACGCCTTCTTCACCGCCGGCATGGTGCTCTTTGAGGTGCCCACGGGCGTGGTGGCCGACAGCTGGGGACGCCGCATCTCGTTCCTGCTGGGCACCATTACCCTGGCCGTTTCCACGTTCCTGTACTACCTGCTCTGGCAGATGTCGGCCCCGTTCCTGTGGTGGGCGGTGGTGTCCGTACTGCTCGGCCTGGGTTTCACCTTCTTTTCGGGGGCGGTGGAAGCCTGGCTGGTGGACGCCCTGCGGTTTTCCGGTTACGAAGGCGGGCTGGAAACGGTGCTCGGGCGCGGGCAGATGGTCAGCGGGGTGGCGATGCTCGCCGGTTCCGTGGCAGGCGGGGTGATCGCCCAGGCCACCAGCCTGGGCGTGCCGTTCCTGGTGCGCGTGGGCGTACTGGTGGCCATGTTCGCGGTGGCGTTCCTGCTGATGCGCGACGTCGGCTTCACGCCGGAGCGGTCACCGCACCCCCTGCGGGCCACCCGGACGGTCCTCAAAGCCTCGGTGGACGGCGGCCTGAAACATCCGCCCGTGCGGTACATCATGCTGGCCGCGCCGTTCACCGAAGGAGTGGGCTTCTACGTCTTTTACGCCCTGCAGCCGTACCTGCTGCAGCTCTTTGGGGATCCCCGGGCCTACGCTGTGGCTGGCCTGGCCGCTGCCATCGTGGCGGGAGCGGACATCGTGGGCGGATGGATGGCGCCGCGCATCCGAAAGCTGGTCCGGAAACGGACCACCGTGCTGATTGCCAGCAACGTGGTCAGCTCACTGATCCTGGTGGTGCTGCTGTTCACCAGCACGTTCTGGCTTGCCCTGGTGCTGCTGGCACTGTGGGCCGTGGTGGGCGCAGCAGGCACTCCCGTGCGGCAGGCCTACCTGAACGACATGATTGCCTCAAAACAGCGGGCAACCGTCCTCAGCTTCGACTCCCTGATGGGGTCAAGCGGCGGGGTAGTGGTGCAGCCGCTGCTCGGCCGCAGCGCAGACCTCTATGGCTATCCGGCGTCGCTCGCCGTGAGCGGTGTGGTGCAGGTGCTTGCCGCGCCGTTCATCCTGCTGAGCCGGCGGCAGCGCTCGCAGGCAGACACGGCATCTGACCTGACAGCAACACCCTAGTGGCTGCCTTGGTGCGGCGGTTGATGTGGTTCAGTCCGCGTCCATCAGCTCAAGCAGCTTCTTTGCTGCATCCCGGATGTCGTCGTGCCCGTACTGGGCAGCCCTGCTTTCCAAGGAGATGACGGCGCAGCGGTGGACTTTGCTGAAGTCGCCAAAGGGAAAGCTGACGCTGCCCTTGGTGCCGTCCGACTTTTCGTCGTCCCGCCCAAGGTGCCATTCCGCGAAGCTGCCAAAGCCGTGCTTGTCGATGAAGGCGTTTTCCTGGTCCGTGGAGGGAGCATGTTCGCTCCAGTCATCCCGGACATCACGTTCAACCTTGCCCGCCTTAATAAGCTCCCGGGCGTGGGCGAATGCAGTGCGGTTCAGCCGTGCCGCCATCATGGTTCCTTTCCTGCGGGTTCCGGCCGCCGGCAGCCGGAGGGCTTCCAGCGTAGGACCGCGCCGGGGAAACCGCCATGGTTAACGCCTGCGAGACCGCCGGGAAACGCGCCCACAACAATCACCGCATACCTTTCAGGGATGACAGCTGATTTCCTTGGCCGGCTCCGTGCATGGCTCACCGACACCTTCACCTATGAGTCCCCGGACGAGGCCGCCGATGCCATGGCCGACGCCATCCGCTGGGGCTGGCTTCCGGCCCTGAGCGGAGTGGCGGTCGGGGCGGGGCACGCCCGCGCGCACCATACTGGCCAGGAGCTCTAACCCCGCGTGCTGTCTGCTTGCACACACTCTTGCGTCCGTTACGGGATCATGCCCTAAACTGCTTCACTGAGGTGCCTGAGATGGCGCTGCGCAGCAACGAAAGTGAACACGCTATGGCTACCGATTACGATGCTCCACGCAAGCAGGAAGAAGAGACTCCGGCGGACTCGCTCGAGGCCCTTCAGGCATCACGTGGCGGCAACGCCCAGACCGCGGTCATTGACCTTGACGAGAATGACACTGCTGAAGGCATTGACCTGCCCGGCGCCGACCTTTCCAACGAGGAACTGACGGTCATCGTTGTTCCTGAGCAGTCCGATGAATTTACCTGCTCGTCATGCTTTTTGGTCCGCCACCGTTCCCAGGTTGCGCGGGAAAAGAACGGCATGAAGTACTGCCGCGACTGCGAAGGCTAGGCCTCCAGTACGAAGCCCGGCGCCGGCACCCTCCCAGGGTGGCCGGCGCTTCTTCGTCTCCCGCCGGCGTCGTTACCAGCGGTAACGGGCGGATGCAGAAAGGGCACCAAAAGGGTCAAGAAAGGCCGAAATCCGCCCCTCGTTTTATGGCGGCGTGATGCGCGCGGGAGCACCCTAACGGTTGCGCGCCGAAGCGGCCACAGCCCTCGTTTCGGGGCCTTGACGCTCCTAGGCTTGACCTATCCAATCGCTCCTTCCATGGGTGGCACCACAATGAAAAAACTCTCCATCTGGCTCACGGCTATCCTCATGGCCGTTGGGCTGGGACTCCTGGTTCCGGGGCCCGCCTCGGCAACCACATCGTATTGCGGGCTGGGCTGGGGATCCCTGGCTAAAACCAGTGAAAACCCCACCACCGCATCCGTCACCAACATCCGGACTGGGCAGCACTACTGCTTTGACCGGATGGTGGTGGACCTTAATGGCCCGGCCGCCGGGTACACCGTGCGTTACGTACCGCGGATTGTCCAGGACGGGTCCGGCTTTACCGTCCCGGTCCGTGGCGGCGCACGGCTGCAGGTCACTCTCACAGCGCCGGCCTACGACAACAACAGCGGCAGGCCCACGTATGAGCCCCGCAACCAGGCAGAACTTGCCAACGTTGCGGGTTACCAGACCTTCCGCCAGGTTGCCTGGGCCGGAAGCTTTGAAGGCTACACCAACGTTGGCCTGGGCGTCCGTGCCCGCCTGCCGTTCCGGGTTTTCACCCTGGACGGTCCGGGTGCCGGCTCCCGCCTTGTGATTGACGTAGCGCACTTCTGGTGACATCGGGCCGGCTGCCCAAGGCCGGCACACAACTGAAAGGTGCCGTGCCCCCGGATCGCGGGGGCACGGCACCGTTTGTGCGCGGGCAGTGCCGTGGAGGCCTTGGCCTACTCCGGAACTACAAGTGCGGGGGTGTCCCGCTTCAGGGTCTCGCCCCGGAAGAAGCCGGGCCGGACCCGGGCCATGATGAGCATGAACACGGCGCCAAGGGCCAGGATCCCGATGCCCAGGATAAAGACCAGCCCCACGCCGAACACCTCGGAACCGCTGCCGAACTCGGGGGCGAGGCTGTCCACGGCGGTCTGGCCGAACACCACGAACAGGCCTACTCCGCCGAGCACCGGGCACAGGAGCCGCAGGACGAAGTTGCGGACGCTGCTGAAGACGCTGTTCCGGAAGTACCAGGCGCAGGCCAGGGCGGTCAGCCCGTAGTAGAAGCAGATCATCAGGCCCAGGGCCAGGATGGTGTCATTGAGGACGTTTTCACTGACCACGTGCATCACTGCGTAGAACCCCGCCGACATGACGCCCGCCGCGATGGTGGCGAAGCCCGGCGTCGCGAACTTCCTGCTGACCCGGCTGAACGGCTCCGGCAGGGCACCGTAGTGGCCCATCGCCAGCAGGCTGCGCGACGGCGACATGAACGTGGACTGCAGGGACGCGGCGGAGCTGGACAGCACTGCAAGGGACATCAGGATGGCGAAGGGGCCCATGATGGGGGAGGCCAGGGCCGTGAAGATGTTCTCGTGGATTTCGGTATTGTTCAGGCCGTTGCCGGTATCGCCCACGCCGGCGAACATCATGGTGGCGATGCTGACCAGCAGGTAGATGGCCAGGACGATGACGGCGGTGAGGGTGCCGGCCAGGCCGGAGGTCTTCTTGCCGTTCGCCGTTTCCTCGTTCACGGTGAGGCAGACGTCCCAGCCCCAGTACACGAAGATGGACAACGAAATCCCAGCCGCAATCTGGCCGAAGGTTTCAATCTTGGTGACATCGAACCATTCCCAGCTGAAAGGGATGGCCGTTTCAGAGCTGGACCAGTTGGCGAACGCCATGGCCACGAACAGGCCCAGCACCAGCAGCTGGAACCCCACCAGGCCGTACTGCACCAGTTTGGTGGTATGCAGCCCGCGGTAGCTGACCCAGACGGCCAGGGCCACGAATACAAAGCAGGTCAGCACGTTCAAGGCTTTGTTGGCCGCCAGGTCTGCCAGTTCCGGGGCTCCGGTGAGCTGCGACAGGAAGAGGTAGAAGAAATCGACGGCAACGCCGGCAAGGTTGGACAGCACGATGATGTTGGCGGCCAGCAGGCCCCAGCCGCCCATCCAGCCCACCCAGGGTCCGAAGGCCTTGGTGACCCACGTGAACGTGGTCCCGCTGTCCGGGGAGTCGGCGTTGAGCTCCCGATAGGCGAGCGAGACCAGGATCATGGGAATGAAACCGATCAGGAAGATGACGGGCAGCTGGAGTCCGGCTTCGTTGACGGTGGGGCCCAGTGCGCTGGTGAGGGTGTAGGCCGGGGCAATGGTGGAAATGCCAAGGACGACGACGGCGAGGAGCCCGAGCTGCCCGCCTTTCAGTCCTTTGGCGGTGATGCCGGCGGCGGAATTGTTGCTGCTGGGGCCGGGGGAGGGCGTGCTGGTGCGGATTGTCTCTGTCATGGCACCACTTTCTGGGAAGACATTATGACGAAGGTCACTATATGAATGGCGTTCATTTAGTATGAGGGTGCGGAGCTGCCTGCGCAAGGGGAAATATGAATCCCGTTCGTTTATGTCCCTTCAGCGCAAATTAGTAAGCTCACTGAGAAACTGCCCCCGTCCCCGCCGCCGCGCTCTGCGGGGGCTGGTAGGTTCGGGATTACTGGACCAATGAGGAGGACGCATGAAAGCTTCACCGACACTGACCAACAATTTGCAGGCCGTGCTCACGGACCTGATCGAACTGCACCTCCAGGGCAAGCAGGCCCACTGGAACATTGTGGGTACCAACTTCCGGGACCTGCATCTTCAGCTGGATGAAATCGTGGACGCAGCGCGCCAGTTCGCCGATGACACGGCGGAGCGCATGCGTGCACTGCACGCGCTTCCGGACGGCCGCAGCTCCACGGTTGCCGAAGCCACCAGCCTGGCGCAGTTCCCCGAGGGCCTGATCAGCACCAAGGACGCCATTGAGCGGATCGTCGCAGCCCTTGAGGCTGCCGTGGGAACCATGCGAAAGGTCCACGACGAGGTGGATGAGGAAGATCCCACCAGTGCCGACCTGCTGCATGAGTTCATCGCCAAGCTGGAGCAGTTTGCCTGGATGGTGAACGCCGAAACAATGAAGCCCACCGCCAGCGTCACCGCCCCGGACGCCAAGTAGCCCCGCGGGATCAGGCAACAGTCAACAAGGCGCCCGGCGTCGGAGCAATGCTCCGGCGCCGGGCGCCTTTTCGCTGTCTGGTCTGATGTTGCGCGCCGCCTTAGACGGCCTTGGGCACTTTGCGGAGCACGACGGCGGCGAGCACTGCCGCGGTCGCCATCAGTACCAGCCCAATGGCGGCCGTGATGTGAACCCCCGAGTTGAAGGCTGCGGCCGCGGTGTCCCGGACGGCGTCCGCCAGGGGAGCGGGCAGTGCTGAGGCAACTTCCATGGCGCCGGCGAGCGTTTCGCCGGCGTTGTGCGCGGCGGAGGGCGGCGCGGCTTCCAGCAGTCCGGCCGGCAGCCGGAGGTTGTGCTGGTAGGAGGCTGTCAGGATGGAGCCCAGTACCGCCGTGCCCAGGAGCGAACCCACCTCGTAGCCCGTCTCGGAAATCGCTGCCGCCGCACCCGACTTCTCGGGCGGTGCAGCACCCAGGATGAGGTCGTTGGAAATGGTCTCGGCAGTGCCCACGCCCAGGGCAAGGATCAGGAGGGCCGCCAACAGGAGTGCCGGGCCGCCGCTGTGGTTGCCGAAGGTGACAAGGCTGTAGCCGGCGGCGCTGAAGGCCAGTCCTGTTCCCACCACGAATCCGGGCCGCACCCGCCGGACGAGCGGCACGACGACCAGGCCTGCCACTACCGTGGCCACCAGTGCCGGGATCATCGCAATCCCCGCAGAGGAGGGAGACATGCCCTCGAGGAGCTGCAGGTGCTGGGCCAGGAAGAGGATAAAGCCGTTGAACGAAAACAGGGCCAGGACGTTGGCCGCGATGGCCATGCTGAACACCCTGTTCCGGAACAGGGACATGTCCAGGAGCGGGTTCGCCAGCGTCAGCTGCCGGCGCACAAAGACGGCTGCCATCACCAGCCCGAACACCATGCTGCCCAGGCCTGCCGGTCCCGGCCCCTCGGTGGCAATGTCCTTGATTCCGTAAACCACCGGAACCATGACCAGCAGGGAGAGCAGGATGCTGGGAACGTCCACCTTCCCCGGCGACGGGTCCTTCGATTCCGGAATGAACACAGGTCCGAAGGCCAGAAGGGGCAGCATGAGGGGAACGGCGACGAGGAAGACCGCGCCCCACCAGAACTGCTCCACCAGCCAGCCGCCGAAGATTGGTCCCAGGGCGGCGCCCCCTGAGAACCCTGCAGCCCAGATGGCGACGGCCAGCCGGCGGCGGTTGGGCTCCGGGAAGATGTTGCGGATCAGCGACAGCGTGGAGGGCATCAGCATGGCGCCGAAGAATCCCAGGGATGCGCGGCCGGCGATCAGCCACTCCGGGCTCGGTGCGAAGGCGGTGGCGGCGGACAGTGCGGCAAAGCCGATGCTGCCGGTGATCAGCAGCTTCCTGCGGCCGATGCGGTCGCCCAGGCTTCCCATGGACACCAGCAGTCCTGCAAGGACCAGCGGATACGCATCCACGATCCACAGGAGCTGGACTCCGGAGGGGTCCAGTGAGCCTGCGATGGCTGGCAGGGCAAACGTCAGCGCGGTGTTGTCCACCGCGACCAGCAGCACCGGGAACATCAGCAGGCCCAGGGCAAGCCAGTCACGCCACGGCGCCCGGGAAAGCGGACTGCCGGAAGCAGATGCAGAGGTCCTGGTGGTGCCAGCGGAAATGGTCATGCCATAACTGTACCGTCTGGACGGTATAGTTACGAACCGCTGGGTTTGAGGAATGATGCATGGAGGAAGGCATGATTAGAGGCATGCCCCGCAAGCCCGTAGCCCGCGACGCCGTACTTGACGCCTTTGAAACCCTTCTGATCGACGTGGGGGAGCGTGCAGCCACCCTTGACGCCGTCGCGGCGAAGGCCGGGGTTTCCAAGGGCGGCCTGCTCTACCACTTTCCAAACAAGGAAGCCCTGATCCAGGTGCTGCTGGACCGGCTGGACGAACTGGCCGGAGCCGACGCCGATGCCATGGCCAAGGCGGAGGAGGGGGCCGCGGCATACTTCATCAGGTCCTCCGTCTGGGCTGACACCCCGCTGGACCGGGCAATCGTCGCCGCGACCCGGCTCGCAGAAGTGGCGCACGAGGAAACGCGCCGCCGCTTCGCCGCCATCCAGCAGCGCTGGCTGGACGAGATCGCCGCCGATGTGGGCCCGGCACTGGCCAAAGCAGTGCTCTACATGGGGGACGGGCTCTACTTCAATGCCATGTTGGCCGTCGGCCCCGTTCCGGAAGGCGGAGCCGCCGCGGATGTGGACAATCTCCTTGCTGCCCTGGAGCGCCTGCGCAGGTAGGCCGCCATTTGCCCCAGGGGCTGCGGCGTAGGACAATTGGAGGCTGTGAAGGCCCTCACCGGCCGTTCTCAGCAATCCAAATGAATAGCCTTTGATCTGCGGCGGGAGAGTTCTGCCGAAAGTACAAGCAGGCGCCGTAGGAGCAAACCCTCCCCAGGAATCTCACAGGCCCATGTACCGCCGCGGCGAGGCACCTCTGGAAAGCAGCAGGCAGTCCGCCTGGGCCGTCCCGGCTACGGGAGACCAAGGACTGTTGTGCTCACCGACGGTGCAAGCGGGGCCATGCGCAAGCACGGCAACGCGGAAACTCTCAGGTCCAATACAGAGCGGGGAGGAACCCGAATCGATGTGGCGTACCCTGCGCCACCTGAATTATGGAGTTCCTCGTGACCGTATCTCCGGCCTCCGCCTCCCTGGCCTCAGCTGCCACCTTCGTTGACCGTCATATTGGCGCACGGCGCCAGGCCGACGTCGACGCCATGTTGAAAGCCGTCGGCTTCGACACCGTGGACGCCCTGGTTGATACGGCGGTCCCCAAGGACATCCGTCAGGAAACCCCGCTGAAACTGTCCGCGGCCCTGAGCGAGGTGGAAGCGCTCGCCGAACTGCGCAAGCTGGCAGCCAAGAACAGGACGGCCGTGCAGATGATCGGCCAGGGCTACTTCGACACGGTGACCCCGCCCGTGATCCGCCGCAACATCCTGGAATCCCCGGCCTGGTACACGGCCTACACCCCGTACCAGCCTGAAATTTCGCAGGGCCGGCTTGAGGCGCTGCTGAACTTCCAAACCATGGTCCAGGACCTCGTTGGCCTGCCCATCGCCAACGCGTCCCTGCTCGATGAAGCCACCGCCGTGGCCGAAGCGGTACTCATGATGCGCCGCGCGAACAAGAACAAGGACGCCAGGGATGGCAAGACCGTCCTGGACGCGGACTGCCTGCCGCAGACCATCGCGATCGTGAAGGGCCGCGCTGAGGCGCTCGGCTTCGAGGTTGAAATTGCCGACCTGTCCGCGGGCCTGCCGGACGGTGCCATCAACGGCGTCGTGCTGCAGCAGCCCGGCGTTTCGGGCCGCGTCTTCGACCACTCCGCCGTTATCGCTGAGGCCAAGGAACGCGGCGCGCTCGTGACCGTCGCGGCTGACCTCTTGGCGCTGACCCTGATCACCCCGCCGGGGGAGCAGGGCGCCGATATCGCCGTCGGCTCGGCCCAGCGTTTTGGCGTCCCGCTGTTCTTCGGCGGCCCGCACGCCGCGTACATGGCGGTCCAGAAGGGGCTCGAGCGCTCCATGCCCGGCCGCCTGGTGGGCGTGTCCAAGGACGACGCCGGTGTCCCCGCCTACCGGCTTGCGCTGCAGACCCGCGAACAGCACATCCGGCGCGAGAAGGCGACGTCGAACATTTGCACCGCGCAGGCCCTGCTGGCCATTGTTGCGTCGATGTACGCCGTTTACCACGGCCCCGAGGGGCTGAAGGCGATCGCCCAGACCGCCAACCGCCATGCCCGCACGCTGGCTGCTTCCCTGAAGGCTGCCGGGGCAGAGGTTCTGCACACCTCCTTCTTTGACACCGTCACCGTCCGCGTGCCCGGCAGGGCTGCCGAAATCGTTGCGGCCGCCGAGGCCAAGGGCATCAACCTGCGGGGCATCGACGCCGACACCGTGGGCATCTCCGTTGATGAAACCACCACGACGGCGGTCGTCGCCGATGTCGTTTCCGTCTTCGGCGCCGAAGCGGTCGGATCCACAGGCAGTTTTGCGCTGGACCCCGCCGTCGAACGCTCCAGCGGCTACCTGCAGCACCCGGTGTTCAACACGCACCGCTCCGAGACCCAGCTGCTGCGTTACATCCGGAAGCTGTCCGACCGGGACCTGGCGCTGGACCGCACCATGATCCCGCTGGGTTCGTGCACCATGAAGCTAAACGCCACCGCGGAGATGGAAGCCATTTCCTGGCCGGAGTTCGCCTCGATCCACCCGTTCGCCCCGGACTCGCAGACCGAGGGCTGGCGTGAACTGATTGCTGACCTCGAGGCGCAGCTGACCGAGATCACCGGCTACGACCAGGTGTCCATCCAGCCCAACGCCGGATCCCAGGGTGAACTCGCAGGCCTGCTCGCGATCCGCGGCTACCACCTGTCACGCGGTGACGAGCAGCGCAATGTCTGCCTGATCCCGGCCTCCGCGCACGGCACCAACGCTGCCTCCGCCGTCCTGGCCGGCATGAAGGTTGTGGTGGTGGCCACCGCCGCCGACGGAACTATCGACCACGCGGACCTGTACGCCAAGATCGACGCGCACAAGGACGCCCTTTCGGCGATCATGATCACCTACCCCTCCACCCACGGTGTGTACGACGCAGACGTCCGCGAGGTCTGCGACGCCATCCACGCGGCCGGCGGCCAGGTCTACATCGACGGTGCCAACCTCAACGCCCTGGTCGGGCTGGCCCAACCCGGCAAGTTCGGCGGCGACGTATCACACCTGAACCTGCACAAGACCTTCTGCATCCCGCACGGCGGCGGCGGCCCCGGCGTCGGACCGGTCGCAGCAAAAGCACACCTCGCACCCTTCATGCCCGGCGACGCGGCGTCGTGGACCGAAGGCAACGACGTACCGATTTCCGCGTCCCGCTTCGGCTCCGCAGGCGTGCTGCCGATTTCGTGGGCATATGTGAAGCTGATGGGCGGCGAGGGCCTGACCGAGGCCACGAAGTCCGCGCTGCTGGCCGCAAACTACATCGCCTCCCGCCTCAACGAACACTTCCCCGTCCTCTACACCGGTGAAGGCGGACTTGTGGCGCACGAGTGCATCCTTGACCTCCGCGAGCTCACTGCGAAGACCGGCGTCACGGCCGAGGATGTGGCCAAGCGCCTCATCGACTTCGGCTTCCACGCCCCCACCCTCGCGTTCCCTGTCGCCGGCACCCTGATGGTGGAACCCACCGAGTCCGAGGACCTCGCCGAGATGGACCGCTTCATCGAAGCCATGATCACCATCCGGCACGAAATCGACCAGGTGGCGAACGGCGACTTCACCGTCGCCGATTCGCCGCTGCGCCGCGCACCCCACACGGCAGCCGCCGTCGTATCTTCCGACTGGGACCGCGCCTACCCGCGGGAACAGGCCGCCTTCCCGGTCCACCACCTCAAGCAGGACAAGTACTTCCCGCCTGTGGGCAGGATCGACGGCGCAGCCGGGGACCGCAACCTCATCTGCTCCTGCCCGCCGCTTGAAGACTTCGAGAACTAAGGACCAGCATGCCTGAGAAGTACACCGCTCTCTACGACGAGCACAAAAAACTGGGTGCATCCTTCACGGACTTCGGCGGCTGGCAGATGCCGCTTAAATACAGCTCAGAACTGGCTGAACACCACGCCGTCCGCAAGAGCGCGGGGCTGTTCGACCTGTCCCACATGGGTGAGGTCTGGGTGACCGGCCCCGATGCGGCCGCGTTCCTGGACTACGCCCTGGTGGGCAGGATCTCCGCCATGCCGGTGGGCAAAGCCAAGTACTCGCTGATCTGCAACGAGGACGGCGGCATCATCGACGACCTCATCACCTACCGGCGCCCGGCAGCACCGGACGGGACCGACGTGTTCCTGGTGGTCCCCAACGCCGGCAACGCAGCAGTGGTGGCCGCGGCGCTGGCAGAACGGGCCGCCAGCTTCGATGTCGAGGTCCGGGATGCCTCCGCAGCGACATCTCTGATCGCAGTCCAGGGCCCGAAAGCACAGGAGCTGCTGCTCCGGCTGGTGCCCGCCGCGAACCACAGCGCCGTCACGGAGCTGAAGTACTACGCCGCCGTGGAGGTGCCGTTCCTGGTGGCCGGCACAGGGCAAGAACTCCTGCTGGCCCGCACCGGGTACACCGGCGAGGACGGGTTCGAGATCTTCGTGGCCAACGACGCCGCGGCCGCCCTCTGGCAGGCACTCATCGCCATCGCCGACGAAGGTGAGCTCAGTCCCGCCGGGCTGGCATGCCGGGACTCCCTGCGCCTTGAAGCCGGGATGCCGCTGTACGGCAACGAACTGTCCCAGCAGGGTGACCCGTTCGCCGCCGGGCTGGGCCCGGTCGTCGCGCTCTCCAAGGAAGGCGACTTCGTGGGCAAGGCAGCCCTGGCAGCCAAGAAGGAAGCCGGCGCCGGCACCACCACCGGCCGCCGCCTGGTAGGACTCAAGGGCCTGGGCCGCCGCGCCGGCCGCGCCCACTACCCGGTCCTCAAAGACGGTGTCACCGTCGGCGAGGTGACCTCCGGCCAGCCCTCACCCACCCTCGGCTACCCCGTCGCCATGGCCTACGTCGACGTCGAACACACCGCACCCGGCACGGCCCTGGACATCGACCTCCGCGGCAAGGCAGAGCCCTTCGAAGTCGTCGAACTGCCGTTCTACAAGCGCTCAAAGTAGCCGCGCGTCCTGGCCCGGTCCGGGCTGCCAGGCCGGACTTTTCACGCGTGCTGCTCCTTCGTCGCTTTGACGCACGCTTTCGAAAAGCCCGGCCAGCCAGCCCTCGGAGGCAGGTTCCCCACTGCAGGGGCCCACGCCGTCAGGGTTCCCTGGCCGAGCTTGCGAGGTTAGGGAGACGGTGGGGAGCACGCTGCCGGAGGCCGCACCCGAAGGGGCCCCTGAACGTCACCTTGGGCTTTTGCGTGCGTGCTTTGTTGGCGCTGGGTGAACCGCTAAGTTCTGGGGATGGGCCGAGTCCTCTGCGGCCCTGGGTGGAGGACTGCCCAATTTTTTAGGAAGTCCCGCCTGCCGTTGGTTCATTCGTTCTTCCGGACCACCCGCCTCGACACGGATTGAAGATGTGCGGTTGGGCAGGGTGTTGTTGCCTTGGAACTGTTGCGCTCTCAAAGGTGACCTGATGTGGGAGGGGCCGCGGTATCCGGCAGCGTGCGTCAAAGCGACGAAGGAGCAGCATGCAGAGGATGCCGGGGCCACTCCACCCAACCCAGCCACCAAAGAGTTTCGCCAGACAAATTACGTAAGGAAAAAGAGATGCCCAAAGTAGCCGCTGAACTTCAGTATTCCGACGAGCATGAGTGGGTGGCCCGGGAGGGTGGGAACGTTGTGGCTGTGGGGATTTCCGCCGTCGCGACGGATGCCCTCGGCGACATCGTGTACGTGGACCTGCCCGAGATTGGTTCCATGGTGACCGCGGGGGAGACCTGCGGCGAGGTGGAATCCACGAAGTCCGTCTCTGATTTGTACGCCCCGGTATCCGGCGAAGTTGTGGAAACCAACCCGGCCGTCGTGGACGATCCTGCCCTGATCAACAACGATCCCTACGGCGCAGGCTGGCTCTTCAAAGTGGCAGCGGAGTCCGAAGGCCCGTTGCTGTCCGCGCAGGAATACGCGTCGAAAAACGGCGGCGACCTGGACGGCGCCGACGGGGTTGCAAGCGCGTAGCGTTGAACCGGAAGAACAGTCAGCTACCTCCCCAATCGCAGTGTTTTAGTAAGGATTTCCGTCATGGCTGTTGGTGTTTTTGATCTCTTTTCGATTGGGATCGGGCCTTCGAGTTCCCATACTGTGGGTCCGATGCGGGCTGCTGCTGTGTTTGCGGAGGAGTTGAAGGCTTCCGGGGTGCTGGCGGAGGTGGCGGGGTTGCGGGTGGATCTGTATGGGTCTTTGGCTGCGACCGGTCATGGGCATGGGACGATGACCGCGATTTTGTTGGGGTTGGAGGGGTTCCATCCGGAGTTGATTCTGCCTGATGAGGTGGAGGCCCGGCTGGCTGGGATAGCGGAGACCGGTGTGCTGCAGCTTGCCGGGGCGGTGGCGTTGCCGTACGGGGTGAAGGACATGGTGTTGCGGCCGTTGACTGTGCTGCCGCGGCACACGAACGGGATGACGTTCACCGTGACCGGTGCCGAGGGCACGGTGCTGCATTCGGCGACGTTTTTCTCGGTCGGTGGCGGGTTCATCGTGCGTGAGGGTGAGGAGGACGCGGCGCAGCAGGAGCTGGAGGAGTCGAAGAAGGAACTGCCGCTGCCGTTCCGCACCGCCGCCGAGCTCCTGGAGCACTGCCGGGAAACCGGGCTGGGCATCAGCGATGTCATGCTGGTCAACGAGAAGGCCTCCCGTCCGGAGGAGGAGATCCGCGCCGGGCTGCTGCATATCTGGTCCGTGATGGAGGACTGCGTGGCGACGTCGTTGAAGCGTGAGGGGGTGCTGCCGGGCGGGCTGAAGGTCCGACGGCGGGCCCCGGACTGGTACGAGCGGCTGAAGAAGGAAAGCTCACGCCTGGAACCTGGCACCCCGGACAGTGACGGCCAGACCCAGGACTTCCATGACCCGAAGTACTGGCAGGAGTGGGTGAACCTGATCGCGCTGGCCGTGAACGAGGAGAACGCCTCGGGCGGGCGGGTGGTGACCGCGCCGACCAACGGCGCGGCCGGGATCATCCCGGCGGTGCTGTTCTATGCGCTGCATTTCGCCCCGGGCATGGACCAGGCCGGCCAGCAGGACCGCGACGACGTCGTGGTGCGGTTCCTGCTGGCGGCCGGGGCCGTGGGGGTGCTGTACAAGGAACAGGCGTCGATCTCGGGGGCGGAGGTGGGCTGCCAGGGCGAGGTGGGGTCGGCGTCGTCGATGGCGGCCGCGGGCCTGGCCGAGGTGATGGGCGGGTCCCCGGCGCAGGTGGAAAACGCCGCTGAAATCGCGATGGAGCACAACCTGGGCCTGACGTGTGACCCGATCGGCGGGCTGGTCCAGGTCCCGTGCATCGAACGGAACGCGATCGCCGCCGCGAAAGCGATCAACGCCGCGAAAATGGCGCTCTGGGGCGACGGAACCCACCGCGTCTCCCTCGACGAGGTCATCATCACCATGCGCGAAACCGGCAAGGATATGTCCTCCAAATACAAGGAAACCGCCATGGGCGGCCTCGCCGTCAACGTCGTCGAATGCTAGCCCCAAGGGCCGCAGTCCGTTGTGGACCGCTCGCTAATTGTGGGCGGCGGCCCACCAGTTCAGCGTGGTGGCGAAAACCAGCCACGCCACGTACGGCAGCAGGAGCAGGCCGGCCGTCCTGCTGATGGGGCCGAACTGCAGGACGGTGAGGGTGACGGCGGCGATCAGGGCCAGGATGATGGCCAGCGCCAGCCACAGTGCTGCGGGGCCAAGCGTGGGATACAGGCCGAAGAAGACCGGAGTCCAGGCAAGGTTGAGGCCCAGCTGGATGCCATAAACAGTCAGCGCGGCCTTTGTCCTGCTGGTCCGTTTCCGCCACACCAGCCACGCAGCAACCGCCATTGCCGTGTACAGCACGGTCCACACCGGTCCAAAGACGCCGTTGGGCGGCGACCAGGGCGCTTTATCCGCTGTGGCATACCAGCCGTCCACGTTGTTGACGGTGGCCAGTCCACCCAGGGCGGCAACCAGGAAGGACGCCGCCAGGAAGGCGGCCAGGGCTGCCACCTGGACTCCGGCGCTGTACGCCCGGGCGCTTCCTTCAGGCAGCGGCACCAACTGTTCCCGGTTTGGCTGCATCCTCCCACCCTTGCGAACGCCCCTGCCGGAGTCAAGGCGTGGGCCCTACGGAAACATCGCCGCAGGCTGCACATCCGCCTGCGGCGGAAAGCCGGGACCGCCGCAGGCTTTAGACTTGAGGCTGCATGTCCGCACGCAGCTACGAGTACCGAAACCGCGCATCAACCCGATTGGACACGGCCCCCTTGCGAGAATTCACCGCACGTTTTGCCACAGCCGAGGAAATTGAAAACTGGGACAAGCACGTCACGGCCAATCCGAACGGCGGCAATATGCTGCAGTCGGCGGCCTACGCGTCGGTGAAGAACGGCAGCGGCTGGAAAGTCCGGTTCCTCGTGCTTGAAAGCCCGGGAACCGCCAGTTACAACCTGGTGCTGGAAAAGAAGTTCCCCGTGCTCGGCCGGCTGTGGTATCTCATCAAGGGCCCCGACCTCGCGGCGGCAGACGACCTGAAAGCAGCCCTCGACGCCTGTGCCGCGTTTGCCCGCAGCCGCAAACTGAACATCTTCACCATCAAGGTGGAACCGGACATCATTGACTCCAGCGATGCCCAGGCAAAGATTGCCGCCGCCGGACTGGTCAAGGCACCCAACATCCAGTCCAACGATTCCACCGCACTGCTGGACATCTCCCAGCCTGAAGAAGCCGTCTTCAAAGCCATCTCCTCCCGCGCCCGCAACGCCATCCGGCGTGCGGAACGGGAAGGCTGCGAGGTGGTCCGCAAGGAACATGGCCCTGAAACGTACCGGGCACTCTACGACCTGATGGCGGACACTGTTAAGGCCAAGGGGTCCATGCCGCTGCGCAGCTACGACTACTACGCCGCGTTCTGGGATGAGTTCTGCGACCGCGGCCAGGGGCACTTCTTCTTTGCCTACGAGGACGGGAAACCCAGCGTCGGCGCCTTCGTGATCAACTACGGCGCCAAGGCAACCTATAAGGACGGCGGGTCCACGCAGAACCGCAAGCAATACGGCGATTCACACCTGGTGCAGTGGACGGCCATCCGCCGCATGCAGGAACTGGGCTGCACCGAATACGACTTCTGCGGCACACCGCCGTCCTCCCGCATCAAGGACAAGAGCCACACGCTTTACGGCATGGGGATGTTCAAGACCAGCTTCACCAAAACGGTGACCGACTTTGTGGGGTGCCACGACTACGTCCTGGCTCCCCTCCGGCACAGGCTGTGGGTCAAGGGCGCTGAACGGGTGTTCCGCCGGATTGAAATGGCACGGACCGGCCAGCAGTTCTACTGACCACACGCCGAACCCCAGGCCGTCCTGGAGATCAGCCACACCGCGGCTGCGCCGCCGCCCGAACACCGTCCCGCCCCGCGACTGCCCTGCAGGCCGGAAAGAGATATGAAGAAGGTAATTCCCTTGACTCCAGTTCCTACCGCCACAGACCTTGAATTCGCGGTCCTCAGCGATGCCGACTTTGAGGCCTTCGCCCTGAAGCATCCGCAGAACAGCTTCCTGCAGTCCGTCGACTTTGCCCGGTTCCAGCGCGCCCGCGGGCAGCAGGTGGAACTCTTCGGAGTCCGGCGCGACGGCGAACTGGTGGCGGCCGGGAAGCTGAACTTCACTACCACCCGCCTGGGATACACGGTGTGTGAATGCGCCAAGGGCCCCCTGATGGACTACGACGACCCCGAACTGGTGCGCGCCGTCGTCGAACTTCTCCGCAAGCGGGCCGGCGAACGCAAGGCCGCGGAACTGCGGATCTCGCCGAACCTCAAATACATTGCCCGTGACGAGGACGGCGCGGAACACCCCGAGGTGGAAGACAACCGGCCCCTGGTGGCCCGGCTCGAAGGGCTCGGGTTCCAGCACCAGGGCCTGGACATGAACTTCGTCAACGTGAACTGGATGTTTATCAAGAGCCTCGAAGGCATTCAGGACGCGGAGGAGCTCATCATGGGCACCAGCTACCGCACCCGTAAAGCCATCCGCAAGGCAGAGAAGAATGGCGTGTTCCTGGAACAGGCCACTCTGGACGCCCTTGATGATTTCTACGGTGCCCTCAGCCACGCCGGCGACGAAAAGGGTTTCGTGTACCGCGAACGCGCGTACTACGAGCACCTGCTGCGCACCACATCACCCGAGTTCACCAAACTCATGATGGCCAAAATCGACATCCCGGCCTACCGCAAGTCCATCACAGACCGCCTGGCCGCCGAGTCAGCCACGGCCGCGGACCTCCGCCGCGAGGTGGAGGAGACGGGCAGCAAGAAGAAGGCCAACCGGCTCAAGGTGGTCCAGGACCTCGTGGACAGCTACGAACGCAGCCTGAAGGACATCGAACGCTTCCCCGACTCGGTGGGTGTGGCCACCGTGGCAGCCATCCACTTCGTCTGCTACGGCGACGAGGTGGTGTGCGTCATCGGCGGCACCGTCCAGGACTACATCTACTTCAACGGCGCCACCTCGCTGTACTGGGGCATGATGCTGCACGCCCTCGAAAAGGGGTATCCGCGCTACAACTTCTACGGGACATTCGGGATCTCCGGGCAGGACCAGGAAGGCCACGGCGGCTACGCCTTCAAAAAGGGCTTCGGCGGCGAGGTGGTCCAACTGGTGGGCGACTTCGTGCTGCCCGTCCGGCCCGCCGTCTTCCACGCCAACCGGCTGGCCCGCGCGGCCGCCGCAGCGGCCCGCACATTGCTGGGCAAGCTGCCCGGAAGGCGCTCCGCCTGACCGGCTGCCTGCACCAGCCCACTGATCACACAACCGAACAGTTCACCTGCATTGGGAGGAGGGAACCATGACAGACCTGCCCGAACACCCCGGGGCCGGGTACCCCAAAGGCAGGCCGCACACTGACGGCCTGCCCAAGACGGAGCCGCTGACTCCCGCCCAGCTGAGGCAGAACGCCGCCGCCAAGAGGATGCTGCGCCGGCTGGTCCAGAGCGAGAACCCTCCGACGGCGCCGTTGAGCATCGTGGACCGCCTCGCCGGCAGCCCCTACGCCAACCCCACCATCCAGGTGGGCGGTGTGGACACGTCCGCCCGCAAGACCCTGGACTTCGCCCTGCACCTCGCCGAAACCATGTTCCGGTACGGGGCCGGTGCCCTCGAGGTGGAGACCAGCATCATCGCCGTCACGGCCGCGCTGGGACTGAAGAACATCGAGGTGGACATCACCAACCAGTCCGTGGGCATCAACTATGCGCCCAAGGACCAGACGCCGATTGCGCTGCTGCGGGTCGTCCGCTCCTGGACCAACAACTATGCCGGACTGGCCAAAGTGCACCAGCTGGTGACCGACATCGTGGCCGGGGGAGTGGGCCGCGATGAGGCCATCCGGCGGCTTAACGAGGCCATTACCAGCCCCAAACCGTTTCCCCGCTGGATGGTCACGGTGGCCTTCGGCATTTTCGCTGCCGTGTTCGTGGGCGTCCTTGGAGGCGGGCCGGTGTCGTCGGCCATTGCGTTTGCGGCCAACATCGGCGTGAGCCTGCTGGCCCGGCAGCTGGGGCGGTGGCGGGTGCCGGACTTCTTCATCACGGCCAGCTGCTCCTTCGTGGTGACCCAGCTGGCACTGCTCCTCTGGCAGTTCGGGCTGACCACGTCGCCGGCCATCGTGGTGGTGGGCGGCATCCTGCTGCTCCTGCCCACGGGCCGCCTCGTTTCCTCCGTCCAGGACGCCATCAACGGCTTCCCGGTCACGGCGGCCGGGCGGTTCCTTTCGACGCTGCTGACGTTCGGCGCCATCGTGGCGGGCATCGCCGTGGCCTTTGTGGTGGGCGAACTGACCGGCATGGAGCGGATCGATGTCACCCAGACCTTCCCGCCCGCCTACGACCTGTGGGTGCTGATCATCTTCGTGGCCGTGGCCGTGATGGCCATCGGCATTACCGAACAGACCAGCTGGCAGCTCCTGCTGCCCACGGCAGCCGTGGGCGTCGCAGGCTACCTCGTCCTGCTCGGCGGCGGCCTGCTGGGCATCGGGGACCGGTTCTCGCCCGCTCTCGCCGCCGTGGTCATCGGGCTGCTGGCGCGCGTCGTGGCGCTTCGGATGGGTGCACCCCAGCTGGTGGTTGCGGTGCCCGCCGCGCTGATCCTGCTGCCGGGCCTCACCATCTTCCGGTCCATGTACGTGCTCACGGTTGAAGAGTCGGAAATCCTGGTTGGTGCCGGGAACATGCTGAGCGCCGGTGCGATCGTCCTGGGCACGGCGGCAGGCATCGTCCTCGGCGACACGCTCGCCCGGCCGCTGACCAGGAGCCTGGCCAGCAACGAGCGGCGCCGCGCCCGCCGCCGCTAGTCATACTTCGGCGGCGCTGTCGCACCGCCGTGGCCAGTCCCGTGGGGGACGCGTCAGATCTGCCCGACCGGCAGTTTCTTCTCGGCCTGGAAGGCGTCCTCCACCCGGTCCTGCGCCCAGTAGCCGGACAGCGACACCTGCCGGCGCTCCAGGCCCCGCTGCGTGAAGAACACGTCCCGCAGTGCCTTCATGTAGCCGCGCTCACCGTGGGCGAAAACGTCCACCGTTCCGCCGGGCCATTCGGCATCCGCTACCGCCTTGACCAGCAGGTCACTGGAACCTGCCGGGACGCCGTTGCGGGCCAGCCAGGTGATCTGCACCCCGGCCGGCGCGGCAATCAGCTGGATGTCGGCGTCGGAATCCACCTCCAGGAACGCCAGGCCGGTGGCCTCCGGCGGCAGGGCTTCCAAGGACGCCGCGATGGCCGGCAGTGCCGCCTCGTCGCCGGCAAACAGGTACCAGTCGGCGTCCGGGTTGGGGTTGTAGGCGCCGCCCGGGCCGGTGAAGGTCAGTGCGTCGCCTGGCTGGGCCTTGGCCGCCCAGGGGCCTGCCAGCCCTTCATCGCCGTGGACCACAAAGTCGATGGCCAGTTCGCGGGCCGCCGGATCAACCCAGCGGAGGGTGTAGGTGCGGGTATAGGGCCACTGTTCGCGCGGCATGGTCTCCCGGATGGTCCACAGGTCCAGGGGCGCGGGGTATTCCACTCCGGGCTGCGGAAAAACGATCTTGACGTACCGGTCCACGAAGCCGTTGTTGACGAAGTCCCCAAAGCCTTCCCCGCCTGCGACGATCCGGACCATGTGCGGAGAAAGCTCTTCCCTGCGCACTACTTCGAGGTTGATCTGCGGACGGGTCTTCTTGCTGGCGCTGGTTGCTGCGGGAACAATGCTCATAAGGCAAGCCTAAGCTAAGGGGCCGGCGGCAGTTCCCAGGTTACGTCCAGGGCGCCCTGCTCCCGCAACAGTTGATTCACCCGGCTGAAGGGGCGGGAGCCGAAGAAGCCGCGGGAAGCGGACAGCGGGCTCGGATGGGCGCTGGACACAATGGGTGTGCGGCCCAGGAGCGGGCGGACCGACTCGGCTTCCTTCCCCCACAGCAGCGCAACCAGGGGCACGGGCGACCCGTCCGGAGAGCGGCGGCCGGCAACAGCGGCGACGGCCGCCGTCGTAATTTTCTCCCAGCCTTTGCCGCGGTGGGAACCTGCCGACCCGGCACGCACCGTCATCACCCGGTTCAGCAGCAGCACCCCCTGCTCCGCCCACGCGGACAGGTCGCCGTGGACCCGCGCCGGAATGCCGAGGTCATCCTCCAGCTCCCGGTAGATGTTGGCCAGGCTGCGGGGGATGGGCCGGGTGCGCTTGTCCACGGAAAAGGAAAGGCCCACGGCGTGACCCGGCGTGGGGTAGGGATCCTGCCCCACCACGAGGACTTTCACGCCGGCCAAGGGCTGGCGGAAGGCGCGCAGGACGTTCGACGGCGACGGCAGGACCTGGTGCCCCGCCGCGACTTCTGCGGCCAGGAAGGAAAGGACCTCCCGCAGGTCACCTTCCACGCCGGCCAGCGCGTCAGCCCAGTCTGGCGCCACGAGGTCTGCCAGCGGACGCTGCGCAAGCCCGGCAAAACCGATGGCGTCGGCTGGTTCACGCTCCAGTTCGAACAAGGCGTCTGATTCAAACATCGTCCCATTCTTGCAGGGGAACGCCGCCGGGATGGTTGTCGCGTTGCTTCCTTGCCTGGACCCGGGCGCAAATGACAACGCTGTTATTCGTCCGTAGCATGGGGGTAAGACATTTGCCCCTACCAGCGGAGGAGTGTGCCGTGGCGGAACCGGCCCGGGAACACATGCCCGGACATGTGCCGGAGCAGGAGCCGCGGAACCAGCTCCTGGCCGATTTCACCCTTCGGGACTCGCCGCTGGGTGAGCGCGAGCAGCAGATGCTTGCCCTCGAGCGGCAGTGGTGGAAGTACGCCGGAGCCAAGGAACAGGCCATCCGCGAGCTCTTCGACCTCTCCGCGACCCACTATTACCAGCTGCTCAACGCGCTGATCGACAGTGAGGATGCCCTGGCGCACGATCCCATGCTGGTCAAGAGATTGCGTAGACTACGTACGTCTCGCCACCGTGCACGCACCGCACGGCGCCTGGGGTCCGACGCCTAGGACGCCCCACGCCCTTCAGCAGCAATCACCAAGGATGTCCTTCCACCATGACCAAATACGCCCGCGATGAATTCGACAAGGTCCCCGAGAACTCGTCGCGCCAAGGTGTCCACCGCACGGCTTCCGCCCCGACCCGGGTGCGGCTGTGGCCCATCCTGGCGGTGGGTCTCGTGGCCCTGGCCATTGGTGTGGTGTCCTTCCTGATCCTTCCCAAGATGGGCTTCGGCGGTACCGGCAGCCAGGCGTCAAGCCTGGCCGCCAGCCCGCTGGCGGACACCGGCGCAACGCAACCCGCCGCCCAGGAAAGCCCGGCAGAGCCCTCCGCCAACACAACACCCTCCGCCGAAGCTGTGCCGTCCGCCTCGAACGAGCCCTCGCCCAGCGCCGAGGCCGAAGCTGAGCCCACTCCCTCGGCCGATGCACCGGTTTTCCTGGACAGGACCCAGCCGGTAGCCGTCTACAACGCGGCTGGGACGGCGGGATTGGCAAGCCGCGTGGGCGGTACGGTCCAGGCGGACGGCTGGACGCTTGGACAGGTGGGCAACTGGACCGGTGCGCCGCAGCAGGGCTCCACCATCTTCTACTCGGGTGCCGGCCAGCTGGCGAATGCCCAGGCGCTGGCGGAACTGCTGGGAGTGCCCACCCTGGTGAGCAGCACGGAGTTCCAGGTGCCGCTGGTTGTGGTGCTGGGTCCGGGCTACCGGTAGGGGCATTTTCTGTGGCGCCGGTCACGCCTCAGTAACGTTTGCCGCCCCTGCTCCACGCTGACTGCGGCGCCGTCCCGGCATTGGCTAGAGTGAAATTCAGGCTTCGTTCCGGGGCCAGGCAGCAGACAGCGGCGCGGTTTCCCCGGTCTCAACGGAAAGAGTTGGTCATCATGGCATTGGGAACCGTCAAGTGGTTCAACGCGGAGAAGGGCTACGGCTTCATCACCGTGGACGGGTCCGGGGACGACATTTTTGTCCACTGGTCCGCCATCCAGGGTGAGGGCTACCGTGCACTCGACGAGGGCCAGCGGGTGGAGCTCGAAGTCGGCGAAGGCGAGAAAGGCCCCCAGGCCGAAAGCGTCCGGCCAGCCGAGTGAAGCCGCTGTTCCGCCCCGCCGCCCGGATCCGTCCGGCGCTTGCCCTCTCCCTGTGCGCCCTCCTGGCCGCGACGGCGTGTTCCGGCGTGACCGGCAATGCGCGCGTCGAAGCAGCGGAGGCGTCCGGGGACGGCATCCTGCGCGTGGGCCTGGTCCTGGACAACACCGGTGACAGCAGCTTCCTCAACGCACCCCAGCTGGCAGCGGCCAGGCTCGCAGTCAAGGACATCAACGACGCAGGCGGCCACAAGGGCCGGCCCGTGGAGCTCCTCCCCGTCGCCACGGACCAGGACGCGGCAGCCCAGGCGCACGCCCTGGTAGCCGGAAAGGCCGACGTGGTGATCGGGCCCACCGATTCCAGCAACGCCGAAGCAACCATCGACGTCCTGTCCAGGGCACGCACGCCGCTGATCTCACCGGCCAACACTGCGGCGGGCCTCACCGGCACCGACTCCGGCGGCTACTACTTCCGGACAGCGGCCGCGGACGTGGCCCAGGCTCCCGTCCTGGTCAAACTCGCCAAGGATGCCGGCGCCGCCACTGTCACCGTGCTGTACCAGGAGGGCTCCTACGGCAAGGACGTTTCGACGGCTGTTTCCGACGCCGCTGAGCAGTCCGGACTCAACGTTGCGGCGACGGAGGGGTTCACGCCGGGGGAGGCCGGCGGAGCCGCCGGTGAGGCAGCGAAAGCCGCATCCGATGCGGTGATCCTGATTGCACGCGAGGGTGCGCAGGGCGCGTTGGCAGAACTGAACAATGCCGGAGTAGCCGGGGACCGCATCATCATCAGCGACGGCGCCTTCGCCCGGTACGGGTCCACGCTGGGCGCCAGGGCACTCGACGGCGCCCGCGCGGTGGTTCCGGGGCAGCTTCCCTCCGCGGGATTCCAGGAGCGGCTGCTGGCCGTCGACGGAAAACTGAAGGACGTATCGTTCGCGGCCGAGACATACGACGCCGTTACCCTTGCTGCCCTGGCCGCCGCCAGGGCGGAGGATGATGCAGGCCGCTCCGTCACGGCGAACCTGATCAGCGTGTCCGGGGGAGTGGCTGGGGCGCAGGCCCCCGCGGCTGCTGCCTGCGCCTCTTACAAGGAATGCCTGGCCGGACTGGCATCGGCGGGCGTCATAAATTACGACGGCGAATCCGGCCCGGTCGCGTTTGACGACAACGGAGACATCACCACGGCCAACTTCATGGTGTTTACATACGGGGCCGACAACATTCCCGCGCCCAGCGGCCGGGAGACAGCGGGCCGCGCCGCGAGCTGATCGCCCTCGGCGAATACCAGGGCGGACTGCCGGTTGGGGGCCTCTTTCGCTTGCACTCTCACGTGGGGAGTGCTAATTATTGAGTTAGCACTCTGACGTACCGACTGCTAAAGCAAGGCCTGGTTCCGCCGGGCGGCGCACGGCAGCGGTCGAGGAGCGAAGAAACACCTAACTGGAGTGAGATCCCCACCCGGAGGCGTACAGAGGCCACCGGCAAAGGATCGTCCGTCGCGGGCACTGCAGCGAAGGTTCAATCTTAACGACTGTCCCGAAAGGACTACTGCCGTTATGGCCAAGATCATTGCATTTGATGAAGAGGCACGCCGCGGCCTTGAGCGGGGCCTGAACACCCTCGCCGACGCCGTTAAGGTCACCCTCGGCCCGCGTGGACGCAACGTCGTCCTCGAAAAGAAGTGGGGCGCCCCCACGATCACCAACGATGGTGTTTCCATCGCCAAGGAGATCGAGCTGGACGATCCCTACGAGAAGATCGGCGCCGAGCTGGTCAAGGAAGTTGCCAAGAAGACGGATGACGTCGCAGGCGACGGCACCACCACGGCTACCGTGCTGGCACAGGCCCTGGTCAAGGAAGGCCTGCGCAACGTTGCTGCCGGCGCCGACCCGCTGTCCCTCAAGCGCGGCATCGAGAAGGCCGTTGAGGCCGTCACCGCCGAGCTGCTGAACTCCGCCAAGGAAATCGAAACCAAGGAAGAGATCGCCGCTACGGCCTCGATCTCCGCAGGTGACGACGAAATCGGTGCCCTCATTGCCGAAGCCCTGGACAAGGTTGGCAAGGAAGGCGTCATCACGGTCGAGGAATCCAACACCTTCGGCCTGGAGCTGGAACTCACCGAAGGCATGCGCTTCGACAAGGGCTATATCTCCGCCTACTTCGTCACGGACGCAGAGCGCCAGGAAACGGTCCTCGAGGACCCGTACATCCTGATCGTCAACTCCAAGATCTCCAACGTCAAGGAACTGGTTGCTGTCCTGGAAAAGGTCATGCAGTCCAACAAGCCGCTGCTGATCATCGCCGAGGACATCGAGGGCGAGGCCCTGGCCACCCTGATCGTCAACAAGATCCGCGGCACCTTCAAGTCCGTGGCCGTCAAGGCCCCCGGCTTCGGTGACCGCCGCAAGGCACAGCTCGCCGACATCGCCGTCCTCACCGGCGGCCAGGTCATTTCCGAGGAAGTCGGCCTGAAGCTGGAGAACGCCGGCCTCGAACTCCTGGGCAAGGCACGCAAGGTTGTTGTCACCAAGGACGAGACCACCATCGTCGAGGGTGCAGGCGACGCCGACCAGATCGCCGGCCGCGTTTCCCAGATCCGCGCCGAGATCGAGAACTCCGACTCCGACTACGACCGCGAGAAGCTGCAGGAGCGCCTGGCCAAGCTGGCCGGCGGCGTTGCAGTCATCAAGGCCGGTGCCGCCACCGAGGTTGAGCTCAAAGAGCGCAAGCACCGCATCGAGGACGCAGTGCGCAACGCAAAGGCCGCTGTTGAAGAAGGCATCGTCGCGGGTGGCGGCGTGGCCCTCATCCAGGCCGGCGCCAAGGCATTCGCCAACCTGCAGCTGTCCGGTGATGAAGCAACCGGCGCCAACATCGTCCGTGTTGCCATCGACGCTCCGCTGAAGCAGATCGCCTTCAACGCCGGCCTCGAGCCGGGCGTTGTTGTTGACAAGGTTCGCGGCCTGCCCGCAGGCCACGGCCTGAACGCAGCCACCGGCGAATACGTCGACCTGCTGGCTGCCGGCGTCAACGATCCCGTCAAGGTGACCCGCTCTGCCCTGCAGAACGCGGCCTCCATTGCCGGCCTGTTCCTCACCACTGAGGCAGTTGTGGCCGACAAGCCCGAGAAGAACGCCGCTCCCGTTGGCGGCGGCGACGACATGGGCGGCATGGGCGGCTTCTAGCCTTCCTGCCGGGACCTGTCCCGCTGATACGACAAATGCGGCCCCCTCTGCGGAGGGGGCCGCATTTGTCTTTTATGCGGTCAGCGGTTGCCGTACGGTGTGGTGGTCCGGCACTGCCTGGTGGTCCGGTGGTGCAGTGCCTTTGCTACTTCCTGGCGCTGGACAGCATCCCCTCGACTTCCTTCTTGAAGGCCTCCGCCGCAGCCTGCGGGGTGAGGCGGTCGTACAGCACTTCATCCGTGTAGCGCTTGATCACGTTTTGCACGCTGCCGGCCCCTACCGGCGGAACCGGCGGTGCTTCCTGGATGTCAGGTGAAATGTCCTTGAGGAAGGACACGACGGTGGTGTCCGCAGGCTTCAGCGCAGGAGTAATGCTGTCAACGATCTCCGGGTTGGTGGGCACGCCGCGGTCCGTCATCAGGATGCTGCCGGCCTCCGGGCTGTTGGTGAGGTAGTTGATGAAGGTCGCAGCCTCCTCGGGGTGCTTTGAGCGCGACGAGGCGGACCAGAACATGGTGGGCTTGTAGTACATGCCGTTCTTCGCGGCCGAGCCGTCGACACTTGGTGCGCGGAGCATCTTGATGCTGCTGCCGGTGGTGGCTTCCAGCGAGCCGAGCTGGTTGGTCCACCACCAGGCCATGCCCACCCGGTTGGTTCCGAACAGGCTTTCCTCCAGGCCGGCCCCCGAGTCCTCAGTGGCCACCGTTGCCGGCGGGCTGGCCTTCGAGTCCCGCTGCTCCTTCAGCCGCTCCCAGAAGGATGCCGCCGTCGCGGTATCAAAGTCCAGCTTGCCGTCGCTGGAGTACAGGTCCTCGCCGTGCTGCCGCAGCCAGATGATCAAGTCAGCTTCGTTGCTGCCGTAGGCGGCGCCGTAGTTCTTTCCGTCACCGGCAGCGCTGATCTTCGACGCCGTTTCCATGAACTCGTCCCAGGTCCAGGTGGTGTCATCCGGGACAGGTACGTTCGCTGCCTCGAAGACCTTCGTGTTGGCCATAATGACGTAGGCGTTCTGGCCCGTGCTGAGCCCGTACTGCGCGCCGTCGTACTGCCCTGAAGCCAAGGCCTCCTTGTCCAGCTTGGAGGTGTCGATGCCGTCCTGCTTGGACAGATCCAGCAGCGCCCCCCGGCCGCCGTACTCGGCGATGTACTTCTGGTCCATCTGGATCACGTCGGGAGCATCGTTGGCGGCCGTTTTCGTGGCCAGCTTGTCCCAGTAGCTGCCCCATTCGCCGGGCTCGGATTCGATGTTGATGTTGGGGTGCTCCGCCTCGAAGGCTGCGATGACCTTTTCGGTCTGCGCGTTGAGGTACTCGTTGCCCCACCAGGCGAACCGCAGGGTGACCTGCTGATTGCCGCCTGACCCGCCGGTTCCGCCGGAGGCGCCACAGCCGGTAGCGAGGATGGAGAGGGCCAGGGCCGCTGCGCCGAGCTGGAACTTGCGCCGGCTTACAGTCCGAATCGTCATTGATGTGCCTTCCTGGTACCGCCTCCCGGCAGGCCGGCATCCGTACCGCCGCCTGAGAAAGCGTTTTCTCATTTCAATAAGAGCGATTGTTCCCTGATCCTTTCCTTCCGTCAAGAACTTTCGGTAACCGCTTTCCCGGTTATTGGGCATAGGCGAGGGCAGGACCAGCCCGGGCGCCTCCCGTGGGGCTGCGGGCGATCTGGCAGCAAAGGCCCGCATTGTGGTCCAGGTCTGGCAGGATGGACCGGTGACGATTACTGCAGCGGCTGACGGTTCGGCCTTGGGAAACCCGGGCCCGGCCGGCTGGGCCTGGTACGTAAATGATGATTGCTGGCGCGCCGGCGGGTGGCCCCACGGGACCAACAACCAGGGCGAACTGATGGCTGTCCTGGACCTGTTCCGGGCCACCGCCCACCTCCCGCAGGAGGACTTGCGCATCCTGTGCGACAGCCAGTACGTCATCAACTCGATCACCAAGTGGATGCCGGGGTGGAAGCGCAAGGGCTGGCGCAAGGCTGACGGGAAGCCGGTCCTGAATGTGGAGCTCCTGAAGGAACTGGACCGGGAGCTTGCCGGCCGGAAGTACACCTTCGAGTGGGTTAAGGGGCACGCCGGCCATGAACTGAACGAAGCGGCGGACGAGCGCGCCCGGGCTGCGGCCACCGCCTACCAACAAGGCGTTGCCGCGCGGTCCGGCCCCGGGTTTCCAGGCTCCCATCTGGTTGCGGCGGCTGGCCATGATGCACGTGGAGTGCCCGCTGCTGCCGCTGCTGCAACACAGCGGGCGGCAGAAATGCCCCAGGCACCAGCCGTCAGGGCAACAACCCCTGGAACAGCCACCCGGACAACCGCCACCCGGACAACCGCCACCCGGACCGCAGACATCCCGCCCGCCGCAGGTCCGGACGAGCTTGACCTGTTCAGCCAGCTGGAAACCGACCCCTTCGACGTCGCGGACGCGCAGAAGCAGGCCCCCTCGCCTGAAGCCCTGGTGGAGGAGCTGGAGCGCGAACTCCTGGGGCCGCTGGTGCGCGGCGACATCGGGCGGACAGCTGTTCTGCTGCACCCCGACTTCATGGAGATCGGCAGCTCAGGGCGCGTCTGGACGCGTGACGCCATGATGATGGCACTGGAAGAGGATCCCGGGGAACGGACAGACATTGAAATCCTGGGGGTGGACCGCATCGGCACGGGTGCCGTCCTGCTGACATACCGGAGCTTTGCCCGGTCCGGCACCACCCTCCGCAGCTCCCTGTGGGTCCTTGACGGCAACCGGTGGCGGCTGAGGTTCCACCAGGGAACACCCGAAGCGTAGCCGGCCCGCGCTCCGGCCCGGGCATCGCCGCCGCTGTCCTGCGCCGCCACTGTCCTGTGCCGCCGCTGTCCTATGCCGCCGCTGAGGATGGTGCGGGCCGGCAGCCCCTCAGCTGAAGCGTTGGGTGTTGCCCTGCTCCGCCTGCACGTAGGTTGCGGCGGCCGATGCCAGCGCCGCGTTGATGGAAGCCAAAGATGCCTCCACCCTGCCCTGGGTGAGGGTCCACTCGGCGATCAAAGCCTGGAAGGTGGTGGCTGCCGAACCCCGCCAGGAGCCCTGCAGTTCGTCCAGGCCGTACTTCATGGCCTGGACATCGGCGCTGATCCTGTCCACTGTTGCCTGCACGTTCGCGGACTTCAGCTGAAGCAGTTCGGTATCGACGGAAATAATGCTCATGGCAGTGCCTTTCGCTGAGATGGGCAGCGGTGCGCTTCCCTGCCCGGCTGTTCCGGGCTGCTGCAACGAGCCTATGGATGCGCCTGTTGCCCCTGCCACGCGCGGAGGCTATATGTGGATAACCTCGCCGTCGCTGCCTTGGGCGTCCGCCCGCTCCGGCGGGTCGCCGCGGTAGGGGAGGCTGACCACAAGGGTGGCGCCGCCGCCGTCGGTGGTTTCCACCCGCACGGAACCACCGTGGGATCCCACGATCGCAGCCACAATGGCCAGGCCCAGTCCGCTGCCGCCCGTTTCCCGGGTCCGGGAGGTGTCTGCCCGGTAGAAACGCTCAAAGACCTTGGACGCATCCTCATCGGAAATGCCCGGCCCGTGGTCGCGTACTTCGATGATGGAGCGGGCTTCCCCGTCCACGGTCCGCACCCCCACCGCAAGTTCAATGGGCGAGCCCTCGGGGGTGTAACGCAAGGCATTGCCCACGAGGTTGCCCACCACCTGGCGGAGCTTGGCTTCGTCGCCCAGGACCGGGGCCGGAGTGGCAGTCCCGCCGTCGAGCCCGGTCAACGAAATCACCCGCGAGCGGGCGCCCGCCTTGGTGTCCACCACAGCATCGTGGGCAACCAGCTGCAGGTCCACGGGCTTCTGCTGGAGCGGGCGCTGCTCATCAAGCCGGGCCAGAAGCAGCAGATCCTCCACCATGGATCCCATGCGCTTGGCTTCACTTTCGATCCGGCCCATGGCGGTTGCCACATCCTCGTCCGTGGTCAATGCCCCGTGGCGGTACAGCTCGGAGAAGCCGCGGATGGTCACCAGCGGGGTGCGCAGTTCGTGGGAAGCATCGGCGGCGAAACGGCGCATCCTTGCCTCGGAAGCGGTGCGCGCCGCGAAGGCGGTTTCGATGTGGGCGAGCATGGCGTTCAACGAACTGCTGAGCCGGCCGAGCTCGGTAGCCGGGTTTTCCACCTCCACCCGCCGGGACAAGTCGCCGGCAGCAATGGCGGCCGCCGTTTTCTCCACCCGCGCCAGGGGCCGGAAGGACCGGGAGACAGTCCAGCTCGCAATCAACGAGGCCAACAGGAGCGTGAGCAGGCCCACCCCGATGACCACCAGCGTGGCGTGCTTGAGGACGTCATCCACGCTTTGGAGCGGCAGCCCAATAACCACGACGGCGGGACGGTTGTTGGCGAGGACCGTTACCGCAACCACCCGCCAGTTCTCGCCGTCAGTGCCCCTCACCTGGTAAGGCATTTCGTCGCGCGACTGGGCCTGCTCCACCGACATGGAGCTGATATCGGGACCGCCCCCGTCGGTGTCCCGGCTGAGGGGGAAGGGCTCCTCGTCGGGCACAAAAAGCGTCAGCGAATAGTCGGTGGGAACCCTCGGGCTGGGCGCCTGCAGCTGGGTGAAGGAACCCTGCTCTTCGGCGAGGCGCACCGCGGCATTCAGCTTGTCATCGACCTGTCCCTGCAGGAAGCTGTGCAGCAGCGCCAGGGTGCCCGCACCGGTCACCGTCAGCGCCACGATCAGCAGGGCCATGATCATGGCCACCAGCTGCGTCCTGAGGGAGGACGACTTCCACCGCTCCAGCAAGGTCAGCGCTTTTCTGCCGTCCGCAGCACGTAGCCCACGCCGCGCTTGGTCTGGATAAGTGCCGGGGCCTCGGGATCGATGTCCACCTTCCGGCGCAGGTAGGAAATGTAGGACTCCACAATGGACGCATCGCCGTTGAAGTCGTACTCCCACACGTGGTCCAGGATCTGGGACTTGGACAGCACACGGTTGGGGTTCAGCATGAGGTAGCGCAGCAGTTTGAACTCGGTGGGGGAGAGCTCGATGACGGTGCCGCCGCGGCGGACCTCGTGGGCGTCGTCGTCGAGTTCCAGGTCGCCGACGCGGATGACGGCGTCGTCGTCCAGCAGGGGCTGGGTGCGCCGCAGGACAGCGCGGATCCGGGCCACCACTTCGTCGAGGCTGAAGGGTTTGGTGACATAGTCATCCCCGCCCACCGTGAGGCCGGTGACCTTGTCCTCGGTGTCATCCTTGGCGGTCAGGAACAGCACCGGGAAGTGCTTGCCCGATGCGCGGAGCTTGCGGGTGACGGTGAACCCGTCCATGTCCGGAAGCATGACGTCCAGCACGGCCAGGTCGGGGGTGTGCGTATCCGCAGCCGCCAGGGCATCCCGGCCGTTGGCCGCCGAAACCACCTCGAACCCTGCGAACCGCAGCGAGGTGGACAGCAGCTCGCGGATGTTGGGTTCGTCGTCGACAACGAGGAGCTTCGCTTCTGGGCCGTTCTTGTTCATGCTCCCATCATGCTCCCAGTCTCTGGGAGTTGTCTGGATGCAGGATGAATGTTTTATGGACGACGACGAACAGGGGACGTGCCGCGCACAAGGCAGGATCCGCGGCCAATACGCCGCGGACCCTGGCCTGTCAGTACTGCATTCGTGATGGGTCGAGCCCGGGGCTTGACCCATCGTCACAATGCATCTATTGAGGGATGTTCACATTCGAATCGTGATTACCGTAGCTCTTGTCGCCATAGGTGGCTCCACCCAAGGCGCACAGCTGAGCGGAGGTAAGCCCCGATGGGGACGTACCCAGTGAGGTCTTGTCCTCACCGTCCACGGTCACTGTGCTTGAGTACAACGAGTTGTCGGCTTCCTTGCAGACCAGCACGATGATCTTGAAGTCGCGCGGATCTACGAACGTGAGGGACACAGTCCCGCCGGCGCCCACAGTCGCAAGTTGAGCAGTTGCGGTGTCATGCCCTGCAGGAGTCGTCGTTTCAACCACCCAGTAACTGCCCTGGACAATGTTCAGGAACGAGCAGGTGCCCGCGTCCGTCGTCGTGCAGGTGAATGCCGTTGCCGCGTCTTCGGCGCCAGGCCCTGTACCACCGGTAGGTGCGGCATCGGCGTACAGCGTGAAGACAGCACCGGCGAGCGGAACGCCGGGAGTGTCGTCATCGGTCTTCAATACATTGATGCGTCCCCTCTGGCTGTTCGTGAACGTGCACTTGACCGTCTCACCGGCCGCTGCGACGAACGTGGCCGTCCGTGTTGCCACATTGCCGGTGCTGTTGGAGTCGTCGCAAGCGATTCCTGTGAGATCGAACCCCGGCGCCGGGTCGGTTTCCGTCGCCGTGTACGTGCCGGGCAGGATGCCTGCTGCTGTCAACGTTTGACCGTCACTGATGGATCCGTTCAGCCCGGCAACATCACTCGTAAAGGCGAACGTTCCTGCCGTCCCGTCAGGAACAGTCTGCTTCTCCACGATGATGGTTGCGCGGGCGGTGTTCGTGTAAGTGCAGTCGACGCTGCCCTGGAAGCCGAGCGTGATGTTGATGGTTGCGCTGGTGCCTGATTGTGCCGCAGAGGTCCCCGTGCCCGTCACCGTACAACTGATACTCGTCAGATCCCACCCTGCAGGAAGGCTGTTTTCGGTGATGGTGTAGGAACCGGGCTGGAGGGCCGAGCCGTAGTCGCGAAGGCCGCCGCTGCTGAGGGTGAAGGTGGCGGGAGTCAAACCGCCGGTAGTGGTGTAACCGAAAGTTCCATCGCCGCCCACTGTAGCCTTACGGATCTTGATGGAGCCGCACTTGGAGAAGTTGAGCGGTACAGGGGCGATGAAGTCTTTCAGCGCTGCGGTGAAAGAGTCCGAGGAACGGCTCTTCAGATATGCACCGCTGAACGTTTCACAGGTATTCGCCGGGATGATGTTGGAATCAGTCAGGTTGATGGCTGCCTCGCCGAAAGTGCGCACGCTGAGGCTGCGGGGAGCGTCAGGGTTGATCGGATCTACCACCGCTTCCGTGTTGATGGACGCTTCGAAGTTCCCGTCGAGGGGTTGGACTTTGCCCCAGCAAGGAACAGTATTCGACGCTTCACAAACCGAAGCCGGGGCGCCCGTAGTCGTCCACAGATGGTAGCCGAGCACGGGAGTAACGCCGCCCTGGG
The DNA here is from genome assembly GCF_003367205.1 of Arthrobacter sp. RT-1. Lineage (NCBI taxonomy): Bacteria > Bacillati > Actinomycetota > Actinomycetes > Micrococcales > Micrococcaceae > Arthrobacter > Arthrobacter sp. RT-1. The sequence goes on from NZ_QRGQ01000005.1 coordinate 48,981, forward strand.
CAAGATCATACTTAATCAGGACATCACCGTCACTGCGGACAGGGGTGACGCCATTGGCGGAAACAGCGGCGGACTTATTGAACTCGAAGTCCATGTTGGTGGTGCCGTTGGGCTCCTGGACCCGCTCCCAGGCCAAGTAGGCGTAATCCTTGCCGTTGGCTTCGGTCTTCAGTTTCGAATAAAAGCGCGTCAAATCGCTCTTGTTGTTTGGGACCTGGCCTGAGACGACAGTCGGCACGGGGGTGTCTTCCTTGGTTCCCTGTCCGAACGAGTTGTCCTGTTGGCCTGTGGGCAGGTCCAGGCCGCAACCAACAATTGTGCCGGTGCAGCTGATCGCCGCATTGGCCCAGTCGTCCTCAACGCCATTCACCAACAGGTTTCCGTCACCGGCGTCGAAGGGGCTACCGGGCAGGTTTGCCTGTGCCGATGTAACGCCGGAAAGGATTAAAGCCAGACAAGCGATTCCTGCACCCCAACGGGCGCGCGTAATGTTTTTCATGGGTGTGTGCTCACTTCAGAGTGGCGAATGATGTTTCGGAACAGGCAGGTGACCTGCGCCGGCGAAATCCCCAGCATCTCCCCAATATTTGATCGGCCGTGACCCGCGCAGAGGGGCCCGGCCGGACTACTCCTGTCGTCGCTTCCTGACATAACGGAGTCGGTTGGGCAGCACGAAGCCAGCGGTCATTGCTGGTTGTGGGCCGGGGCAAAGGATGGTCGATCTGCGCATGTGAAGCCGTGTTCTACGAAACGGACCAGGCCGTCAGCCAAGCCCTAAAGTCCCGATCTGAGTTCGGGACCTGTTACCTATATGTAACCCAGCGCTCTGACCGTACTGCCGGGAAAGTGCACGAACAATGTCGTCATCAACTCTTTGCGGTTTCCCGCAGTCTGCGCCTTTTCCCAAGTCGTTATGCTGCACGGACACGGCAGGTAGGAGTCCGCGGGTTCACCAGCCCATGGTCCCCGGCTCTCCCTTGAACGGACCCACCACCCGGTCTGTGATCCAGCCGCCGTAGAAGCCGCCGGCCTGCGGACGCACGCGCTCGCCGTCCACCTCGCAGGAGTCCATCCTGCCGGGGTAGACCGCCACACGGTCTGCCAGGTCCCCGTATCCCCCGACGGGCTCGGGGTAGAACCAGGCCGCCCTTTCCGCTACCGCGCTGCCGCCCCGGACAGTGAGGTAGCGGGCTGAACCTTTGAACTCGCAGAAGCTGCTTCCGGGCGCAGGCCCCAGGGCTCCCGGGATGAACGAGGAACGGGGCACGTAGTAGACGGGAGGATGGCTTGTCTCAAGGACACGGAGGGAATCCGTGGTGTCCAGGATCAGTTCCCCGCCCAGAATGATCCTGATCCGTTCCCGGCTCGGCTCGACGCGCGGCGGACGGGGGTAGTCCCAGACCGACTCCTGGCCTGGCAACGGAATGACCGGACGAATTTTCGGACGCATGCCTCCCAGTGTGCACCCATGGCGTGGCCGATGGGGCCGCGGTGCACACTTAGCCGGGCTGGCCCACGTCCTTGGCATCCATGATCCGGTACGCGTAGCCCTGCTCGGCAAGGAATCGCTGGCGCTTCGCGGCGAATTCCTGGTCCAGGGTGTCTCTGGCCACCAGGGAGTAGAAGCGGGCCGCCCGCCCGTCCTTCTTGGGCCGCAGCAGCCTGCCCAGCCGCTGCGCCTCCTCCTGCCGTGATCCAAAGGAACCGGACACCTGGATGGCAACCGAGGCCTCCGGCAGGTCAATGGAAAAGTTGGCAACCTTGGACACCACCAGCGTCTGGATCTCGCCGGCCCGGAAGGCATCGAAGAGCTTCTGGCGCACCTTCACCGACGTGTCACCCTTGATCACCGGTGCCTGCAGCCGCGCGCCGAGGTCGTCCAGCTGGTCGATGTACTGCCCGATCACCAGCAGCTGTTCACCCGCATGCCTGGCCACGAGCTCCTCCACCACCAGGGTCTTGGATTCGGAGGTGGAACACAGCCTGTACTTGTCAGCGTCCTCAGCCATGGCGTAGGCAACCCGCTCGTCCTTCGGCAGGTCCACCCGGACCTCCACGCAGTCGGCCGGGGCGATGTACCCCTGGGACTCGATGTCCTTCCACGGCGCGTCATAGCGCTTGGGTCCGATCAGGCTGAACACCTCGCCCTCCCGGCCGTCCTCCCTGACCAGGGTGGCGGTGAGCCCCAGCCGGCGCCGGGCCTGCAGGTCCGCTGTCATCCGGAAAATCGGCGCCGGCAGGAGATGGACTTCGTCGTAGATGATCAGGCCCCAGTCATGGCCGTCCACCAGCTCCAGGTGCGGATACAACCCGCCGCGCTTGGTGGTGAGGACCTGGTACGTCGCGATGGTCACCGGACGGACTTCCTTCACCGCCCCGGAATACTCGCCGATCTCGTCGTCCGTCAGGGTGGTGCGCTTCAGCAGTTCGTCCTTCCACTGCCGGGCTGCCACGGTGTTCGTGACCAGGATCAGGGTGGTGGTTGATCCCGTGGCCATCGCCGCTGCCCCCACCAGCGTTTTGCCGGCTCCGCAGGGAAGCACCACCACGCCGCTGCCACCGGCCCAGAAATTCTCGCTGGCCAGTTGCTGGTAGGGCCGCAGCTTCCAGCCGTCCTCGTTCAGGGCGATCAGGTGCGGGGTGCCGTCCACGTAGCCCGCCAGGTCCTCAGCGGGCCAGCCGATCTTGAGCAGGAGCTGCTTGAGCTGTCCGCGCTGGGAGGCGTGCACCACCACGGTTTCCCCGTCGATCCGGGGCCCCAGCAGGGGCTGGATCTTCTTGGCCCGGATCACTTCCTCGAGGACCGGATAGTCGTCCGTCCGCATGACCAGACCGTGCTGGGGGTCTTTTTCCAGGCGCAACCGGCCGTACCGCGACATCGTCTCCTCGACGTCGATCAGCAGCGAATGCGGCACCGGGAACCGCGAGTACTTCAACAGCGTGTCGAGGACCCTCTCCGCGTCGAGGCCGGCGGCGCGGGCATTCCACAGTCCGAGCGGCGTCAGCCGGTAGCTGTGCATGTGTTCGGGGGCCCGTTCCAGCTCGGCGAACGGGGCAATGGCGTGCCGCGCCTCGGTGGCCAGCTCATGGTCCACCTCCAGGAGGATGGTTTTATCGCTCTGGACAATCAGGGGTCCGTCGTTCACGCGGGGGAGTCCTTCACTGGTGCAGTTCTTCTGCAGCCTCAATGTCGATAATGCGGTGGATGGACAGGACGCGTTCCGTTTCCTTCGCGGGGTCGAACACCCGCACGCGTCCGCCGCTCACCGATAAGGGAACAACGATTTCCAGGTTGGCATTCCCCAGGCTGTCCACCACGTTCATGCTGATCCGCTGCTTCAGCCTGATGGCACGCTGCAGGGCCTCAAGCCCCAGCTGGGTGGCCGCTTCGCCTGAGTGGTCCCCTGACGGGGCCTGGCCGCCGTGGGCATGGCGTCCGACGGCGGGAGCGGCGTGCCGCAGCACGGCCAGTTGGGCGTCCACGTCCTCGGCTGCCGGCGCAGTGCGCGGTGCCGTGTAGACCGGCCGAAGGCTTTCCTGGGCGGCAGGAGTTTTGCGGAGCCGGACTGCGGGGTCTTCTGTTCCTTCGACCGTGGGGGAGAGGCCCAGGCTCCGCAGGACCTGGGCTGCCTCCCTCGGCGGCGCAGTGGATATCACAACAGTGGGCGCGATGCGGACCAGGCCCAGCCGGGCGGCTTTGGGCCCGGACAGGAGCTCGGCAAGGGCTGATTCGTCGTCGCTCTGGATGAAGCTGGCGGCCGCACCTACCCGCAGCCTGCCGTGCCGCGACGCGGTGTCCTCCACGAGGTATTCAAGCGGCTGGGGAACGGCGGTGGCGGAGTGTTCCCGCAGGAAGTCCAACAGGCCGGCGGCGTCGTAGCCGGCGTCGAGGGCGCGCCGGATGGAGTTGTCCGAGAACCGGTAGATGGTGGCGGGGCCCTGGCCTTCGGCATCGGCCATCACCAGAAGCTTTTCGGTCAGTTCAGGGGCCAGGTAGCCCGGCGCGACGGCGGTCAGGTCGGCCTGCAGGAGGACGTGGTTCAGCGCGGCAGGCAGGTGCTCGCCCAGGATGTCGAGGGCGGCATCGGGCCGGTCTTCGGCGAAGGCGCTGCCCAGCTGGCTCAGGGCGCCGGATCCCACCAGGCCGAGCAGTTCGGCTTCGGCGAGGACGCCCCGGATCAACGAACTGAACCGCCGCGCCATGCGTGGCTGGGCCCACTCGGCACGCTGGAGGACCGCGGCGGCGTCGAGCACCGGCGCCGTGCCGTCCGGCGCTGCCGCTTCGGTGGTGAGCTGGTGCAGGATTTCCAGGATGCGCTTGCGGATCACGGGAGCGTCGGGGCGCTGGGGCTCGGCGGACAACGCCACGATGGTGCTGCCGGAGGCCGTGCGGTGCCCTCCAGCCCCCTGGGCCCCATTGACGGGCTGGCCTACCAGCGACGGGACGCGTTCGCTGGCCAGCCAGGCGTTCACCAGCCACAGCCACTGTTCCTGGCGGGGGAGGACAAGCCACTCAAGCTGCGGGGGCTGGACCCAGGAGGAGGAATCGACATCGAGCCGGATCAGGCCCGCAAGTCCGCACAGTTCCAGCAGCAGCCCCACGCGTGCCTGGTCCACCCGGAGCTCGTCGGCGAGCCGGCGCATCTCCCGGACCCCCACCCCGCCGCTGCGCAGCGTGGCGAGCGGCTGCTCCCGTACGGCATGCAGCAGCTCACCCACCAGCCGCAGGGTTTCCGAGATGGCACTCATCGCCGCGTTCCTGCGCAGCAGTGCGGTGGTCCGGCCCAGTTCCGGGATGGGCGGTGAGAGCGTGAAATCGTTGATGATGGCTCCGCCACGCAGGGACACCCCTACGCTGTGCGGCAGCTCGACGTGTGCAGCATCCAGCGGCACCAGCAGGCCGCGGGCCAGAAGCCAGTCAACGGGCCCGACGTCGGACCCCTCCGTGGTGATGGAGGCTTTGCGCTGCGCCTGGGGGACGGCACCCATGGCCCAGTTGCGGAACCTGGCGAGCAACGCCGTCGTCCGCTCAGGGGCTCCGGCGAGGATCTCCTGCAGCGCCTCGGGGGAAGAGGTCCAGTGCTGGAGGGCGAGGGCTGCCTCCATGGGGGTAGTGGCGTCGTGGATCGCGACGCCGCTGCGGTGCAGTTCGGAGACCAGCTGGACCGCCCGCTGCGCGAACGCCGGCTGGAGGCGGACCAGCTCGGTGTAGCTCCTGCCCAGGCCTGCCGGGTAAAGGCCCACCACGTCCTTGAGGCAGCCCACCGGAAGGTAGAAGCGCTGCCTGGCGGCGGAGGACGGAGTTCCGTGCGGCGGCGATGCCCGGTGTACCAGGGCCAGTTCCTGCAGCGTTGCCAGGATCCGTTCAACTGCGGCGAGCGTGGCGCCGGAGATCATTTTCCTGAGACCGGCCGCCGAGGCGCTGTGCTCAGTGTCCGTGTTGGTGCACAAATGGAGGGTTTCGAGGACCTGCATCTGCGGCCGGTTGAGCCGTTCGAGGGCCCGTTGGACGCTGACCCGTGCACTTGCCCGTGCGGCGAGGGCGGAAAAATCCGGAACAGTGGGGGAGATGAGGTCCGGCCGCGCGGCGAACAGCGCCCGCAACGAGTCATCGCTGCGTGCCTCAAGGTCCTTGCTGAGCGCGCGAATAAGGGACATCAGTCCAACGTTACCGCTGGTCAGGCTTTCCTGCCCGGCGGCGCCCGGCAACACTGTCCAGAACAAGGAAAAGCATAAGGAGGAACGCCACAGGCAAACCGTACAGTGCGGAATAGGTGACCCACGCCGGCGCCACCGAGCCGGCGAAGGCAAGCGCCATGACGGCTCCCACGGCGGCCAGGGAGAGCACGGCAATGACTGCGGCGACGATCATGATGGGCCGCCGGTAGCGCGAGGGTGTCATGGACGTAACGCTACAGCGCCTGCGGCGGCGGGCGTGAACGGCGTTACCTGACGCCGTTGAAAGCAGGATTCGGGCACCGGGCAGGATAACCTTGAAAGATACAGACCAACACGGTTTGCAGCTGCCATACCTTGAACCCGCACAACACTGCGGATGCGGTGGCGGCCGGCCGTGTCTCACGACAGCAGAACGAAGAAGGTTGATTACGTGCCTACCGGCAAGGTCAAGTGGTATGACAAGGACAAGGGCTTCGGGTTCCTCGCAGGCGAGGACGGCCAGGAGGTTTTCCTGCCCAAATCGTCGCTGCCCGAGGGTGTAACGGAGCTCAAGGCCGGCACTCGCGTGGAGTTCGGCGTTGCCGACGGCCGGAAAGGTGCGCAGGCCCTGGGCCTGCGTGTCCTGGACAAGACGCCGTCCATCGCCAAGGCCAAGCGGCCCAGCGCAAGGGACCTTGCACCGCTGGTTCAGGACCTGGTGAGCGTGCTGGACAACCTGTCCGGCACCCTGTCCAAAGGCAAATACCCGGAAGGCAACAAGGGCAAGGCCATCGCCGCTGCCCTGCGTAAGGTTGCCGACGAGCTGGACGTTTAGGCACCGATGAGTCCGGAAGCTGAACAGCCGGCGGCACAGGCACAGGACCAGGCAGGTCCCACTCCGGGGGAGGCCGGGACCGCAGCCCCCGCAGGTGCGAAAAGCATTGCAAAGCGCCCGCCGGCAGGTGTGCCGGTGTGGCGGACCGGCAAGCCTGATGCCTTCCTGGCTGCCGCCGTCGACACCGCCCGCGCCGCCCTGGAGGGCATCACCGCCGCCTCCGACATCGGGCCCCACCTCGCGGCCAAGAGCGAGGGCGACCGCCTGGTGACGCACCTGTTCGAGTCGAAGCTTGCCGGCTACGGAGGGTGGCAGTGGTACGCGGTTCTTACCCGTAACTCCCGTTCGAAAGTAGTTACCGTCAGCGAGCTGGGCCTGCTGCCGTCCGAGAATTCCATCCTGGCCCCGGAGTGGGTGCCGTGGGCGGAGCGGGTCCGGCCTGAGGACGCGCAGGACCAGGAAGCGGAGGCTTCGGAACAGGAGACGGCGCCGGCGGACGCCGCCGGACCGGTTTTGGACGGGGTACCGTCAGGGCATGAGGGTACCGGCCAGGACGTGGAGCCTACGGAGGTGGAGGCCACGGATCTCGAGGCAACGGACTCTGATCCAGCGGACACTGATTTTGGGGAGCAGTCTGCCGGGGACGACGCCGGCACACCGTAAGTGCCGACGTCGCCCAACGGGAGACATGCAAAGCGGGGACCTACAAACGGCGCCGCCCGGGCAGGACCCGGGCGGCGCCGTCGAACGTTAAAGGTGTCCCTGCGGCCTACTTCCGCAGCTCGCCCACCACATAGTCGATGCTTGCCAGCAACGCGGAAACATCAGCGGGCTCGATGGCAACGAATGTTGCGATGCGCAGCTGGTTGCGGCCAAGCTTCCGGTACGGCTCGGTGTCCACAATGCCGTTGGCGCGCAGGACCTTGGCCACCACGGCGGCGTCCACGGACTCGTCAAAGTCGATGGTGGCGATGACGTTGGAGCGTTCATCCGGGTTGGCGACGAACGGGGTGGCGAATTCCGAAGCCTCAGCCCATGAATAGATGCGGCCAGCAGAGTCCGCCGTGCGCTTGGCCGCGAATTCGAGGCCGCCGTTCGAGTTCAGCCACTGCACCTGGGCATCCAGGGTCACCAGGGTGGACAGCGACGGGGTGTTGTAAGTCTGGTTCAGGCGCGAGTTGTCGATGGCGGTCTGCAGGTCCAGGAAATCCGGGATCCAGCGGTCACTGGCCTTGATCCGGGCGGCGCGTTCCACGGCAGCGGGGGAGAACAGGCCAAGCCACAGTCCGCCGTCGGAGGCAAAGTTCTTTTGCGGTGCAAAGTAGTAGACGTCGCTCTCTGCAACGTCTACGTCCAGGCCGCCGGCAGCCGAGGTGGCGTCCACCAGCACCAGCGCGCCCTCATCGGCACCTGCCACCCGCTGCACGGGAGCGGAAACACCCGTGGAGGTCTCGTTCTGGGGCCAGGCGTAAACGTCCACGCCTGCTTCGGCCGTGGGCACAGGGCGGGTGCCCGGCTCGGACTTAAGGATTGAGGAGGCATCCAGGAAAGGAGCCTTGTTGGTTGCGGCCGCAAACTTGGACCCGAACTCACCGAAGGACAGGTGCTGGGCCTTCTTCTCCACGAGTCCGAAGCTGGCAATATCCCAGAATGCCGTGGAGCCGCCCACGCCCAGGACTACTTCATAACCTTCGGGTGCGCGGAAGAACTGGCTCAGGCCTTCGCGGACCGAGCCAACGAGGTTCTTGACCGGGGCCTGCCGGTGGGAGGTACCCAGGATGTTCTTTGATGCCGCGGACAGCGCATCAATCTGCTCCTGCCTGACCTTGGAAGGTCCTGCGCCGAACCGCCCGTCCTGAGGCAGGAGGTCGGCGGGAATAGTGATGCTGGGTTCGCTCACAGGGGCTCCAATTTCGGCGTGGACGTGGCTTTGGTCCGAACGGGTGGATGGTCGCTGGCCGGCAGTCGGCAATGACTGCAACTGAGGCCTTTCCCATTCTGCCTGAACAGCTGTTTCGGCGGGAACCGGACCCGTCATAGTCCAGCCATTGAGACGTCCTGGGGGCAACCGCGAACTATTCGGACAAAGTCAAAATAGGCTAAGCTTGCCACCGGACTACGTCGCAGTGATAGGCGATACGGTGGGACAACGCAAGGTACTGCGCTCGAGGAGCTGAGCTGGATGACGGATCTGATCGACACTACGGAAATGTACCTTCGCACCATTTTGGAGCTTGAGGAAGAGAACATTATTGCCCTGCGGGCCCGTATTGCCGAGCGGCTCCGCCACTCGGGACCCACGGTCTCCCAGACCATCGGCAGGATGGAGCGGGACGGGCTGGTGGTGGTGTCCGGCGACCGGCACCTTGAGCTCACCGAAACCGGCCGTAAGCGCGCCACCGAAGTGATGCGCAAGCACCGGCTGGCCGAGAGGCTCCTGGCCGACGTCATCGGACTCGATTGGGCGTACGTGCACGACGAAGCCTGCCGGTGGGAACACGTCATGAGCGAACGGGTGGAGCGGCGCATCTACGAGATGCTCGACCACCCCACGGAGTCGCCCTACGGCAATCCCATCCCGGGACTCGCTGCCCTGGGCGGCCAGCCCCTGCCGGGCGGTTCCGACGGAGCCGTGAGCCTGCTGGAAGCGATGAAAACGTACGGTCCTGCGTCGACGGTCACCGTCAGCCGGCTGGCCGAACCCATCCAGGTGGAGCCCGAACTGCTGGTCCAGCTTGATGAGGGCGGCATCCGCCCCGGCGCCACCGTGTCGCTCGAACGGGTGGGGGACTACATCTCCGTGCGGGTACCCGGCATCGAAGGTGCGCTGGAGCTTCCTCCGGAAGTGGCCGCCCACGTGTTTGTCACGGTCCGGTAGAGGACCCGCCCGGGCGCGATTACCCTATCGAATGGCATTTAGGCAAAGATAACGGAATTGTTACTTTGGGGTTTAAGCCTCTATAGTTGAACGCGAGCGTTGATACTAAAGCGTTACCTGATCCGGAGCCGAGCTCTGCCAGCGGACCAGGTGCACGAGCAATAACTGGCAGAGGCGGGGGAACCACAAGCGGCAGCGGGGGGACTGCCTTGGGGTGAAGTCCGTCAGCAGCAAGCCTCTTCCAGCGAAGGAACCCTTTCCGGGGATATCTCTGTGCCGAAGCTTGCCTACGGCGGACCGGGTCTTTGAACTCTCTGACCCGAATCCGACAGCTAACTTCGCAGGCTTTCAGAGAGGAATCCTTCTTGTCCATGCAGACCTCCAGGGGGCGCCGCCGCGCGGCCATCCCCGCTTCGACACCGCGTGTCGTCGAAGTCATCCACACGGAGCGCCCCCGCGATCTCCACCGTGATGCGCGCCGCCGTCGGGGTCCCTTCCAGCAGATCACCGAGTTTGCCTCCGCCAGCGGCATCGGCCAAAAAGCCGGTATTGCCCTTGCTGCCACCGGCCTGGTGCTGACCGTGACTGTTCCGGCCACCAGCCCCGTGATGGCCACCGACGCCGCAGGCACACCTGTCGCTGCCTCGGCAGTTACGCCCCAGCCGGCTGTCACAGCCGAGGCGGGAGCCCAGATTGACTTCAGCCGCTCGGCGGTTGTCACGCAGGCTGACCCGGACGGCAAGCTTAAGCAGCTCCTCAGTGCCCAGTCTGCCGGCGCCGTCTCGAGCGCCGCTTCTGCCGGGAGCCTTGGTGCCCCGCTCGCCACCATGTCCACTGCATCCCCCTTCGGCTACCGTGTCAGCCCCATCACCGGCGGCTCGGGCGACTTCCACCGGGGCCAGGATTATGTGGCACAGTGCGGCACCTCCGTCCTCGCTGCTGCCACCGGCACCGTGACATTTGTTGGCTGGCACCAGTACGGCGGTGGAAACCGCGTTGTGGTGGACCACGGCAACGGCCTGGAGACCACCTACAACCACCTGTCGTCCTTCAATGTGACAGAAGGCCAGACGGTCTCCCGCGGCGACGTTGTCGCGTTGAGCGGGACCACCGGAGCTTCCACCGGCTGCCATCTCCACTTTGAGGTGCAGGTCAACGGCGAAGTTGTCGATCCCACGCGCTGGCTTTAGTCAAATGAGTGCAATGTCTCACTTGGGTGTTACCAGCCGTGACCTGAATGTGACATTGCTGCAAAACTCCTGTACCGTCTAACTCGCGTCAACTTTTCCGAAGTTGACGCTCTTGAGTGGATTGCCTAGCTCTGCCACCGCTCAAGGTCCGTTCGCATTTCATCGTCTGGCAGGGGCGGGGGAACCAATTCTGGCCTTCTTCATGAAGGCCTTGGGGTTAAGTCGCAAAGCTTCCTTGGAAGCCGCGCGGCCGGGTGACTCCCATCCGAATCCGACAGCTCACCTCGCAGGCATTGGGAGAGGCTACCTTCGTGTCTTCACGCCATAATTCTGCGCGCCACCGTGCACAAACGGTTCGTACCAACCCTTTGGATGCCATGTCCAAGGCTGTTAGTGCCAATGCCGGGACAGTAGGTCGCCAGGCAGCAGTTGTCGCAGCTGCTTCCGGTCTTGTTCTTGGTATGGGGCTGCCTGCCACTGCAGCGGACACCACCGCTGGTGTCTCCGCTTCCACCGAGTCGGGTTCCGCGCAGACCGCCCTTGCCGTCACCGCCGAGCCCACCGCGACCGTTTCCTTCGAGCGTCCCGTGGTGACCACCATCGCTGCGCCGAAGATCGAGCCGGTCCGTGCCCAGTCCACCGACGCCGACGAAGCCGACGCCGACGATGATTCAGCTGCGGCCACCACTGCATCCACCGCAGAAAAGGCAGTGGCGGCGGCCAGCTCAGCAGCCACCTCCGGCCTCGCGGCCATCGCCTACACCGGCATCGGGAGCCCCTACGTCTGGGGCGGCACCACCCCCAACGGCTGGGACTGCTCAGGCTTCACCCAGTGGGTCTACGCCCAGGCCGGCATCAGCATCCCGCGCGTCAACGCCTGGACGGCCATGACACCCACCTCCACCCCGCAGCCGGGCGACCTGGTCATGCAGAATGGCGGCGCACACGTGGGCATCTACGTTGGCAACGGCATGATGATCAGCGCCCTCAACCCTTCCCAGGGCACGCTGCTGCACTCCGTGGCCGCCACCGGAACCTCCTCCTTCTACACCCTGGGCAAATAGTTCTTGGGAGCTTCGGCCCCGGGAACTATTTCTTTGCCCCCTGTTTTTCGCTAGATCACACATCCCCGTTCGGGGCGCGCCGACATACCCCCAAGATGCCGGCGCGTCCAAAACTCTCGGGCTGCCCACAGGCCCCGAGGAAATCGAAAGAGAGAACTGATGACTACTCGTGCTACCGCACGGCACCGCGCCGAGGTCACCAAAACCAACTCAATCGCCGTCATTGCCAAGGCTGTCGGCGATAACGCAGGCGGCGTGGGCCGCCAGGCCGCGGTTATTGCCGCCGCTTCCGGCCTGGTCCTGACCAGCGGCATTGCAGCCAACGCTGCTGATGCCAACATCCAGCGGGACTCCGCTTCCGCCTCGACGCTGGAAGTCGAGTCCGCTGTTGAAGCCCCCATCTCCGCGGCTTCCACCATCGCCATCACCTACGAAAAGCCCGCCGTGACCACCACGCCGGCCCCGGTTGTTGTCGAGGAAGAGCCCGAGGTTGAGGTTCAGGAAGCCGCTCCGGCAGCCCAGCCTGTGGCAGCTCCGAAGGTCACCGCCACGGTTACCGCTGCTCCCGCCCCCGCAGCTCCGGCGTCAGCCAGCGGCAAGGGTGCGGCCATCCTGTCCGCCGCCTACGCCCAGCTGGGTGTTATGCAGGACTGCACCATGCTGGTGACCAACTCCCTGGCCGCCGTGGGCATCAACTTCCACGACTGGCCTGCAGGCTACCTGTCCCTCGGCCGCACGGTCAGCGCCGCGGAAGCCCAGCCCGGCGACCTGATCTACTACGCCGACGGCGGCGCCGGCATGGCCCACGTTGCTGTCTACGCCGGCAACGGCCAGGCCGTGCACGGCGGCTACAACGGCAACCAGACGGTTGTCTTCAGCGCCAACGTAGGTTCCGGCCCGGTATTCATCCGCGTGAACTGACGTTCCCGACGGGACGCCTGGTTGATCCCCGGCTGACCTGACGGACTGTCCGCTTGAAGGAACATGACCCCTGCCTTTGTGGCAGGGGTCATGTTCGCTTTAACGGACTGGGCGCACCCTGTGGCCCGCCCTGCGCCCCCATGATGCAGGAGGGCGATGCCGGCCAGATTAGCCGATAGTGGACTTCTTTGTTTACTCTTGTGGTGTCGATCCATAGCCCGGACCATGCCGAGGGCAGCCGGCCCTCGTGCCCCTGACGGGTGCGGCCGTGAAGAGGTACGTGCATGCGCACTCTCGTTCTGAATGCTGGATATGAACCGCTGGCGGTTATTTCATTCCGCCGGGCGCTGGTGCTTGTGCTGACCAACAAGGCGAGCGTGGTGGCTGAGGGGGACGATCCCGTGGTGGGTCCCCAGGAGATCCTGGGCCGCCCGTCCGTGATACTCCTGAACCGCTACATCCGTCCCAGATACAACCACGCCACCGCCGTCAGCCGGCGGGGTGTGCTCAGGCGGGACGGGCACAAGTGCGCGTACTGCGGAAAAGCGGCCCACACCATTGACCATGTCCATCCAAAATCCCGCGGTGGTGCCGATTCGTGGGAGAACCTGGTAGCCGCCTGCCTCCGCTGCAATAACGCCAAAGGGGACCATACCCCGGCCGAAATGGGCTGGAAGCTGCGGTTCGTGCCGGAGCCTCCTCACGGCACCATCTGGCAGATTAAGGAACTGGAAAAGCCCACGCCGGCGTGGGATCCGTTCCTGTTGCCCGAACGCGCTGCCTGACCTGCCTTCCGCACCCCGCCACATCCGTGACCGCCGGTAGGCTGGGACCGTGGAATCGAACATGCCGTCCTTTGATGCCCTGATCCTGGCGGGGGGCCGGTCCGCACGGCTTGGCGGAGTGCCGAAGCAGACCCTGCAATTCCAGGGTGCCAGCCTGCTGGAGCGCTCCCTTGCTGCCGCTGCAGCGGCCCGGCGCATTGTGGTGGTGGGTCCGCCCGGGCTGATTCCGGAGGGCATCCTGTCCTGCCGTGAACAGCCCGAGTTCGCCGGGCCGGCAGCCGCGATTGCCGCCGGTCTGGACACCCTCGCCGGCGCGGGGGCGGGGTCCGACTACACTCTGGTGCTCGCCTGCGACATGCCGCTGGTGACCGACGCGGTCAGTGTGCTCCAGGCGTCCCTGGCAGCCGGGGAACGAACGGGGGCGGACGCAGTCCTGGCCCGGACTGAAGACGGCACACCGGCAGGCCGGATCCAGCCACTGGCCGGTTTTTACCGCACAGGTGCGCTAAAAAAGGCTGCGCAGGATCTTGCGTCCCGGGGAGCCTTGATTAACGGTTCTGTCCGCTCGCTCCTTGCTAGTCTGGACGTGCAGCTTGTCAGCGTTCCCGCCGCGTCCACAGCAGACGTGGATACGTGGGACGATGCCGCCGCACTAGGGATTGCCGCCGGCAACCAGGACAAGGACCATGGCCGTCCCGGCCGCAGTTAACGTGGGAGGCAGTTCATGAAGAGCCAGGATGAAACGCTGGAGGAATGGTGCAGGTCCCTGCTCCAGGCCTATGAACTCGAGGACGTCCAGGTAGACGTCAACGCCATCCTGTCCCTTGCCGGCGTAGCAGCCCACTCCGTGGTCCGCCCGGCTGCTCCGCTCACCACGTTCATTGCCGGCTTTGCCGCCGGCCTGGCCTCCGGCTCCGGCCGCACAACGGATGCCGCGTCCATGGACTCTGCCCTGGCCGTGGCGCGTTCACTTGCTGCCGACTACGACGCTGAAGCCGCCGGGACCCCCGGCGAATGACCGGGGAACCCCAGGGAGAAGCAGGTAGACCCGAAGGGCAGGACACCCCGCACCACCTTGCCCACACATGGGAGGAAGCACGGCAGGCAGCGTTTGATGCTGCCACGCCGATTCCTGCCGGGCCGGTGGCCCTGGAGCTTGCCCTGGGCCGCCGCCTGGACCAGGACATTGTGGCACTGCAGGACATGCCGCACTATGCGTCCTCGGCCATGGACGGATGGGCTGTCAACGGCACCGGCCCGTGGATCCTCGTTGAGCCGGGAGCCAGGCTGGCGCCGCACCAGGCCAGCCCCATCGTGACCGGCGGCCTGATTCCGCCCGGCGGCAAGGCGATACTGCGCAGCGAGGGCGCCGTCCTGGGCAAGGACGACGACGGTCTCCCCATCCTGGAAACCGGTGGAACCGCGCGACCGGGGGAGCCGCGCAACGGCCAGCACATCCGGAAGGCGGGGGAAGAGGCCAGGGAAGGGGACATCCTGGTCAAAGCCGGGGTGGAACTGAATCCCGCGCATCTGGCACTCGCCGCCCTTGCCGGCCACGATGAGGTGCGCGTCCAGGGCAAACCCCTGGTGCGGCTGCTGCTGACCGGCTCCGAGGTCGTGGCGGAGGGCCTTCCGGTTCCGGGCCAGGTGCGCGACACTTTCGGCCCCCAGCTGCCGGCAGTGGTCGCGATGCTCGGCGGCATTGCCGGGGGACAGCAGAAAATCGGCGATTCCTACGGGGAATGGCTCGCGGGCCTGGAGGACGTGGTCCCGGAGGCGCCCGGCGCACCGGACTTGCCGGCCGACGTCGTGATCACCACAGGCGGGACCGGACGCTCCGGCACGGACCACCTGCGCCGCGCGGTTGCCGAGCTGGGCGGGCGGCTGGTCATCGACGGCGTGGCCATGCGCCCCGGGCATCCCGCCGTCCTGGCTGAGCTGCCGGACGGCAGGTTCGTGCTGGGCCTGCCGGGAAATCCGCTGGCGGCAATGATGGCATTGTCAACAGTGGGTGCCCCCCTGCTGGCTGCCCTGGGCCACGGCACCATGCCCTCCGTACAGGATGTGCCGTGCGGAACAATGATCGAACCCGATCCCGGGCGCACCCGGCTGATGCCTTTCCGCCTCCTCTACGGCATGGCATCCCCGGCCCAGCACACGGGGCCGGGGATGATGCGGGGATTGGCTTCTGCCGACGGCGTCATGGTGGTGCCGCCACACGGTGTGCAGCTGGGTGAGCCGGTGCCGGCTTTCGCCTTGCCGTGGGGTCCGCCAATTCCCGCCCCCGCTGAAACCCCGGCCAAGGCCAAGCCCCGCAGTGCGGGCCGGACTGCACGGACGGGCACCAAACCCGCGGACGGTCCGGTGGACTGGAGTGCCCTTCTTGGCTGAGCGGCGTGCAGGGTTATCGTGCAGGGTTAAGAGGGTTGGTTCAGCGGTGCACCTGGTTGAGCCGGGTCCCCGCGGTTGTCATGATGGAGTTATGAACAGGCAAGGTGGGACATGGGACGCGTAACCCAGCGCCGCAAGGTGCACAAGTATGTTCTGGACGGCTCACCGAACGCCATCGAGTTCCCCGTCCGGTACCGGGAGGACGTCCTGGCTGTCGAGGAACCGCTGGAGATCCGCTTGGGATCCCTCTCCTTCTCCGTCACCATGCGGACACCAGGCGACGACTTTGACCTGGTGGCCGGTTTTCTGGTGTCCGAGGGTGTCATCTGGTCTGCTGAACAGCTCGTTTCCCTGCGGTTCTGTGCCGGCGAAGACGAAGACGGAGTCCAGACATTCAACGTGGTGGAGGCGCAGCTGCGGCCGGACGTCCCGCTTCCTGCCACCGGACGCAACGTGTATACGTCCAGTTCCTGCGGCATCTGCGGTACGGACTCCATAGAATCGGTCCGCAAATCCTCGCATTACAGCCCCCAGTCCGATCCCGTGACGGTGGATGCCCAGGTCCTTGCCTCGCTGCCGGCACTGCTCCGCCAGTCCCAGCGCCTCTTTGACGACACCGGGGGAGTGCACGCGGCCGGCCTGTTCAAGGTGGAGGACGACGGCGGTGTAAAGCTTTTGTGCCTCCGCGAGGACGTGGGGCGGCACAACGCCGTGGACAAGGTGGTGGGCTGGGCGCTGCGCGAAGGCCTTCTCCCGCTGCGCGGAACGGTCCTCCAGGTATCGGGCAGGGCATCCTTCGAGCTGGTCCAGAAAGCCGCCATGGCAGGAATTCCCGTGCTGGCCGCCGTCAGCGCTCCCTCCAGCCTGGCCGCTGAACTGGCCGAGGCCGGCGGAGTGACGCTGGCGGGATTCAGCCGGGGTACCAGCCTGAACGTGTACGCCGGCAACGCCCGCATCACCGGGCCCGTGGTTCCCGTGCCGTCTGCGTGAGCTTTCCCCGCCGGGAGTTTCCGGGCACGCTCGCAGAAGGGGTTGGATATCAGGCTACTAGCGGGTAGATTTGTCCATCGAATGGACACGATAGTCCACTTTCATACTTTGAAGAAGGCCCATATTGCATGACGACCGCCGGATCACGGAAGTCCGCCTGGAGAGGTTTGTGCGTGAGCGCATCAACCCCGCCGTGTACAGCAGGAGCCTTCCCCTTGCCCTGAGCAGCTGGGACGTGCCGGACGAACCGGTCCCCGCGCTGGAGGCCATGCGGCAGGAATTCCGGCCGCAGGAGCACGGCGCCCCGTGGGGAAAGCCGTGGGGCACCAAATGGCTCCGCCTGCAGGGCGAAGTCCCCGAATCGTGGGGTACCGAACCTGATACCACCGTGGAAGTTGTGGTGGACCTCGGCTTCACCATCGAAACCCCGGGCTTCCAGTGCGAGGGCATTGCCTGGCGGCCGGACGGCACCATCATCAAAGCCGTCTCGCCGCGGAACCAATACATTCCCCTGAAGCTGCTGGGTGGGGGCATGGCCGTGGATTTCTACGTGGAGGCCGCCGCCAATCCGGATGTGGCCCAGGGCTGGACCTTCGCCGCCACGCCGTACGGTGACAAATCCACCGCCGGAACAGCCCCTCAGTACCGGCTGGGACCCATTGCCATCGCCGAGCTGAACCAGACCGTGTGGGAGCTGCAGCAGGATGTCTGGACCCTGGCAGGACTGATGGAGCAGCTGCCCCTGGAGCTGCCCCGCCGCCATGAAATCCTCCGGGCCCTGGAACGCATGATGGACGTGATGGATCCGGACGATGTTGCCGGAACCGCCGCAGCAGGACGCGATGCGCTCGCCGGGGTCCTGGCCCGGCCTGCCTACGCATCCGCCCACCAGCTGGTTGCCACCGGGCACGCGCACATCGACTCCGCCTGGCTCTGGCCGGTCCGGGAAACAATGCGCAAATGCGCCCGGACGTTCTCCAACGTGGTGTCCCTTATGGACGAGAACCCGGACTTCGTCTTCTCCTGTTCCTCGGCGCAGCAGCTTGCCTGGATCAAGGAGTTCTACCCTGAGCTGTTCAGCCGGATCCGGGAAAAGGTCCGTTCGGGCCAGTTCGTACCCGTGGGCGGCATGTGGGTGGAATCGGACACCAATATGCCCGGCGGCGAAGCCATGGCGCGGCAGTTCGTGGAAGGCAAGAGCTTCTTCCTGGCCGAGTTCGGCATCGAATGCCGGGAAGCCTGGCTGCCCGACTCGTTCGGGTACTCCGCAGCCCTGCCGCAGATCGTGAAATCCGCCGGCAGCCGCTGGTTCCTGACCCAGAAGATCTCCTGGAACCAGACCAACAGGATGCCGCACCACACTTTCAACTGGGAGGGCATCGACGGCACCCGGCTTTTCGCCCACTTCCCGCCGGTGGACACCTACAACTCGGAACTCAGCGCACGCGAACTCGCCCATGCCGAGCGGAACTACCGTGACCATGGCCGGGGAACAGTCTCGCTGGTGCCGTTCGGCTATGGTGACGGCGGCGGCGGGCCTACGCGGGAAATGCTGGCCGCAGCAGCCCGCACCGCCAACCTGGAAGGCTCCCCGAAAGTCCGGATTGGATCGGCGGAAAGTTTCTTCCAACAGGCTGAGGAAGACTACCCGGCACTGCCCGTATGGGTGGGCGAGATGTACCTCGAGCTGCACCGCGGCACGTACACCAGCCAGGCCCGGACCAAGAAGGGCAACCGGCGCAGCGAACACCTGCTGCGGGAAGCGGAACTGTGGTGCGCCACCGCCGCCGTCCGGACAAACGGCGCCCACGCCTACCCCGCGGCAGAACTCAAGCGCCTGTGGCGGCTGGTGCTGCTGCAGCAGTTCCACGACATCCTTCCGGGCAGCTCCATCGCCTGGGTCCACCAGGATGCCGAGCGCAACTACCAGGCGATCGAAACCGCCCTGGAAACACTCATCGGCCAGGCCGCTGCCGCTGTGCTCGGTCCGGGGGAACGGCAGTTCCTGCTGAACGCAGCACCCCACCCGCGTGACGGCGTCCCGGCGCTGGCAGCGGCGGAACGTGCCACCCATCCTGAGGCCGTGCGTGCCACAGCCGATGCCGGCGGCTACATCCTGGACAACGGCATCATCCGCGCCGTCCTGGACGCCGATGGCCTGCTCACCTCGCTGGTGGATTACGCCAGCGGACGCGAAGCGATTGCCCGGGGCGAGCGCGGGAACCTGCTGGAACTGCACCGGGACACCCCCAACGAGTGGGACGCCTGGGATATCGATGAGTTCTACCGGCGCAACGTCACGGCCCTGGCCACCGCACTGTCCGTGAGCCTTGAAGAGCACGGCGGCGCCGCCGTCGTGGTGGTGGAACGGCTGGCCGGTACCTCACCGCTCACACAGCGCATCACCCTGGAGCCTGGAAGCCCCTCGCTGTCCATTACCACTGCCGTTGACTGGCAGGAACGCGAGAAGCTGCTGAAGCTCGGTTTCGCCCTGGACGTCCGCGCGGACCGGTCCGCCGCCGAAACCCAGTTCGGGCACGTTTTCCGGCCGACGCACACCAACACCTCCTGGGAAGCTGCCAAGTTCGAGATCTGCGCCCACCGGTGGATCCACGTGGCTGAACCCGGCTACGGGGTGGCGGTGTCAAATGCGTCCACCTACGGGCACGACGTGGGCAGGAGCGTCAGGGCTTCCGACGGCGGCACCACCACCACTGTGCGCCTGTCGCTGCTGCGCGCCCCCAAGTTCCCGGACCCGGAAGCGGACCGCGGCGATCACGAACTGACCGTCACCATCCGTCCCGGCGCCGATATCGCCGACGCTGTCCAGGAGGGCTACCGCACCAATCTGGCTCCACGCCTGGTCCGCGGCGCCTCCCCGGTTGAACCACTGATTGCCGTATCCAATCCCGGGATGGTGATTGAAGCCGTCAAGCTTGCCGAGGACGCTTCGGGCGACGTGATCGTCCGGCTGTACGAATCATTGGGGCAACGCTCGGCCGGAAGGATCACTGCAAACTTCGAGGTGGGGGCCATCCAGCCCGTGGATCTCCTGGAGCGCGAAGTTCCCGCTCCGGGCGTGCAGGCGGACGAAACGGGCGCAACACTCCACCTGCGTCCCTTCCAGCTGGTCACCCTGAGGTTCGTCCGCCCGTAGTCCGCCTTCCCGCCGCGGGAATATGCAAACGCATCCAATGCTTGTAGTCGGCATGGAACTGGGAATTTTTACCTTCGGCGATATCCACGCAGACCCCGTCAGCGGGGTGGCTGTCTCCCCGGAGCAAAATACGCTTGACCTGCTCGAGCGCGCACGGCTGGCGGACCAGGTGGGGCTGCACTATTTTGGCGTGGGGGAGCACCACCGCCCGGACTACTCGGTTTCCGCGCCGTCGGTTGTACTGGCCGCGGCGGCCGCCCAGACGCGGAACATCAAGATCGGCAGTGCCGTGACGGTGCTCAGCACCGAGGATCCCGTGCGGGTGTTCCAGCAATTCGCCACCCTCGACCTCATTAGCCAAGGCAGGGCGGAACTCACCGCGGGCCGCGGCAGCTTCATCGAGTCGTACCCGCTCTTCGGGGCGAAGCTGGAGGACTATGACGCGCTGTACGAGGAAAAGCTGGACCTGCTGCTGAAGCTCAATGCTGCCGGGCGCGTTACATGGAATGGCAGGTTCCGGCCGCCCTTGGACGATGCACTCATCCTCCCCAGGCCCTATCCCGGTCCGGACGGGCAGCGGGCACTGGACATCTGGATCGCCACGGGCGGTACCCCGCAGTCCACCGTCCGGGCAGCTGAGCTGGGCAAGAGCGTGATGTATGCCCTGCTGGGTGGTTCAATCCGCAATTTTGAACGCCACGCGGAGCTGTACCGCGAGACGGCGGCCCGCCACGGGCATGCGCAGGATGGGCTGAAAGTTGGCGTGAGTACGCCGGGGCTTGTCCTCCGCGACGGGACATCCGGCGGGGCCAGGGCCAAGGAAACCTTCCGCCCCTACTGGCTCGACACGATGCGCCGGATTTCTGCCGAGCGGGGCTTTCCCACGCCCAGCGGACTCACGTACAACATGGAGACTGCCCCTGGCGGTTCGCTCTTCGTGGGCAACGCTGAGCAGGTGGCGGAAAAGATCATCCGGATGCACGGCCACATGCAGCAGCACCGGCAGATCTTCCAGCTGGACTTTTCATCGGTACCTCAGCGCCTGGTGCTTGAGTCCATAGAGCTGCTCGGAACGGAAGTCCTGCCGCTGGTCAGGAAGGAACTGGGTGCCGCGGCGCCGGGAGGATCCGCAGCTGCGGTGAATGCGGCTCAGGCCTGACACGCAGGCAATACCGGGCTTAAATAGGCTGAGTGGGGGCGGTCCCCAACGGCCGCCACCACTCATCCCCCCAATGTCGTGTGAAGGCCCCCGGGGCGGGAGCGTCCAAGAATTTATCCCCGTTCGTAAACGCCCTGCGCCCCACCTTCACACATTCATGATTGTTTCACATTCTAATGATTTTGTGAAAGCGCTTAGGGAGTTACTTTTCGGTATATGTCTCCCTGCCGCCCCCAGTCCTGCCGTTTTTCACCCTCGCCGCCCAAATCAGCGCCAAACCAATCACAAAACACAGCACCGCCGTATAGTTCACCACGAACTCAACCGCGGCCCAGTCCCGCGGGATGACCGGGAAAAGCAGGGTGAGGGCGATGGCGATCCCGCCCCCTGCCAGCAGTCCGGCAGCGACGCGCACCAGGCCCGGCAACCGGCTTCCCACGGCGCGGACCATGGCTGGCAGCAGAACCAGCGAAACATAGGAGGGATACGCCCGGCCGGCCGCGCCGTAGTACTCCACCAGCAGGCCGTTGCGGGCATCCTTCCTGGCCGGGCCCACAAGCCCCGCCGAGGAGCCAGCGGTGTCCATCATGAAGAACACCGCCACCATGGCCAGGGAGATCAGCAGCAGGACGGCCATTCCGGCCCTTCCCGTGATGAGCCGGTAGGCGCCCTCGGCACCAAACCCCTTCGTGACCCGGACGCCCACAAAGTAGATGGCGGCGAAAATGACGAAGCGCAGCAGCAGGTTGGCAATGTTGCTGCCGCCCAGGGCCTGGTCGATGGCAACGTAGGGCGCCTCGATGCTCAGGAGGATGGCCAGGGTCATCAGGGCGAAGATGTAGAACAGCGACCTGTTCTTCCCGCGCAGCGCACTGGGTATGCGGGCCACCGCGATCAGGCCGCACACGGCCAGCGTGGTCCACTGAAGAATTGCAATCATCCCAGGTTCTCCCAGATCTTTTCCGTCTGCGCTTGGTCGTGCTCCTGCCGGCGCAGGACTTTGCCCAGGGCCTGCAGCCTGTCACCCGCAAGGGCAGTAAGGTCGCCGTCGGACATGCTGTCCAGCGCCGCCTGCCGGGCATCCGGTGGCCACCCGGCCTCTTCCTCGGTGATAAGGCCGGTGGCAACCAGGCCGCCCGCCGGTCCCACGCCGGCCGCCAGCGCCGTGGCCACCGCGAGTTCGGGGGACAGTCGGTTGGCGGTCAACTGCGCGGAATAGTTTTGCGGCGCAACTCCTGTGGCGGCCGAGACCCGGTGCCGCACCTCGCCGTCGTCGATGGCATCCACCCAGTTCTTGACGGAGGTGGCGTGCGGTGCCGGGCTCAGCGCGGGAGGCTTCTCCCGGGATCGCCGCGCAGGGTCCATCGCCTGCCTGGCCAGCAGGGACCGGAGGAGGTCCGGCGTCGAGATCTGGCTGACCAGCTCACAGCGCCTAGGGGGACGCGGAGGCCCGGCCAGTTCCCGGTACGGCTCGAAGTCAGCCAGGGCCGCCACCGGATTGATGTTGTAGGCGCGGCTGATGCTGACCACGGTACTGACGGAGATCTTGCCCCGGACCAGCTGCTGCGCAAGGGTGGTCCGTTTGATCCCGGAGACCCTGCAGACATCTGCCGTGCTGGCATCGGGGGCGATGCCCTGCAGCCAGCGCTGGAACGCCTTGGCGGGAAGGGTCATGAAGGGCTCTCTGCAGAACGGACGGTTGACTAGATTTTAGCGCGCCGGTGCGGAGCCGATTTTACCGCCCGTGGTGTTTCGACTATGCTTGATGGTCGAGCCCGTTGGTCCGTACACCCCCCAAGTCCGGACCAGCGGGTTCTTTTATGTCTTGCGGCCCGGCGGCATTTTCCCTGCTGTTCTGCACGGGCAATGCCGGCACGGTTCCGGCAGGAAACCGGCTGCGGATGCGCCGGTGAAAGGACGGATCGATGACTGCAACCCTTGTTGCCAAGGACGTCGCCGGCGGCCACGACCACCGCCAGCTTTTCTCCCGGCTTTCCCTCACGGTTGCTCCCGGTGACGTGGTGGGAGTGGTGGGTGCCAACGGTGCGGGCAAATCCACCCTGCTGCGGCTCCTCGCCGGCGTCGACCAGCCGCAGGAAGGCTCTGTCAGCCTTGCTCCCGCCGATGCGTTCGTTGGCTGGCTTCCCCAGGAACATGAACGGGTGTCCGGCGAGACGGTGGCTGGATACATCGCCCGGCGCACGGGCTGCGCACAGGCCACCGCGGAGATGGAATCCACGGCAGAAGCATTGGGTGCAGGCGCGCCGGGTGCCGATGACGCCTACGCCCACGCTTTCGACAGGTGGATGGCCTCCGGAGCCGCGGACCTTGACGACCGCATCCCCGCCGTCCTGGCGGACCTGGGACTGGAGGCGGGCTCCGATGCACCCATGACCGGACTTTCCGGCGGCCAGGCCGCCCGTGTCGCCCTGGCGGCGCTGCTCCTCAGCCGGTTCGACGTGGTCCTCCTGGACGAGCCCACCAACGACCTTGACCTGGCCGGCCTCGCCAAGCTGGAGGACTTCGTCAAAGGCCTCCGCGGCGGCGTGGTCCTGGTCAGCCACGACCGCGAGTTCCTGGCCCGCTGCGTCACCACCGTGGTGGAACTGGACCTGGCACAGAACGCGGTAGCCGTTTACGACGGCGGCTACGACGCCTTCCTGGAAGAGCGGGCCGTCGCGCGCCGGCACGCCCGCGAAAAGTACGAGGAGTTTGCCACCACCAAGGCAGACCTTGTCTCACGTGCGCGGACGCAGCGCGAGTGGAGCTCGCAGGGCGTCCGGAACGCCATGAAGAAGAGCCCCGACAACGACAAGATCCGCCGGGCAGCCAGCACCGAGTCCTCGGAAAAGCAGGCCCAGAAAGTCCGGCAAATGGAATCCCGCATTGCCCGGCTGGACGTGGTGGAAGAGCCGCGCAAGGAATGGCAGCTCCAGTTCTCCATCGGCAAGGCCCCCCGCTCCAGCGCCGTGGTGGCAACCCTCCGCGACGCCGTGCTGCGGCAGGGAAGCTTCACCCTGGGACCGGTCAACCTGCAGCTCAACGCGGGGGAGCGGATCGGCATCACCGGCCCCAACGGAGCCGGCAAGTCCACCCTGCTTCGCCTGCTCCTGGGCGCGGCCGAACCCGATTCGGGCAGCGCCTCGATGGGCACCTCTGTTGCCATTGGCGAGATTGACCAGGCACGCGGGCTGCTGGCGGGGCACCTTGCCCTGGCAGACGCCGTCGAGGCCGTCCTGGTGGACCAGACCCCGGCAGAGGTCCGTACCCTCCTGGCGAAATTCGGCCTGAAGGCGGACCACACGGCCAGGGCGGTTGACTCCCTCTCGCCGGGAGAACGGACCCGCGCCGCATTGGCCCTGCTCCAGGCGCGCGGCGTGAACCTCCTGGTCCTTGACGAACCCACCAACCACTTGGACCTGCCGGCCATCGAGCAGCTGGAAGAGGCACTGGACAGCTACGACGGCGCACTGCTCCTGGTGACCCACGACCGGCGGCTGCTGGAGAACGTGCGCCTGGATGTACGTTGGGATGTGGACAGCGGGACGGTCACCGAGCAGCGCATCGGCAGCAGTATTTGAACGGAAACGACGATATGGGCAGTAATGTGAACGCGGAGCAGCAGCTATGAGCATGGAAGGCGTGGCCTGGAACTCCCTGTACAAGATCACCCGGGCCAAGAGCGGTTCCAAGCCGTTCTCCAAAGACACCCTGAAACGGGTCCTGGCCTTCGCCCGCCCGCACCGCGGCAAGCTGCTGGCCTTCGTGGCGCTCTCGATCGTGATGGCTTTCCTGGCCGTGGCCACTCCCGTCCTTGCGGGACAGGTGGTGGACGCGATCGTGGCCAAGGCCGGCGCCGGCGAGGTGCTCCGGCTTGCGCTGCTCATCGCCGTCGTCGCCATCGCCGAGGCGGGGGTGGGCCTGGTCAACCGCTGGCTTTCCTCAACCATCGGCGAAGGCGTCATTGTGGACCTTCGCACGCGCGTCTTTGACCACGTGCAGAAGATGCCGATTGCCTTCTTCACCCGCACCCGGACCGGTGCCCTGGTCAGCCGCCTCAACAACGACGTCATCGGCGCGCAGTCGGCATTTGCCGGCACCCTGTCCGGAGTGGTCAGCAACGTGGTGGCGCTGATCCTCACCCTGATCGTGATGCTGGGCACCTCATGGCAGGTGACAGTCCTGGCGATGATCCTGCTGCCCGTCTTCCTCATCCCGGCCCGGCGGATGGGATCCAGGCTGGCCGACCTGCGCCGCGAGGCAGCGGAACACAACGCCGCCATGGGCACGCAGATGACCGAACGCTTTTCGGCGCCCGGCGCCACGCTGGTCAAGCTGTTCGGCCGGCCCGCAGAGGAATCCCGCGAGTTTGCGGTGCGCGCGGGGCGGGTCCGCGACATCGGCATCCGCACCGCGATGCTGCAGTTTACGTTCGTCACCGCCCTGACCCTGGTCTCCGCCCTGGCCCTGGCACTGGTCTACGGGCTTGGCGGCTGGCTGGCGATCACCAACCAGCTCGCACCCGGCGATGTGGTGGTCCTGGCGCTGCTGCTCACCCGCCTTTACGCTCCGCTCACCGCACTGTCCAACGCCAGGGTTGAAATCATGAGCGCCCTGGTCAGCTTTGAACGCGTTTTTGAGATCCTGGACCTGAAACCCCTGATCCAGCAAAAGCCGGACGCCGTCCCTGTCCCGCCGGGCCCGGTGTCCGTGGAGTTCGACGACGTCCGCTTCGCCTACCCCGCGGCGGACAAGGTCTCGCTGGCCTCGCTGGAGGAAGTGTCCACGCTGGACACCCGCGGCGGCGAGGAAGTGCTGCACGGCATCAGTTTCCGGGTGGAGCCGGGCCAGACCGTGGCCCTGGTGGGCTCCTCCGGAGCGGGCAAATCGACCATCGCCCAGCTGCTGGCGCGCCTGTACGACGTGGATTCCGGCGCCGTCCGGCTGGGCGGGGTCATGCCGGGCACCGGACTGGATGTCCGGGATGCCACCTTCGACTCCCTTCGCGACACCCTGGGCATGGTGACGCAGGACGGCCACCTCTTCCACGAAACCATCGCCTCCAACCTGCGCCTGGCCCGGCCGGACGCCACCGACGAGGACATGTGGGAGGTCATCCGGCAGGCGCGGCTGGAAACGATGATCCGGTCCCTGCCCGACGGGCTGGACACCGTGGTGGGGGAGCGCGGCTACCGCCTGTCCGGCGGTGAGCGCCAGCGCCTCACCATCGCCCGGCTGCTGATCGCCCAGCCCCGGGTGGTCATCCTGGATGAGGCCACCGCCGCCCTGGACTCCACCAACGAGGCCGCAGTGCAGGCCGCCCTCGGCGCCGCACTCGAGGGGCGGACCGCCGTCGTGATCGCCCACCGCCTGTCCACCATCCGTGCGGCGGACGCCATCCTGGTGGTGGAGGACGGCCGGATCGTGGAACGCGGCACCCACACCGAACTGCTGGCTGCCGAAGGCCGCTACGCCGAGCTGTACCGGACGCAGTTCGCCGAGGCCACGGCGGTGGCACAGCAGGCCGTCCCGGAGCTTTAGGCGTCCGGCTGTGCCCCCAGCTCCGGTAGGATATGGTCCGTCAGCAGCGGGGCAAGGTCCGGGGGCAGTGCTGCGCCCCGGTCAAGGGCAGCGAGGTCCAGCCAGCGGATCTCCGCGATCTCGGCCGACGGGTGGGCCTGCCACGTCCCCGGCGCTCGGAACACGGTGGCTTCGATGTCCGTGGCGGCCTCGTTGGCGGCATCGGCGATCCAGACGCCCATCAGCTCCAGATCCCGGGGATGGATGACGATGCCCACCTCCTCCGCCAGCTCGCGGGCGGCTGCCTGGACTGCCGTTTCGCCGGCCTCGGGCTTGCCGCCGGGGTGCATGAACATGCCGGTGCCGCGCTTCCGCACTGTCAGGAGCCGGCCCGCGGGGTCGAACACGCAGACGGCGGACACAACGATGCGCGCCTTCATCAGGCAGCACTCCGAACGAGGCGGGACGCCAGCAGAAGGTCCTTGCGCGGCCCGGTGACGTCCCAGCTGAAGCTGAACGCGTCCGGCCCCTCAAGCGTGTAGGCCACGCGGTAGGTGTCGGGATCGCACCAGTGATTGTCCAGGTTGGCCTCCGGGGTGAAGCTCATCCGGTGGAACGGACGCCCGTCGGGGAAGAACACATCCAGGGCGTCGGGGCGTCCCGCTGCCGGCTTCAGCAGGTATTCGCGCGAGGCGGGGCCGGTGAAGGAGGGCCAGCGCATGGTGCCTTCTTCGCGGAGGGCCAGGCCGCCGTCGTCCGTTGGAGTGAAAAGTACGACGCCGGAAAAGGTTCCGCGGGTGCCATCAGCACGGTCCAGCAGGTCCCGCTCAAGGGTCCAGCGGCCGGCCGCCGGACCGCCGGCGGCGCCAGGCTGGGCAGCGCCCAGCAGATAGGCGCGGAGATCAAACTCCGGAGGACGAAGGTTCAAGTGCCCTCGATTGGAATCGAACCAACGACACCGGCTTTAGGAGAGCCGTGCTCTATCCACTGAGCTACGAGGGCGGGCGTCCGAAGATCGGCAGGGCCGGTCCGGCCGGACACGGATACAAGCATACAAGGTGTGGGGCCGTACTACGCTCAAAGCATGAGTTCAGCCGCGTCCGCTACCCCCGCAGTGGCCTTTATTCCGGATACAACCTCCACCCGGCAGTACATCGGCGCGTGGTCCGTACTGAGCGTGCTGCAGTATTTTGCGGCCGAAGCTGCAGTGATCGGGGCTTGGGCGGGTCCCCGGCCGTACGACCTGCGGACCGGCTACATCAGCGATCTCGGTGCAATCAACTGCGGCATCTATGACGGCCGGGAGGTCTGTTCCCCGCTGAGCTGGCTGATGAACGCCTCGTTCGTGGTCCAGGGCCTGGGGATGCTGCTGGGCGCCCTGCTGCTCAGTTCCGGGCTGCTGTGCGTGGCAGCCCGCGCCGGCGTCCGGGTCCAACCCGGGCAGCGCAAGCCGTGGCTGGCGGCCGTCTGGGTCCGGGTGCTGGCCGGGACGGCAGGGGCAGGAACCGTCATTGTGGGACTGGTCCCCGAGGACGTGGGTTCCTTCTGGCACTTTGCCGGAGCGGTCATGTACTTCCTGGCCGGCGCCGTTGCCCTGCTGGTGCTGGGAACCCTGTGGTTGCGGAAATCCGGGATGGCCTGGTTCATCCTGGTGTGCGGCGGGGTATCCCTGGCTGCGCTGGCCACCGGAGCCCTGACCGGGATGGACGTCCCCGAGCCCGGCACCCTGGAACGGCTGATGGGTTATCCCGTGACGGTGGGGATGGCGGCGGCGGGCCTGGTCATTGCCCGGCGCGTGCACCGGCACCGGAAGCAGGTACGCGCCGCAGCGGCCGTCAGGTAGCGGTTTTTGCCTTCCGCGCCTTGAGCACCACAGCCGCGGCGCCGGTGAGCAGGCACAGGACCAGGAGAACCCAGCCGGCAACGGTGAGGCCGGACGCCACGGCCACCTGGCCGGCATCGGGCGCACCGGCAGCGAGCATTCCGTCGATAGCGACGTTGCCCCACAGACGGGCCACCACGAACAGCAGGAGCAGCGCCCACAGCGTCCAGCGCGCCGCCCTGCGGGCCACGTTGGTCCCGATCAGCAGCAGCCACGTGAAGCCGAAAATCAGCGGGAAGAGGGTTCCGGCGGTCTTGTGGACGTAGTTGAGCTGCCCGCGCGCGTCATCGTCCATCGCCGCCTGCAGCTGGCCGATATACCCGGGATCGAAACCGCCCACCAAGGAATCCGGCATGGCCAGGCCGCCGGACAGCTGCCGGAGCTGGTCCAGGGTCAGCAGGTGCAGGTACCAGAACAGGAACAGGCTTGCCACCACCCCGAGAACCAGGATCAGGTTGCTGTTGCTTTCCGCTTTCTCCGGCGTGCGGGCCGTGGTGGGGTTGACCACCGGCGGCAGGTGGTGCTGCGGCACCACCGCCTTGGAGCCGTGCTTCTTGATCCGCTGGGCAGGGGTTTTGGCCATGGCACCATTATCCCGCCCCATAAACTGAAGCCATGACCAATGGCCGGCACAGCGCAATAGAACTTGACCCCTCACTGGACGACCACCAGCTTGCGGCGGCACTGGTCCGCGAAGCCGGGCAGCTGGCGCTGCTGATGCGGATGGCCGGGCTGCAGTCCCAGCAGAAGACCTCCATCTCGGATGTGGTGACAGCCGCCGACCATGCCGCAGAAGCCTATGTGCTGGAGCAGCTCCAGCGCTGCCGGCCGGAGGACGGCATCCTCGGCGAGGAGGGGGCCTCGGTCAAGGGCAGCAGCGGCCGGACCTGGGTGATCGATCCCGTGGACGGCACCTACAACTTCCTGCACGGCTCCACCTACTGGTGCTCCGCCATCGCGCTGAAGGACACCTCAGACGTGCTGCTCGGCGCCATCTACCAGCCGGAGGAGGACAAGCTCTGGCTGGGCGGCCGTACGCATCCGGCCACCCTGAACGGGGAGCCGCTCACCGTCTTCCAGGACAACAGGGGAGCGCGGAACGCGACGGCGGTCGCCGAACTGGGTGCCGCCACCTACATCCATCCCCGCTGGCTCATGGACCCGTTGTGCGCCATGCCGTGGCACGCCGCGGCAACGTCCGCCGCGACGCTCCGCATGCTGGGTTCGGGCTCCTGCGACCTGGGCAGGGTGGCGGACGGACAGATGGGCTGCTGGTTCCAGCACAGCTGCCCGGAATGGGACTGGCTGCCCGGCAAGGCCATTGTCCGGGCAGCGGGCGGCGCGGTGGACACGGTCCGGGTCAACGGCCTGGAATGGTTCATGGCAGGAGGAACGACGGCGGTACGGGAGTTGCGTGCGGCCCTTGAGTCCGGCTCGGTCGCCTGAGAATTACTGCCCCGTCCTTCCGTAATCCACAGGCTGGAAGTGCGTGTCGGTCCCACCGCCTAGACTTGTAGGCACCATGGATATGTTGTTTGACCCGTACTCTGACGGACCGTTCAAGGCCGCTCCCGCAGCGGCAACCCGCACCAAAACGCGTCCTGACGGCGTGGCCACCGCGGCCGGTCCGGGCGGCAGCGCGCCCTCCTGGGATTCTGCGGGCAGCCGCCACGGGGGCAGTGGGCAACCTGGCGTCCAGCACGGGGACGACCAGTCGGGGAGCCATCAGCAGGGTGCCCGGCGGCCGGACGCGGCCCAGCTCCTGGAGGGACTGAACCCGCAGCAGGAGGAAGCGGTTAAGCATGCCGGCTCCGCACTGCTGATTGTGGCCGGTGCCGGATCGGGAAAGACCCGTGTGCTCAGCAACAGGATCGCCTACCTGATCGCCACCGGGCGTGCCCACCACGGCGAAATCCTGGCCATCACCTTCACCAACAAGGCCGCCGCCGAAATGCGGGAACGCATCGAAGCCCTGGTGGGCGGCCGGGCCAAGATCATGTGGATCTCCACGTTCCACTCGTCGTGCGTGCGGATCCTGCGGCAGGAGGCCGCAAACGTCGGCCTGAAATCGAACTTCTCCATCTACGACTCCGCCGATTCCCTGCGGCTCGTCACCCAGGTGTCCAAAGCCCTGGACCTGGATCCCAAGAAGTTCGCACCCAAAGCCATCCAGCACAAGATCTCTGCGCTGAAGAACGAACTGATCGACGCCGATTCCTATGCCTCGGCAGCGAACTACAACGATCCCTTCGAACAGGCCGTGGCCGAGGTGTACAAGGGCTACACCCAGCGGCTGCGCCAGGCCAACGCCATGGACTTTGACGACCTCATCGCCGAGACGGTCTTTATGTTCCGCGCGTTTCCGGCGCTCGCCGAGTCCTACCGCCGACGGTTCCGCCACGTCCTCGTGGACGAATACCAGGACACCAACCACGCCCAGTACGCCCTGGTCCGCGAAATCGTGGGGGAGGGGCCCGGCGCATCGGAGCTCACGGTGGTGGGCGATTCCGATCAGTCCATCTACGCCTTCCGCGGCGCGGACATCCGCAACATCGTGGAGTTTGAAAAGGACTATCCGGAGGCCCGCACCATCAAGCTGGAGCAGAACTACCGCTCCACGCAAAACATCCTCAGCGCGGCCAACTCGGTGATCTCCCGCAACCCCAACCGCCCGGAAAAGCGGCTATGGACCGCGGAGGGCGAAGGCCACAAGATCATTGGCTACGTGGGCGAAAACGAGCACGACGAAGCACAGTTCATCGCCAAGGAAATCGACCGGCTCCAGGACGAGGACAACCTCCGTCCCGGCGACGTCGCCATCTTCTACCGGACCAACGCCCAGTCCCGCTCCATCGAGGACGTGCTGGTCCGCGTGGGCCTGCCGTACAAGGTGGTGGGCGGCACCCGCTTCTACGAGCGCAAGGAAATCAAGGACGCCCTCGCGTACCTCCGGGTCCTGGTCAACCCCGACGACGACGTCAACCTCCGCAGGGTCCTCAACGAACCCAAGCGCGGGATCGGCGACCGCGCCGAAGGCGCCGTGGCCGCCTTGGCGCAGCGCGAGCGGACATCATTCATGGCTGCCGCCCGCCGGGCTGAACACGCGCCGGGCATGGCAACCCGTTCGGTCAACGCCGTCCTTGGCTTCGTGAAGCTGCTGGACGACCTTGCAGAGGTGGCATCCGGTTCCGGCGCCGCCGCGGCACTGGAAGCCGTCCTGGAACAGACCGGCTACCTTGCCGCGTTGCGTTCCAGCACCGATCCCCAGGACGAGTCCCGGGTGGAAAACCTGGCGGAACTTGTCGCCGTCGTCCGTGAATACGAACGCGACAACCCGGAAGGCTCGCTCGCAGCGTTCCTGGAACAGGTGTCCCTGGTGGCTGACGCCGACCAGATCCCCGATGCCCCGGGAGCCGATATCGACTCCGCGGTAGCCGAGGCAAAGCGGCTGGGCGTGGTCACCCTGATGACGCTCCACACGGCCAAGGGGCTCGAATTCCCGGTGGTGTTCCTGACCGGCATGGAGCACGGCCTGTTCCCGCACCAGCGGTCGGCAACCGACCCCAAGGAACTCGCCGAAGAACGCCGCCTGGCGTACGTGGGCCTGACCCGTGCCCGGAAGCGGCTGTACGTCACCCGCTCCGAGGTCCGCAGCATGTGGGGCCAAAGCCAGTACAACCCCGCCAGCCAGTTCCTGGAGGAGATTCCTGCCGAGCTGCTGGAGTGGAAGCGTGAAGGTACCAGCCGGCAGGCCGGCGCCTGGGGCGGCGGATCCATCGGTTCGGGCCGCTACAGCGGATCCTTCTGGGGCGCGGGCACTGCCCGCGGCGCGGCAGCTGACTCTTCTGCCGGCTTCAACGCAGACGTTCCCGCCGTCATCGCCCGGAACCGCGTGCAGCCGCAAAAGGAAATCGTGGCCGTCAGCGTGGGGGACAAGGTAAACCACACGAGTTTTGGCAACGGGACGGTCCTGGCGCTGGAAGGCGCAGGGGACAAAACGGTAGCCAAGGTGAAGTTCGACGTCGGCGAAAAGCGCCTGCTGCTGCGGTACGCGCCGCTGACCAAGCTGGACGCGTAGGCGAACGGGGGCGGGCCCTTGCCCGCTTCCGCCATTCGCGGCTACAGTTCAGGAACTTCCCCCAGCAGCGGTACCCGAGGTCGGAGTGGGACCATGAACATCCTGTTCGCGAGCCAGGCAATTGATGGCCACTTCAATCCAATGACCGGTGTAGCCATGAAGCTCAAGGAGCGGGGCCACGACGTCCGGTGGTACACCGGCCCGGTGTTCACGGGAAAGCTCAAGGGCCTCGGAATTCCCCTGGTTCCCTTCAAGCGCGCCATCGAACACCGCGCCGACAACCTCTTTGAGCTGTATCCGGAGCGGGCCAGGCTCAAAGGGCCCCGGGCCATCGGCTTCGACGGCGAAAAGATCTTCGCCAGCAACATCAGCAACTTCTTCGAGGACATCCGTGACCTGCAGCAGGAGTTTCCCTTCGATGCCCTGGTGGTGGACAGCTCCATGTTCGTCCAGCGGCTCGTGTCGCACCTGCTGGGCAAGCCGGTGGTGAATGTCGCGGTGATACCCAACATGGAGAGCGATCCGCTGGTGCCCCCGCTCTTCTTCGGCTTCCGGCCGCCGCGGAACCCGGCCGAGAAGGCCCTGCAAACCGTGGCCGGTCAGCTGTCGGACAAAATCATCCTCCGCCCTGCGCACCAAAGCTACCGGCGCCAGCACACCTTCTACGGCCAGGACGTGCCCAAAAGGGGCAGGCTCACCGACGATGCGTACCGGTGCTCGGACGCCGTCATCCAGGCCGGCACGCAGTCCCTTGATTTTCCGCGCCGCAACACCAACCCCAAAGTGCACTACGTCGGGGCGCTCCTGCCATACCGCCGCCCCGGCGCCGACGTAGCGGAAGAGCTGCCGCCCGGATACTCCACAACCATCGTGGTCACCCAGGGCACCGTGGACAACGCGGACCAGGACAAGCTCATCATTCCCGCGCTGGAGGCGCTGCAGGACATGGATGCCCTGGTGATTGTGGCAACAGGCGGCAGGGGAACCGCCGAACTGAACCGGCGCTACCCGCAGCCAAACATCCTCATCCGCGACTATGTGGACTTCGCCGCCGTCTTTGAGTCCACGGACGTCTTCGTCACCAACGGCGGGTTCGGCGGCGTGCAGTTAGCCCTGTCCAAAGGCGTCCCGCTGGTGGTGTCCGGCATCAATGAAGGCAAGAGCGATGTCAACGCCCGCGTGGAATATGCCGGTGCCGGCATCAACCTGCGGACCGAGGCTCCCTCGCCGGAGAAGATCAGGAGGGCCGTGCACTCCATCCTTGCCGAGCCGGGGTGGAAAGAACGGGCGCAGCAGATGCGGCAGGACTTCGCCCGGCAGGATCCGGCCGAGGCCGCGGCAGACGTTGTGGAAAGGGTGCTCGCCTCCAGGTGAACCCCGGCATGAAGCATAATGGGGGCCATGCGACGGACTGTTTGGGGGATGCTCGCCGCCCTTGTGCTGGCGGCCGCCACGGGATGCACCGTGACCACCGAGGACCCCGGCTACGTGCCGCCGCCTCCGCCGGCACCGATGGACCAGCTGGAACAGGCGGCGTTGGCCAATCCCGACGATTTTTCCAGCACTGAGGGCGTCCTCTCCTTCATCACCGAGGACCGCAGCATTGTCTGTTCGCTGACCTCCGCGCGCGGCGAGCATGTGAACCTCCCCTACGAAACGAACAGCTTCACCGACTTAGCGAACAACAAGCTGGCCATCGTCCCCGTGGCCCACTGTGAACTGGCCAAATACCCGAAGCCCGCCCACGGCGACGTCCGGGATGACTGCGCCGGAACATCGCTCGGCTACCTGGGCGGCGTTGCCTTCCTGACCCCTGACAACGCAACGTACGGTGAGTGCCGCTCCGGCGTCACACAAATGGAGGCAACCTACGGCCCCAACGGCAACAGGGCGGGTGCCCTCGCCCAGCTGCCGGTCCTGGCGGAGGGCCTGAACCTCGAACGCAACGGGCTGCGGTGTTCCGCCTACAACGGCGGCGTGGCATGCGGAAACGTGTCCGCCGGCGTGGGATTCTTTGTTTCCCCGGAGCGTTACGAACTGATCTCCAGGCCGGAAAACGCTGCCCCGCCTCCACCCGCCGAGGCCTCAAAAACCCCGTAAATACGCGGTTTTTCTACGCCTCATAGAATAGTGTCCTTACTCACATAAGAGGTAGTCTGGGACGGCCCGGTCCCTCCAAAGGACTAGAGTTCCCCATGGAGCATCACGCCGCGTGGCTCGTTTCCAACAGGCCTCCGGTGCGTGCAATTCCGCAGCCCGGTCATCGTCTTCGATGGTGCCCGACTGTACAGAAACTACTTCGACGTAGAAGGACACTAAACCGTGGACCTGTTTGAATACCAGGCGCGCGATATGTTCGAGGCGCACGGTGTACCCGTGCTTGCCGGCATCGTGGCGTACACCCCAGAAGAAGCAAAGGCAGCTGCCGAGAAGATCGGCGGCGTTACTGTCGTAAAGGCTCAGGTCAAGGTTGGTGGCCGAGGTAAGGCCGGCGGCGTGAAGGTCGCAAAGTCCGCCGACGAGGCGCTTGAGCACTCCACCAACATCCTGGGCATGGACATCAAGGGCCACACCGTCAACAAGGTGATGATCGCCCAGGGTGCGGACATCGCCGAGGAATACTACTTCTCCGTCCTGCTGGACCGGGCCAACCGCAACTACCTGGCCATGTGCTCGGTTGAGGGCGGCATGGAAATCGAACAGCTCGCCGTCGAACGCCCGGAAGCGCTGGCCAAGATTGCCATCGATCCCGCCATCGGCATCGACCAGGCAAAGGCCGACGAAATCGTCGCAGCCGCAGGCTTCGCTGAGGAACTGCGCGGCAAGGTGGCCGACGTCATCCTCAAGCTCTGGGACGTCTTCAAGAAGGAAGACGCCACCCTGGTGGAGGTCAACCCGCTCGTCAAGACCGGTGCCGGCGAAATCGTGGCACTGGACGGCAAGGTGTCGCTGGACGAGAACGCCGAATTCCGTCACGCCAAGCATGCCCTCCTTGAAGACAAGGACGCTGCTGACCCGCTTGAGGCCAAGGCAAAGGCGCAGGACCTCAACTACGTCAAGCTGGACGGCGAAGTGGGCATCATCGGCAACGGTGCAGGCCTGGTCATGTCCACCCTGGACGTCGTTGCCTACGCCGGTGAAAACCACGGCAACGTCAAGCCCGCCAACTTCCTGGACATCGGCGGCGGAGCTTCGGCCGAGGTCATGGCCGCCGGCCTGGACGTCATCCTGGGCGACGAGCAGGTCAAGTCCGTGTTCGTGAACGTCTTCGGCGGCATCACCGCCTGTGACGCCGTGGCCAAGGGCATCGTCGGCGCGCTGGCCGAGCTCGGCCACACTGCCAACAAGCCGCTGGTAGTCCGCCTCGACGGCAACAACGTCGAAGAAGGCCGCCGCATCCTGAACGAGGCCAACCACCCGCTGGTTACCCTGGCCGCCACCATGGACGAGGGCGCCGACAAGGCCGCCGAGCTCGCCAACGCAGCGAAGTAAAGGGACGCACCATGTCTATTTATCTGAACAAGGACTCCAAGGTCATCGTCCAGGGCATCACCGGCGGTGAAGGCACCAAGCACACCGCCCTGATGCTGAAGGCCGGCACCAACATTGTGGGTGGCGTCAACGCCCGCAAGGCCGGCACCACCGTCCTGCACGGCGACGCCGAGATCAACGTCTACGGCACCGTCAAGGAAGCCATGGCAGAGACCGGCGCCGACGTCTCCATCGTCTTCGTCCCGCCGGCATTCACCAAGAACGCCGTTGTTGAAGCCATCGAGGCCGGCATCGGCCTGGTGGTTGTCATCACCGAAGGCGTGCCGGTCCAGGACTCCGCCGAATTCTGGGCCCTCGCCCAGTCCAAGCTGGACGCTGACGGCAACCAGGTCACGCGCATCATCGGACCGAACTGCCCCGGCATCATCACCCCCGGTGAAGCACTGGTGGGCATCACGCCGGCCAACATCACCGGCAAGGGCCCCATCGGCCTGGTCTCCAAGTCGGGCACCCTGACCTACCAGATGATGTACGAACTGCGCGACCTCGGCTTCTCCACCGCCATCGGCATCGGCGGAGACCCCATCATCGGCACCACGCACATCGACGCCCTGGCTGCGTTCGAAGCCGACCCCGAGACCAAGGCGATCGTGATGATCGGCGAAATCGGCGGCGACGCCGAGGAACGTGCTGCCGACTTCATCAAGGCCAACGTCACCAAGCCGGTTGTCGGCTACGTTGCCGGCTTCACCGCTCCTGAAGGCAAGACCATGGGCCACGCCGGCGCCATCGTCTCCGGTTCCGCCGGAACCGCCCAGGCCAAGAAGGAAGCCCTCGAAGCTGCAGGCGTGAAGGTCGGCAAGACGCCGTCCGAGACCGCCACGCTGCTGCGCGAGGTTTTCGCAGCCCTCTAGGGTTCTCTCCAACAACGCGGGGTCACTTCCCGCCCTTTCCACACTCTGGATTGGGCGCGGAGTGACCCCGCGTTGCTGTTTTAAGTACGACGACGCCAGGTCACCTTCCGCGTGGGAGGTGACCTGACGTCGTCGTACTTTCTGCGTTTCAGGCTTTGGCAGCGGTGAGCAGCTCGTCGAGCCGCTCGTAGCCTTCTGTCATGCCGCCCTCCATGCCGGACTGGGCCATGCCGTCACGTGCCTCCATGCTGGGGTAGACGGAGTGGCCGCGCAGCCTGCACCGGCCGCCGCCGAGGTCCTCGAACGTCATGAACTCGAGGCTGACCACGTCCGGATAACCGCCGAACTCGAAGGTCTGCAGGGCAAACTCGTTTTCACGGACCGTATGGAACACCCCGGTGAATTCGTAAGCCACGCCGTCCGGCCCGGTGTGGATGTATCGGTAGGTGCCGCCGCTGCGGAAGTCGTAGTGGTCCATCTCCATTTTGAGGCCGCGGGGGCCCAGCCACTGCGCAATAAGATCCGGTTCCTTGTGCGCCCGGAATACGTCCGCGACGGGGAAATCGAACTCACGCTCGAAGTCGATGAAGGGAAGGCCTTCGGGGACACTGAGTTTCAGGGGATTGGTCATGGCTTTTCCTTTGCCTTGGCGCCGTGGTGCCCGGCGCTGGATTGAAGCACGGCATCAAGGCTGCGGAACTGCTCCTCGCGGACCAGCCGGTACTGGTCGATCCAGGCGGTGAGTGCCTCCAGCCGTGCGGGGTTCAGGTGGACGGGCCTGCGCTGGGCATCCCTGGTCCGGGTAACCAGTTGCGCCTGCTCGAGTACCTGGATGTGCTTCGAAACTGCCTGCTTGGAAATTTCGAATGGTTCCGCCAACTCATTAACTGTGGCCGGGCCCCGGCTGAGCCGGGCAATGATGCTCCGCCGCACGGGGTCGGCCAGGGCCATAAAGGCCGAGTCCAACGCAGTACTTTCGAAGTTCATGTGCGGCCTCTTGCTAATCAACTAAATTGTTTATCAACCTCTTGGTTGTTTAAGGCTACTCCTTCATCCCGCGTCCTTCAAGACCTCTCGGCCTTGTCGCGCCGCTCCCGATATTGTTAGTATGTCAGGACAAACCCTCAGAGGAGCGAAAATGCCACTTGTACGTATTGATGTGAACGAAGGACGCACTCCGGAGGAGCTGCAGCGGCTGAGCCGCGGCATCCATGACGCAATCCTTGCCGAATATGGCATCCCCGAGCGGGACTACTTCCACATCCTCAGCGAACACCCGCAGGGGCAGATCTTCGCCCAGGATGCCGGTCTCGGGTTCGAGCGGACCGGCGGAGTGGTGATGATCCAGATATTCACCCAGGGCGGCAGGACACAGGAGGCGAAGCAGCGGCTGTTCGCGGCTGTGGCCGAGAAGCTTTCCGGGGTGGGAGTTGCCGGCGAGGATGTCTTCATCGGGTACGTGGAAAACACCGCCGGTGACTGGTCCTTCGGGTTCGGGCGGGCCCAGTATGTGACCGGAGAACTTGCCGTACCCCGCAAGTAGGCGGTGTCTGCCGCACCGCTAAAGTAGCGCGCTCTAACTTTGCTGTAAGTATGTCAGTACAAACTTTTGACAGGACATGAAATGTGCGGCAAAGTAGTCCCTGTGGCCTTCACCACGGCCTGCCAGTCCCGGAGCTCCTGCACTTCAGAGGTCCAGAGTTCCACACCAGAAAGGTCCGCGATCACCGTGACCCACGAGCTTCTTACGATCGGGCGCATCAGCGTTGATATCTACCCGAACGATATTGGGGTGGACCTGGAGGACGTCACGTCCTTCGGGAAATACCTCGGCGGTTCGCCGTCCAACGTCGCCGTTGCGGCTGCCCGGCACGGCCGCCGCGCAGGCGTGATCACCCGTACCGGGGACGACGCCTTCGGCAAGTACCTGCACCGGGAACTGCACAAGTTCAACGTCGACGATTCCTTCGTCGCTCCCGTGAAGGAGTACCCCACGGCGGTCACCTTCTGTGCCATCAAGCCGGCGACGGACGAGTTCCCGCTCTACTTCTATGGCCGGTTTCCCACCGCGCCGGACCTGCAGATCCAGGCTTCCGAGCTGGACCTGGACGCCATCCGCGGGGCGGGGATCTTCTGGTCCACCGTGACCGGCCTGTGCCAGGAGCCCAGCCGCAGTGCGCACATTGCAGCGCATGAGGCACGTCCGCGGACCCGCCTGGCCGAGGGGCAGTTCACCATCCTGGACCTGGATTACCGGCCGATGTTCTGGGCGTCGGAGGACGAGGCCCGCGCGGAGGTGGCCAGGATCCTGCCGCACGTGACGGTCGCCATCGGCAACGACAAGGAATGCGCCGTCGCCGTCGGTGAGGGCACGCCCGATGAGCAGGCCGACCGGCTGCTCGCCGCCGGCGTCGAGATCGCCGTCGTCAAGCTCGGCCCTGACGGCGTGATGGCCAAGACCCGCACCGAGCGCGTGGTGTCCGCCCCGGTCCCGGTGGAAACCGTGAACGGCCTGGGCGCAGGTGACTCCTTCGGCGGCGCCTTCTGCCATGGTCTGCTGTCCGGCTGGCCGCTGGCCCAGGTCCTGGACTACGCCAACGCCGCCGGCGCGATTGTCGCCTCCCGCGTGTCCTGCGCGGATGCCATGCCGACGCCGGATGAGGTCACCTCACTGCTGGCCGAACGCGGCCGACCGGTTCCGGGTACTGTTCCCGGCGCCCCTGTTCCTGATGCCGCTGCCCAGCTTGCCACCGAAGGAGCAGCACTGTGACCCTCACCCCTATCGCCGCCAACCAGGCTGTCAACGACGATCCCCGTCGCTATGAACACCTGAGCGTCATCCGGCTGGAGGACCCGGAAGCGGTGGCCCGTGCCGCCGCGTCCCGCCGCCGCCATCCCGGCGTGAAGTCCGGCCGGCAGAACTTCATCGTGGCAGCGGACCACCCGGCCCGCGGGGCCCTCGCGGTCGGCGCGGACCCGGTGGCCATGGCGGACCGCCGCCAGCTGCTGGACCGGCTGCAGATCGCGCTGGCCAACCCCGCCGTGGACGGAATCCTGGCGTCTCCGGACATCATGGATGACCTGCTGCTGCTGGGCGCACTGGACGGCAAGCTGGTCTTTGGTTCCATGAACCGGGGCGGGCTGTCCGGACTGGTCAACGAATTCGATGACCGGTTCACCGGCCACACCGCTGCCGCGCTCGAAGCTTTGGGCGCTGACGGCGGCAAGATGCTCACCCGGATCTGCCTGGGCGACCCGGACACGGTGGTGACACTGGAGGCCACCGCCAAGGCCATCGATTCCCTGGCGGAGCGCAAGCTGATCGCGATGGTGGAGCCATTCCTCTCCGTCCGCGAAAACGGGCGGGTCCGCAATGACCTGTCCACCAACGCCGTGATCAAGTCCATCGCGATTGCCGAGGGCCTGGGGTCCACCAGCGCCTACACCTGGATGAAGCTGCCCGTGGTTGCCGGGATGGAACGCGTCATGGCCGCCACCACCATGCCCACCGTGTTGCTGGGCGGGGATCCGGCCGGTACCCAGGACGAGGTCTTTGCCAGCTGGCAGGCGGCCCTGGCCTTGCCGGGGGTGCAGGGCCTGACCGTGGGCCGCACCCTGCTCTACCCCCAGGACGGGGATGTGGCCGGCGCTGTCGCCACGGCCGCTTCCCTTCTTCACCACACCGCAGAAGTATCGGAGTAGCTTCCCATGGGAACAACAACAGGAACACGCAGGATGACGGTGGCGCAGGCGGTCGTCGAGTACCTTTCGAAGCAGTACACGGTCGATTCCATCAACGGGGTTGCCTACCGTGAGCGGCTGATCCCGGGAACGTTCGGCATTTTCGGGCACGGCAACGTTGCCGGGGTGGGCCAGGCCCTGAAGCAGTACCAGCAGCTGGACCCGGCCATCATGCCGTACTACCAGGGCCGGAACGAACAGGCCCAGGTCCACCAGGCTGTGGGCTACGCCCGGCACACCCGCCGCCGCCAGACCTTCGCGGTCAGCACCTCCATCGGCCCGGGCTCTTCGAATCTGCTCACCGGCGCCGCGCTGGCCACCACCAACCGCCTCCCGGTCCTGCTGCTGCCGTCCGACACGTTCGCTACCCGCGCCGCGGACCCGGTCCTGCAGCAACTGGAGCAGCCCTACGCGTACGACCTGACGGTGAATGACGCGTTCCGGCCGCTCTCCAAGTTCTTCGACCGGGTGAACCGGCCCGAGCAGCTGTTCTCCGCGTTCCACCACGGCCTGCGCGTCCTGACCGACCCCGCCGAGACCGGCGCCGTAACCATCTCGCTGCCGCAGGACGTCCAGGCCGA
Organism: Arthrobacter sp. RT-1; assembly: GCF_003367205.1. Classification (NCBI taxonomy): domain Bacteria; kingdom Bacillati; phylum Actinomycetota; class Actinomycetes; order Micrococcales; family Micrococcaceae; genus Arthrobacter; species Arthrobacter sp. RT-1. The sequence continues at coordinate 90,217 of NZ_QRGQ01000005.1, forward strand.
GGCCTTCGATGTCCCGGAGGAGTTTCTGGCAGAACGGGAATGGCGGATCCGCCGCCCGGACGCGGACGACGACGACATCGCCCGCGCCGCCGAGGCCATCCGGGCCGCGAAACGGCCGCTGATCATCGCCGGCGGCGGCGTCCTGTACGCCTACGCCAACGAGGAGCTTGCGAAGTTTGTCGAGCTGACCGGTATCCCGGTGGGCAACACCCAGGCCGGCGTCGGCGTCCTGCCGTGGGACCACCCGTTCTCCCTTGGCGCGATTGGCTCCACGGGGACGACGGCGGCGAACGCCATCGCTGCCGGGGCGGACCTGATCATCGGGATCGGCACGCGCTACGAGGACTTCACCACCGCGTCCCGCACGGCGTTCCAGAACCCTGACGTGCGTTTCATCAACATCAACATCGCACCGATCGACGCCTACAAGCACGGGACCACGCTCCCCATCGTCGCCGACGCCCGCAAGGCACTGGTCAAGCTCAACGCAGCCCTCGGCGGCTACCGCGTGGGCGCCGACCTGGAACAGACGGTGGCTTCTGAGAAGAAGCGCTGGGATGCCACCGTGGACGAGGCCTTCGACACCCGCCACACCCCGCTGCCGGCGCAAAATGAAATCATCGGCGCCACCTCCCGGGCCATGGACGCCCGCGACGTGGTGATCTGCGCGGCCGGGTCCCTGCCCGGGGACCTGCACAAGATGTGGCGGGTCCGGGACCCGTTCGGCTACCACGTGGAGTATGCGTACTCCTGCATGGGCTACGAAATCCCCGGCGGCCTCGGCGTGAAGCGCGCGGCCCTCGCCGAGGCGGCCAGGACGACGGCGGCAGGCGGCGCCGGCGGGACGGAAACCGCCGAGGTGCGGGACGTCGTCGTGATGGTAGGGGACGGCTCCTACCTGATGATGCACACCGAACTGGTCACCGCCGTCGCCGAACGCATCAAGCTGATCGTGGTCCTGATCCAGAACCATGGCTACGCCTCCATCGGCTCGCTCTCGGAGATGCTCGGTTCCCAGCGGTTCGGTACCCAGTACCGGACGCTGAACGAGGAACAGCACAGCTTCGACGAGGGCGAAACCCTGCCGGTGGACCTGGCCCTGAACGCCGAGTCCCTGGGTGTGAAGGTCATCCGGATCGAGCCGGGGGAGAAGGTTATCGCCGAACTCGAACAGGCCATCCGCGACGCCAAGGCCGCGCCGGAACGCGGCGGTCCAATCCTGATCCACGTCGAATCCGATCCCCTGCTGGACGCGCCCAGCTCCGAGTCATGGTGGGACGTCCCGGTCTCCCAGGTCTCCGAACTGGACTCCACGAAACAGGCATTCCAGACCTACACCGGCCACAAGAACCGCCAGCGCAAACTGCTCGGCTAACCCACACCCCTTACTCAAGGAAGAGTCCCCATGACTGCCACCACCACTGAGACCACTACGATTCACCACTTCATCAACGGCGCCGAAACTGCCGGCGAGGGTGACCGCACCACGTCCGTCTACAACCCTGCCACCGGGCAGGTCACCGCGGAGCTGCGGCTGGCCAATCGCGCAGACCTGGACGCCACCGTTGCCGCCGCCCGCAAGGCCGCCGATACCTGGGGCGACATCTCCCTGGCCAAGCGCACCGCCGTGCTCTTCAAATTCCGCGAACTGGTCGCCGGCCACGTCGACGAACTGGCCGCCCTCATCACCGCCGAGCACGGCAAGGTCCTTTCCGACGCCAAGGGTGAAATCGGCCGCGGCCTGGAAGTCATCGAATACGCCTGCGGTATCCCGACGCTGCTCAAGGGCGACTACTCCGACCAGGTTTCCACCGGGATCGACGTGTTCAACTTCCGTGAACCCCTCGGCGTTGTTGCCGGCATCACGCCGTTCAACTTCCCCGTCATGGTGCCGCTGTGGATGGCCCCGATGGCCATCGCGACCGGCAACGCCTTCATCCTCAAGCCCTCCGAACGCGACCCCTCCGCGTCCATGCTGCTGGCAAAGCTGTGGAAGCAGGCGGGCCTGCCCGACGGCGTGTTCCAGGTCCTGCACGGTGACAAGGAAACCGTGGACGGACTCCTGACCCACCCGGACGTGGACGGCATCTCCTTCGTCGGTTCCACTCCCATCGCGCAGTACGTCCACGAGACCGCCACCAAGCACGGCAAGCGCGTCCAGGCCCTCGGCGGGGCCAAGAACCACGCCATCGTCATGCCCGACGCCGACCTGGACAACGCCGCCGACCACCTGGCCGCCGCCGCGTTCGGCTCCGCCGGCGAACGCTGCATGGCCATCTCCGTCGCCGTGGCGGTCGGGGACGCCGCGGACCTCATCGTCAAGAAGGTCGAAGAACGCGCCCTGGCCGTCAAGGTCAACAACGGCACCGCGCCCGACGCCGAAATGGGCCCGGTCATCACCCCCGCCTCCAAGGAACGCATCGTCAGGATCGTCACCGAAGCAGAACAGGCCGGCGCCGCCATGGTGGTGGACGGCCGCGACCTGGTGGTCCCCGGCCACGAAGACGGCTTCTGGGTAGGACCCACCGTCATCGACCACGTCAAGACCGGAATGACCGCCTACACCGAGGAAATCTTCGGCCCCGTGCTCGTGGTGGTCCGGGTCGACACCCTCGAGGACGGCATCAAGCTGATCAACGCCAACCCCTACGGCAACGGCACCGCCATCTTCACCTCCTCCGGCGCAGCAGCCCGGAAGTTCCAGCGCTCCGTCACCGTCGGCATGATCGGCATCAACGTGCCCCTGCCCGTCCCCGTGGCGTACCACTCCTTCGGCGGCTGGAAAGCCTCGCTTTTCGGTGACAAGCACATCTACGGCCCCGAAGGCGTCTCCTTCTACACCCGCGGCAAGGTCATCACCTCCCGCTGGCCTGAAACCCACCACGCCTCCGGCGCCTCCTACAACTTCCCGTCGAACTAATAACCGCCTTGGTTTCGACAGGCTCAACCACCGGTGGTTGAGCCTGTCGAAACCAAAAGGAGTGAAAATGACTGAGAACAAACTGATCATCGGCACCGCTCCGGACTCCTGGGGTGTGTGGTTCCCGGACGACCCCAAGCAGACGCCATGGGAGCGCTTCCTCGACGAAGTGGCTGAGTCCGGCTACAAGTGGATCGAGCTGGGCCCGTACGGCTACCTGCCCACCGACCCCACCCGCCTCGCAGAGGAACTGAAGCAGCGCGACCTCAAAGTCACCGCCGGCACCGTGTTTACCGCGTTCCACCGTGGCCTGGACCAGTGGGAAACCGCCTGGGAGCCGGCCCGCAAGGTGGCTGAACTGACGGCAGCCATGGGCGGCGAGCACATCGTGGTGATCCCGGCCATGTGGCGCGATGACGTTACCGGCGAAGCCGTGGAAAGCGGCACGCTCAGCGACAAGGCCTGGGGTGACCTGTTCGCCGGGCACAACCGCCTGGGCAAGACCCTGCTGGAGGACTTCGGCCTGAAGCAGCAGTTCCACTCGCACGCGGACTCCCACGTCGGCGTGCAGGAGGACATCGAAACGCTGCTGGGCGCAACGGACCCGCAGTACCTGAACCTGTGCCTGGACACCGGACATGCTGAATACTGCGGCGCCTCAAGCCTCGAACTCATCAAGAACTACCCGGACCGAATCGGCTACCTGCACCTGAAGCAGATCAATCCGGAGATCCTCAAGAAAGTCAACGAGGAAAACATGACCTGGGCGGCCGCCAACCTGGCCGGGGTCATGACCGAACCGCCGAACGGACTGCCGGACCTCCGCGCCGTCATCGAAGCCGTCGAAGCGCTGGACCGCCCCATCTTCGGCATCGTGGAGCAGGACATGTACCCCGTCGCCTTCGACGTGCCCATGCCCATTGCCAAGCGCACGCGCAACTACCTGCTGTCCTGCGGCTCCCGTACCGCCGTCAGCTAACCCCCGCCACAGACACTCAAAAGGACAGAACAATGACTGAAACCCTCCGCGTAGCCGTCATCGGCGCCGGACGCATGGGCGCCGACCACATCCAGCGGCTCCACACACGCATCCACGGAGCCGAAGTTGCCGCCGTCGTGGACGTTGACCTGGCCCGTGCAGAGGCGGCCATCGAAGGCATCCCGGGCGCCGTCGCCCTGGCCGACGCTGAGGAAGCCCTCAACAACGGCGACGTCAACGCCGTGCTCATCGCCACGCCCGGTTTCCTGCACGAGGACATCCTGCTCAAGGCGATCGCGAAGGACATCCCGATCCTCTGCGAAAAGCCCCTCACGCCGGATGCCGAGTCCTCCTGGAAGATTGTCCAGGCCGAGGTTGAACTGGGCCACAAGCGCATCCAGGTGGGCTTCATGCGCCGCTTCGACGCAGAGTACGCCTCGCTGGGCAAGATCATCCGCGACCATGAACTGGGCGAGCTGCTCATGCTGCACCACCAGCACCGCAACCCCACCACGCCGGAGGGCTTCACGAACGAGATGCTGATCAACGACTCCGTTGTCCACGAGTTCGACGCGATCCGTTTCTTCACCGGCGAGGAGATCACCAGCATCCAGGTCCGCCTGGGCAAGGCCACCAAGAACGCGCCCTCCGGACAGCACGATCCCCAGCACGTCCTGCTTGAGACAGAGTCCGGCGTCCTGGCCGACGTCGAGATCTACGTCAATGCCAAGTTCGGCTACGAAGTGGCCACCCAGGCTTCCTTCGAAGAGGGCGTCGTCAGCATCGGCGGCGACAAGGGCCCCTACACCCGCAGCGCCGGCCGCTGGGGCGGCAACGTCACCCCCGGCTTCGAAGAACGTTTTGGTGCGGCGTACGACGTCGAAATCCAGTCATGGGTGGATGCCGCACTTCGCGGCGAAATCGGCGGTCCCACCGCCTGGGACGGCTACGCCACCGCGGCTTGCTGTGAAGCCGGCGTTGAGGCGCAGAAGAACGGCGAAAAGGTGGCTGTGAAGCTGGCCGCCAAGCCCGACCTGTACAAGTAGATGCAGGAGAAGGGGACGGACACGTCCGTCCCCTTCCCGGCTCCTCCCATAACTGATCCACAATGGAGTGTTTTACGTGAAAATCGCGCTTGACCCCACCCCGTTCCACCACTCGCACAGCCTGCTCGAGTTCCCGAAGGTGGTTGCGGACCTCGGTTACAAGTACATGCAGATGACCCCGCACGCGGACTTCATCCCCTTCTACAACCACCCCAAAGCGGATGATGAACTGGTGGGCCAGCTGAACAAGGCCTGCAGGGATGCGGGAATCGAAATCGCATCCGTCCTGCCTGTGCTGCGCTGGTCCGGCCCGGATGAGGATGCCCGGGAGGCGGCGGTCCGCTATTGGAAGCGTGCCATCCAGATCACCGTGGACCTCGGCGCCAGCACCATGAACACTGAGTTCAGCGGACGCCCGGAGAAGGCGGAGGAGTCCGAGCGGGCCTTCTACCGCTCCATGGAGGAACTGCTGCCCATCATCGAGCGGGAGGGCATCGACCTGCTGATCGATCCACACCCGGACGACTTCGTTGAAGAAGGCCTCGCCGCTATCCGCGTGATCCGCGGCCTGAACTCGAAGAACGTGGGCATGGTGTACGTGGCATCGCACAGCTTCCACATGAAGAACCAGCCACTGGACATCATGCGGGCGGCAGGGGACAAGCTGCGCCTGGTGCACGTGGCCGACACCATGAACCACCACGCCTCGCACGGACTGCGCTACATCACCAACCCGCCGGGCAACCCCGTGCGCGTCCACCAGCACCTGAAAATCGGCGACGGCGACGTGAACTGGGACGAGTTCTTCGGCGGCCTCAAGGAAATCGGCTTCCTTGACAGGGACGACACCGTGATGGTGTCCAGTGTCTTCGCCGAGGACGAGAACGCCGAGGACGTCTCCCGCTACCAGCTGGACGCCATGAAGCAGTACATCCAAAAGGTCAGCCAATGAGTGGCCCTGTGCCTGCGGCAACCGGAACGAAGCCCCCCAACCACAAGAAGGCGCTCCGGACCGTCACCATCATCTCCACGTTCGGTGGCCTGCTCTTCGGCTACGACACCGGCGTGATCAACGGCGCCCTGCCGTACATGCAGGAGGACCTGGGGCTGACTCCCCTGACCGAAGGGCTGGTGACGTCCTCGCTGCTGTTCGGCGCAGCGTTCGGTGCCCTGTTCGGCGGCCGCCTCGCGGACCGCAACGGACGACGCAAGATGATCATGGTCCTTGCGATTATTTTCCTGGTGGGAACGCTGGCCTGCACATTCGCCCCCAACACCGAGGTGATGATCGCCGCCCGGTTCGTGCTGGGCCTCGCCGTCGGCGGCGCGTCCGTCACCGTGCCCGTCTACCTCGCCGAAGTATCGCCAAGTGCCCGGCGCGGCCGGATCGTCACCCAGAACGAACTGATGATCGTGACCGGGCAGTTGCTGGCCTTCATCTTCAACGCCTACCTTGGCAACACCTTCGGGGAATCCGGCGGCATCTGGCGCTGGATGCTGGTGATCGCCACGCTTCCCGCCATCGCACTGTGGATCGGTATGAACTTCATGCCGGAGAGCCCGCGCTGGCTGGCGTCGATGGGCAGCTTCGGTGAGACCCTCAGCGTGCTGCAGCGCATCCGCTCACAGGCCGAGGCCCGGACGGAGTTCGAAGAGGTCAAGGCGATGGCCGTTGAGGACTACAAGTCCAAGATGGGTTCGTGGAAGGACCTCGGCATCCCGTGGCTCCGCCGAATCTTCTTCGTGGGCCTGGGGCTGGCCGTTATCCAGCAAATTACCGGCGTGAACTCCATCATGTACTACGGCACGCAGATTCTGGCACAGTCAGGTTTTGGCCGGGAAGCGGCGCTGACGGCCAACATCGCCAACGGCGTGATCTCGGTGCTTGCCACGTTCGTGGGCATCTGGCTGCTGGGCAAGGTGGGCCGCCGCCGCATGCTGATCACGGGCCAGGTGGGAACGACGTCGGCCCTGCTGCTGATCGGCCTGTTCTCGTTGATCCTGCCCGAGGGCGCCGCCCGCGGCTTCGTCATCCTGTCGCTGACGGTTACCTTCCTCGCGTTCCAGCAGGGGGCCATCTCGCCGGTTACCTGGCTGATGCTCTCTGAGATTTTTCCGCTCAAGATGCGCGGCCTGGGCATGGGTGCTTCCGCGTTTGTGCTGTGGATTGTGAACTTCCTGGTGGGCTTCGGCTTCCCGCAGCTCCTGGCCGCTATCGGACTCTCCAGCACGTTCTTCGTATTTGCCGTCCTGGGCGTCGGCGCCATCGCGTTCGCCGCGAAGTACGTCCCGGAGACCAAGGACAAGAGCCTGGAAGACCTGGAGCACTACTTCAAAAACGTGGCGGGAAAGAAGCCTGAAGCCGCAGTGGGCCACAGCCTCTAACAGCAGCCGCCGTACAGCACGGGACGGACGGGTGCCCCTTTGAGCCAGTCTCAAAGGGGCACTCGTGGTTGTCGTGTCAGGCCCGGACGTGCAGCTTTGGCAGGGCGTCCACGAGGGGTGCCAGTTCGGGGATGTCCAGCGCCCCGGCCAACGCGCGTTCCAGCGTTTCGTCATGAACCGGCCGGGCTTTTTCGAGGAGGCTGATGCCGCTCGAGGTGAGTTCGGTGTAGATTCCGCGCCGGTCGTCGTCGCAAAGAATCCGCGTCAGGAGTCCCCTGTCCTCCAACCTGTTGACCAGCCGGGTTGTGGCGCTGGGGCTCAAGGCGGTGGCCCGGGCGAGCTGCTGCATGCGCATGTGCCAGCCATCCTGGCGGCTGAGTGCGTCCAGGACCGTGTACTCCACAACGGACAGCTTCGAGTGCGCCTGGAGTGACCGCTCCAGTTCGTTCTCAATCAGTCCGTGGAGGGCCGCCAGGGTCCGCCATCCCTGCGCGCGGACCTCTACGGCGTCGTCCTTGATGCCCATGGTGTTTGCTCCTTTTGGCTGGCGGCCCCGAAGTGACCGCCGGCGGATACGGAAATAGTTGCTTGCGCGGTATATTTGCATGTGCAACAATAAATACCGCGTCTGCAACTATCTTAGGCGCCTTCCCGTACCGAGTACAGCTCAAAGGAGCATTTCCCATGCCTACTGGTTTACTGGCCCTTGCCCTCGGCGGGTTCGGAATCGGACTCACGGAATTCGTCATCATGGGGCTGCTGCCCGAGGTGGCCGCCGACTTCGGTGTCAGCGAGGCATCGGCGGGGTGGTTCATCTCGGGCTACGCACTGGCCGTGGTGGTGGGCGCCCTGGGGCTGACGGCAGGGGTGACCCGTTTCGACCGGAAACCCGTGCTGGCCACCCTGTTGCTCCTGTTCATCGTGGGGAACCTGCTGTCCGCAACGTCGTCAGGCTATTGGCCCATGATGCTTGGCAGGGTTATCGCAGCCCTTGCCCACGGCGCTTTCTTCGGCATTGGTGCCGTTGTGGCGGCGGACATGGTGGCGCCGGCGAAGAGGGCAGGCGCCATTGCCCTGATGTTCACCGGCCTGACCGCAGCCAATGTCCTGGGCGTTCCGTTCGGGACCCTGCTGGGCCAGGCTGCCGGATGGCGTGCCACCTTTTGGGCCATTACCGTGATTGGCGTGGTGGCGCTCGCCGGGATTCTGGCACTTGTTCCTGCCACCGCCGGCACCAGGGGGCAGGCCGGCGGCCTGCGGCGGGAGCTGCAGGCCTTCCGGTCGGGGCAGGTCTGGCTATCCATCGCAGTGACCATCCTGGGATTCGGCGGCATGTTCGGGGCCTTCACCTACATTGCGTACACACTGACCGAAGTGTCCGGTTTTGCTGCCACCACCGTGCCGTGGCTGCTCATTGTGTTTGGCGTTGGCCTCTTTGCCGGCAACACCCTGGGCGGCAAGGCCGCCGACCGGAATGTGGACCGGACCCTGCTGGTGGTGCTCGCCGTCCTGGGTGCAGTTCTGGTGGCCTTCGCGCTCACGGCCGGTAACCAGGTGCTGACGGTTGCCTCCCTGGTCCTGATGGGCGGCTTCGGTTTCGCCACTGTTCCCGGACTGCAGATGCGGGTGATGAAGTATGCCAGCACTGCGCCCACGCTGGCGTCCGGCGCCAATATCGGTGCATTCAACGTGGGCAACGCGTTGGGCGCGTGGCTGGGCGGGGTGACCATCACCGCGGGGCTTGGCTACACTTCGCCGATCTGGGCCGGCGCGGGCATCACGCTCCTGGGCCTGGCAGTGATGGCCTTCGCCGCGGCAGCCGCCAGGCGGAGTGATGCACCCGGTCCGGTGGAAGTGCCGGAGCGGGCCGGTGACCCACTTCCCGCCCGCTGACACCGGCGGGGCCCGAGTGCAGGGACTGTTGCGCAGCGGGGTTAACCAGATGTGACCTGCACAGCCTGTTGGCTGGCAGGTCACACCTGGCATTGGCGAAGATGCCGTGGACTATGCGGACTTACTCAGGTTTTGGACCTGCATCCGAGTTGGCAAGTGCTTTCCTGGCGTAGGCCCGATACCGGAGCACCTTGTACGCCAACAAGGCGGCAGCAGCCAGGAGGCCGCCGGTGGTGATGGCCGCGACCACGGCACCGGGACCGGTGGAAACGTACCCGGCCAGGGCCGCGAGGGCAATCGGTGCCACCGTGCCGAATGTGCCCCCGAAAGGTGCACTGCCCGTAGCCGGCGGCTGGTCCTGTCCGGCGGCTGCCAAAGGTGCTTCCGCATCCCGCTCCACGGTGCCGCGCTGGTTAGCCCTGGTGCGTTCCTCGGCTGTGGCGCCGGGGGTGACGGGCTTACTCAGCTCGGAAAAGACGGGTTCGCCTTCCCCGGCGGGGGCAACCTGGAACCGGTATGCTGCACCGTTCTCCAGGCCACGGACCACCATCCTCGAGGCGCCGTTCTCAGCAGCCTGGATGGCACCCACCTGGTTACCGTTGGAATCGACGGTCCGGACGAGGAAGCCTGCGGGTGCGGGATTCGCAGGTGCCGGGTTGACCGGTGCGGGATCGACGGGTGCCGGGTCCGCGGGTGCGGGGTCGACCGGCGCGGGATCCACGGGTGCCGGGTCCACTGGTCCCGAATCCACGGGTGCGGGATCGACGGGTGCGGGATCGACGGGTGCCTGGTCCACCGGTCCCGAATCCACGGGTGTGGGGTTCGGGTTGGCTGGAGCGGGATCCACGGGCGCGGGGTTGGGAGCTGGATCCGTACCCGGCGCCGGGTCAACGATCACCACAACCTCGCCATCGCCCGGAATGACGTCCACGCCGTCGTTGGCACCGTCGTCGGTTCCGCCGTCGGTCCCTTCGTCGACCTCGTCCTCGGTCACGTCCTCAGTCCCGTCGTCGGTTCCGCCGTCGACGCCGTCTTCGACCTCGTCCACGTCGTCGTCCACGTCTACGGGATCCTCATCCTCCACCCCGTCCCCTTCACCGTCGTCGAGCCCGTCGCCGAAGACCAGGGTTTCGATGTTGTGAAGGGTGTCTGTACCGTCCTCACCGCCGTTGTGGGTGACTGTGGTGACAGAGCCAGGGGAGCCCATGGTGCCGTCGCCGCCGGTGGTGGTGATGGTGTAGTTGGCTTCGAGGTCCGAGAAGACCGCGCTGTCCGTCCCTTCGGCGGAGCTCAGGATTTCCCGCACCACGATGATGTTGGCTGGATCCACGGTCCCTGCGAATACCGCCTGCTGCAGCGTGGGTCCGGTGAGGGCGCCGTCGGCGTTGCGCTGGTACTGTGCGGTCATTGAGGTGGCGCTGCCGATCTCCGTGGACGCATCTGCAGCGTTGGTGCGGATGCTGAGCCGGATGCTCATGTAGCGGTCGCCGTCGATGATGTCGTTGCCGCCGCGGCCTTCGAGGACGTCGTCGCCGCCGCCGCCGAGAAGGATGTTGCCTTCGCCCCAGACCTGGGGCCCGTTCAGCACGGGGCATTCCTGGGATGCGGATGCGTTGACGACGTCGGCGAGGGGCGTCGGAAGGGACGGGATGAGCTGGTTGAGCCCGGCGATGCGGTCCACGCCGGCCTGGTCCAGGACGTCGCAGCCGATGAAGCCGCCACCGCCCCTTGTGCTCGGGATGATGTCATCCCCCCGGAGCACGTCATTGAGCGGGCCGCCGGAGAGGGCTTCCACCTCGTTGTACCTGTCCCGGACGCCAACCTGGAGGATGTCCAGCGGCTCGATCGGAAGCTCGAGGTCGGCGTCCTGGGGCTGGGGATCGAAGAGCCCCATTTCCCAGTCGTAGCCGGACGCGCCCGCCACTTTTTCGACGCCGGGGCCGGCAATGCCGATGTCGTCGCCGCCCTCCATGTCATAGTCGTCGTCGCCGCCCTGGCCCATGAGGATGTCATTGCCGGGCTTCTGCGAGTCGTCCAGGAAGAACAGGTTGCTGGAGTCGCCGATCAGGAGGTCGGGGCTGTCGCCGCCTTCCACCCAGTCATTCCCGCCGCCGCCGAAGACGGCGTCCAGGCCTTCACCGGCGATCACGAAGTCGTCATCTTCACCGGCGAACGTCTCGTTCGAGTTCGCACCGCCGTTGATGAAGTCCCTGCCGTCCCCGCCGATGAGGATGTCCAGGCCGGGGCCGCCGTCGATCGCGTCATTGTCCGGCCCGCCCTTCAGGATGTCGTCCCCGGCGAGGTCGGTGATGATGTCGTTTCCGTCGCCGCCCAGGACGGTGTCGGCGCCGTCACCGCCCTCGATCACGTCGTTGCCGAGGCCGCCCCACATGGTGTCGTTGTCCACACCGCCGTAGATGCGGTCGGCATTGCTGGAGCCGTTGTACACGGCCTGGCCGTTGATGCCGGCCGGGTCCACCGAGTTCGAAGCACGGTACTTGATGGTGCCGTCGGGCATGCGGATCAGCAATGCTGCCTCGTTGCACTCCGACGCCGGATCGTCCGCCACGGTGTTGCCGGAAGCCGCGAAGCCCTCCGGAGTTCCGGCCAGGTTCTTCAGCTCGAACTTGCAGTCTGCAGTGGCAAATGCGTCGGCTTTCAGCGCCTGGGCATTGGTGTTGCGCATGATGATCTCCGCGAAGGAGTTTCCTTCGAGCTGCGCCATCAGGTTCATCCCGGGGGTGCGCGCCAGGTAGTAGAGCCGGTCACCGTTCTGCAGATCGGTCATCTGGCTCTCGAAGACGTAGTTGAACGTGCTGCCGAGCAGGCCGCCGAACAGGTTAGTCCGTTCGGCCAGGCCGCCCATCCACAGGTCGATGTCATCGAGTCCGGTGGTTGAGGCGGTGCCGTTGTTGGCCCAGCCGTCGATGCTGTTCATGAACGCCACGGCGTCCTCCGGCGCAACCTCACCGGCCAGGGTGTCCGGGCTGACGATCAGCCGGGCCGCCGTGCGCTTGGCCTCAAGGGTGGTGGCCTGCACGATCGACGGGTGCTTGCCGTAGGCGGCCACGAAGTTGACCAGCGACTCCGGGTGCTTGATGTTTTCGCCGAAGTCGATCCAGTTGGTGTACGGCTTGAGCTGGCTGTCGTTCGTGGCGCCATGCAGTTCCCGGCGCAGCGCATTCAGCGTGGGCAAACCTTCGGACCGGGCACGGGTCAGGTTGATCGCGGCCAGGTCCATGGGCAGTCCCAGCAGCTTGTTCCGCAGCGTATCCGTGACGAACTCGTCCAGCTCGCTCCCGACCTGGTCCGACATTCCCATGATGATGCTGCCCGCGGCCTCTTCGGAGGTCAGCGGCCCGGCGGGGCCGCCGTCGGTGTATTCGGGCGGATTCAGGAAGCCCTCCAGGAGGGAGATATCGTTCTGGGACCCGCGGACGTCGTCGGAATTCCCCCACACGCCGTCGGCACCCGGGCCGTCCTCGTTCCGGCGGGAAATGGTCTCCGTCAGCATCGAGTGGCCGAACCGGTATACGGCGTGGGCGAACTCGGCGCTGACCGCGGGATTGATGTCCGTCTGCGAGAAGGCGAAGGGTTCGAAGAGGTTGATGGCGGGCTGGATTTTCCGCGCGAACTCCTCGAAGACCAGGTGCTGGTACTCCATTTCCGCGATGAACCGCGCGGCCTGGAAAAGCCGTTCGCCGTTCCAGCCGTCTGCCCCGGTGGCAAGCTTCCACTCGGGCAGGGCGGCAGCGCCCCGGGTGGACGCATCGGTGCTGAGGACCCTCTTGATATCTTCCACCAGGCGGTCATGCTCGGAGTGGAAGACCTGGTGGATGGCGGTCAACCCGATGTTCTCGTTGACCCTGCCGTCGCCAGCTATGAAGTGTGCGTTCAGCATTTCGTCGTCATACGTGCCGGGAGCCTGGCTCATGAAATCTGCAGACGCGGAGGTGTCTGCATCCGGCACCGGCGCGACACGCGGTGTTGCCGGATTGTGGTCGGTGTCCTGCAGCGACGGATCGGCGTTGTGCGCGATGTCCGTCAGGAACGGTGTGTGGAAGTACAGCACGTCCTGCGGCACCAGGGTTCCCAGGCCACCGTTCGCGGTGCGGTCTGCCTCGACCAGTCCTGACCTCGTGACAAACTGCGGGAGCCCGTTCTTCGGGCCCGGGATGAACTTCCCATAGGCATCGGCGGCGAGCATGGGGACGTTGAGGACGTCCTTGTCCAGCAACTGGATGCCGAGCAGCTCCCGGGCCTGCTTCTTGGTGGTGGCCCAGGTGGCCATGCCGCCGGCCTCGGGCGTGCCGGCCGGGCCGCCCAGCAAGGCACCCGTCGATACCGGCTGCCCGGCTGCGTTATTGACGTACTCGCGCAGGAACACCTGGTGGGAGGCATGGGACGTGTACGTCTGGCTCTGGTCTACCCAGGGCGAGTTGGTGTTCAGGGCATCCTGGACATCGTCCTGCGTCCCCGGGACACCGTCCGCGCCCGGCTGGTTCATGCCGCGCGTCAGGACCATAAAGCGCATGTGCGGATTGAGGTCATCCGCGTTGCCGAACACGTGGTCCGGCCCCGCGATCAGCGGGTCATCGGCCTTGAGCGGAACATAGACGGTGCCGCCGCCCTTGACCGTCTGGTCGATGCCATGGTCAAAGAACTGGCCGAAGAGGGTGAAAAGGGAGTTGTAGGGCGGTGAGAGTCCGACGTCGGTGGTTACGTTGGGAATGAACAGGGTGTTGTGCGAGGGGACGCAGCCGTCCGGCTCGGCAGCAACGGGAGGAACCGCCTCCGGGTCCGGGTCGACGACGCAGGGCACCACGCCCTCGTTGCCCTGGGTCCGCGCCGGGAACCCGGCGGCGGCCACAGCGGCGGGGTTGGTTGACGTTTGGTCGGCGATCAGGTTGCTGATGGTTCGCGGCCGCGAGTCGAAAACGCTGCCGGACTTCTGCGTGTAGCTCGTGGCGACGGGGGGACCGCCAAAGGAGCCCCTTTCGGCGTCGCCGAACGACTTGGATCCCAGCCGCGGGAACACCTGGTCTGCCGCGCCGAAGGTCTCCTGGCCCTGCTGGAGGTTGTTGCAGCTTCCGTCAACTGTGCGCAGCCCGTGGGACAGCAGCGGGCTGGCAAGCTGGTTGGGGCCGGGTCCCACCAGGGCGCCGCAGGGCCCGGTCTCGGACGTGGTGTTGGCCACGTGCGCTTCGGCGATCTTGATCTGCTTCAGGATGAAGGACAAGTCCGAAGGTGTCACCGTGAACCCTGCGCCCACGGGGGCCTGCACGGCATGGGCCGCGAGCGGCGGCAGGCCCATGGAGGCAGCCAAAGCGACTGCTCCTGATGCTGCCAGCGCCTTAAGGCCCCTTCCGCCGGTTTTCTGCTGTCCTGAGTGCGCTGACCCGCGTCGTATCGCTTTCATGCTGCACATGCTCCCCAGTAGCGCCGACTTCCCAGTCGAGTCGGCTGAACAAGGTCATGGTGCAGGGATGTTCTAGGGAAAAGCTTGGTGCCATCCCAAGGTCTACCGGTCACCGCCTTTGTCGTCGCCCGGGCCGTCGTCTGACTCGCTGTCGTCCCTGAGCCCGCCTTTGTCGTCGCCCAGGTCGTGCAGGGGGCCGTCGTCGGAAACCCCGTCCGGCCTGAGCCCGCCCTTGTCGTCACCCACATCGTGCAGGGGGCCATCGTCGGAAACCCCGTCCGGCCTCAGTCCGCCCTTGTCATCGCCCACGCTGTGGGTAGGGCTGTGGGTCGGTTGCAGCGGGGGATACGTCTGCAGTTCAACCTGGATGCGTTGTGTCTCCGGGGCCGTGTGGTCAGGTATCGCGGTGATGCTGGGCGTGGAAGTGGGCGTGGGCGTCGGAGTGGCAAGCAGGGCCGGCTGTTCCCCAGGTTTGGCGGTGCCGCTGCCGGACTGCACGTCGGCCACCACCACTCCGGGAGAGACTGCAGGGGGCGGGCCCGCATTGGCCTGTGCCCACACCGTAAGACTCGCCGCACCTGCCACTGCTGCGATGGGGAGGTACCAAAACTTTTTCATCGGTTCGCCTTTCCTTGTTGTGTTCCCACCCTGCCGGGCCACGGTGAGAGGGGGATGAGACTTTTATGAGAGACCTCTCATCCGCCGGAACGGGCAGGGGATGGGGCATCCTGAAGGGCCACGAACCGGTACCCGGCGCCGCGGACTGCCACAATTCTTTGGGGGCCGAGCTTGTTGCGCAGGTACCCCACGTAGACATCCACCACGTTGGAGGACCCGTCAAAGTCGTAGCCCCACACCCGGCTCAGCAGCTGTTCCCTGGTCAGCACCTTGCCTTCGTTTTCCACGAACACCCGGGCCATCGCGAACTCCCGGGCGGACAACGGCACCGTCCTGCCACGGACAGTTGCGCTGCGAAGGTCGACGTCCAGGCTGAGGTCACCGCTTGTGGGGGCCGGTGGGGCCGGAAAGCCCGCCGTGTGGCGCAGCCGCAGGCGGATCCTTGAGAGCAGCTCCTCGAAGCGGAACGGTTTGCTCATGTAGTCGTCCGCGCCGCCGTCGAGCGCTGCCACGGTGTCCTGGACGGAATCCTTGGCGGTCAGGACGATCACCGGAACCGTGCAGCGCATAGCGCGCAGCGCGGTAAGCACCGCAAAGCCGTCCATCCGCGGCATAGCGATATCCAGGATGAGCAGGTCGAAGTCGCCGGAACTGGCGTAGTCCAGCGCCCGGATGCCGTCCTCCGCCGAGGAGGTGATGTACCCGGCAGCCGTGAGGCCCTTGGCGATGAAGCTCACGATCCGTGGTTCGTCGTCGGCGATCAGTATTCGGGTCATGGGGTTCCTCCGGGCAGGGAGAGTACGAATGTGCTGCCTTCATTGACCTGCGAGATCACCCGCAGTGACCCGCTGTGGGCTTCGGCGATGGCCTTGACGATCGGCAGCCCCAGGCCGGATCCTTCCGTGCCACGCGATACTCCGGCCCTGGCGAAACGGTCAAAGATCCGTTCCTGGTCGGCAGCGCTGATGCCGCATCCCGAGTCCGCCACCCAGATTTCGACGCCGGCTCCGGAAAGTGCGGAAGGTGCAGGCGGCACAGTGACGTCCAGCGCCCCAACCCAGGCTGCGCCGAGGGATATCACGTCATGCGGCCGGGTGGACTGCACTGCATTAGCCGCCAGCTGCTCCACCGCCTGGGTGAGGCGGTTGCGGTCCGCGCGGAACCGTCCGCCCGGCATGGTGTCGATCTGCCACCGCCGGTCCGCCAGGACCTTGATCCTGTCCATGGCCGCCACAAGGAAGGAATCGGCGTCGACCCACTCCAGCCGGACAAAGTCGGGCCGGCCGCTCCTGGCCAGCAGCAGGAGCTCGTCCACCAGGGACTGCATCCGGTCCAGTTCCTCCAGGAGCAACGCCTGGGTCTCACGGACGTCCCGGGGGTCTTCCGCCTGCAGCAGTTGAAGATGGCCGCCGATGATGGTCAGGGGAGTCCGGAGCTCATGGCTGGCGTCATCCACAAATTGGCGCTGGTCCGCGATGCCCGTCTCCAGCCTGTCCAGCATGCGGTTGAAGTCCGTTGCCAGCTGCGAGACGTCGTCGTCACCAGGCGGCACAAGGACGCGGCTGCTCAGGTCCTCGAACGTAATGGATTCCGTGGCCTGGCGCAGGCGGCGGACCGGAACAAACAGCCGGCCCGTGACGGTGAAACCTACCGCTCCCGCCAGCAGCAGCGTAGCCAGCGAAGCCACGCCGAAGGTGCCAAACGACGCCATCATCTGCTCGCGCTGGCGGCCAATTTCGTTCGCTGCCACCAGGAGCCCGCCGGGGGCTCCGCGTTCCAGGGATACGGACGTGATGGCCAGGCGCACCGTCCGGCCGTCCAGCGTCACGTCATGGAAGGCGGTGCGGCCCTCCACGTGCGCGGCGCGTGCTGCATCCAGCACTTGGGAAGCATCGGGGGTGCCGGGTTGCCCGGCGGCTGGCAGGAAGGTGTTGCCGCCGATCACGGTGGCCATCACCGATTCGTACCTGCCCGGAGCGTCACCCTGGAGGAACACGGTGAACAGCTCATCCAGCGAGGTATACGGCCCTCCACCCGGAACGCCCTGCTCCACGATATCGTGCAGCCGCCCGGATTGAAGGAGGAGGTCCTCATTGACCCGGTTGTTAAGGTTGCCCAGGTCAAGGGTGAGGGTGGTGATACCGGCGGCCAGCAGCCCGGCCGCCAGGAACCCAAGGACCGTGGCCAGGACACGGAACCGGACCGTCCGCAGTCCTGCCCGTACCACGTGCCAACCCCGGCCCACCCGGATGGTGGCCACCCTCGCGGTTCCGGTACGCAGTTTCATCGTGTTTCCCATCCTTTGCCGGACGGCTGCACCACTGCAGCTGCCCGTTGCAAACCGCCCAGCAGCGGTTTTCTGCCACCGTAGGCTGGCCGGCTTGGGGAATTCTTTGGCGGCGGCGCGCTGGCTCCGGGCAGGACTACCTAGGTTTTTCCCAACATTTGAACCCCAAAATGAATCCGCGTGTTGACCAGCAAAAACGTGCTAATAGGCGGCTTTTATCCCCGCACATCTGCCGGGCTTCCGCCGGATGGATTCCGAGTACCTGCCCCCAGGTACTAAGTACCTGGAAGGAAAGGCCACGTGAAGAAGCGAGTAATGAGCACTGTTGTTCGCCTGCTGACCCGTCAGTTCAATGGGACGCAGGCAGTACTCAACTACTTGGGGGGCACCATCGTGGCTACATTGGAGATGGCGAAGAAAAGCGGCGGTCCGGGGCTGGTTGCCGAAGTGTTGCCGCAGGCACCGGTGCTGACGATTTCGGTTTTTGGTCCGTTGACCATCCGCCGCGGGAGTATGGAGCTGGGCTCGAATGATCTTGGCGGGCCCAAGCCCCGGCAGGTGCTGGAGATCCTTTTGTTGAACTTCGGCTCGGCGGTGTCCAAGACCCGCATCATGGACCTGCTGTGGGGTGACAATCATCCGTCGGTGGCGTTGCCCACCCTGGAAAGCTATGTCAGTGTCCTGCGGCGGCACCTGCAGCCGGGCACCGGCCGGACTGGGCCGTTGCGGACGGTCACCGGCGGCTACGCGATTGACCGGTCGCTGGTGGACCTGGACCTGAACCGGTTCGACACGCTGACCAAGCAGGCCAGCCAGGCCGACGCGCCGGCAGCGCTGGCACTGCTCACCGAAGCACTCGAGATCGCTTCGGCCCCGTTGCTGGGGGATGAGCTGCTGCCGGCCTGGGCCGAGGAGGAACGGGCCCTGCACGCAGCCCGGGTCAGCCTGGCCCGGGTCCAGGCTGCCGAGACCGCCCTGGCCGTGGGGGACGTGGCCAAAGCGATAACGTGGGGCGGCGCGGCGGCCAAGGAAGACCCCCTGAACGAACGGGCCTGGACCGCCCTGATTCTGGGGCTGGAGCGCAACGGCGAAAAAACCGAGGCGCTGCGGGCATACGACCGCTGCCGCCGGGTAATGGACGAAGAACTGGGCTGCGCGCCCAGCCCGGTGCTGAAGGAGGCACACGCCAGGCTCCTGACCAGCACCGCAGCCGCCCAGGGGCCAGCAGAAGCCCGTCCCTCCATCCGCGTGGTGGCCGGCAGCCGCGACGCTGCACCGCAGCTGACCAAGCAGGACACCGATCGGCTGCGGATCCTGATCGTTGATGACCACACCACCTTTTCGGACCTGCTGGCCGGGGCACTGGACCGGGAACCGGACCTGAAAAGTGTGGGGGCGGCGAAGTCGGTGGAGTCCGCGGTGACCATGTTCCGCGAGCTGCAGCCCGACGTCGTCATTATGGACCTTTACCTGACGGACGGCTCCGGCCTCAAGGCCGCCGAACACATCCTGTCGGAAGCCTCGGAAGCCCGGATCGTGATGCTCACCGGCAACCCCTCGCAGGACGCGCTGCGTGAGGCTGCCTCGATGGGTATTTGCGGGTTCCTCCCCAAAGACGGAGCCCTGGGAGTCATGCTTGACACCCTGCGGCACGCCCACCCCGGCAACATGATCGTCCACCCGGCCCTGGTGGCGGGACTGGGCGGCGCTGCCGGATCCCTTCCGGAACCTGCGGGCATGTAGTTAGGCCACCTACAGTGCGCGTACACCACGTGGAAGCGGCCTCCCACAGCATGAACAAGGCCCCTGGAGTAGACGAGCGTCGTGAGGTCCGGTCAGCTGTTACACGGTTCCTCACCGCGGGGTTCGTGGCCCTCGTCCTGGTTGCCACTCCCGTCGCGTTCTGGATCTGGGCTGAAGCGGAACGGCACGCCCTTGCCAACGCAAGGGACTTCACGCAGCGCCTGGCCGATAACGTGGTGGGGCCGCTGCTAACCGACCAACTCCTGGCCCGCGATCCCGCCGCGCTGGAATTACTCGACGAGCGGTTGGCGCCATGGCTGGCCAACGGCGGCGTAACCAGGATCAAAGTGTGGGACGAGCACGGCCGGGTGGTCTATTCGGACGTGAAGTCGCTCATCGGGCAGGATTTTGAACAGGAGGAATGGGCGCGCCGCCTCCTTGAGGGCGGGCCGGCGACCGCCACCTTGGAATCCCAGACCGGGGAAGAGAACGAGTACGAGGCTGATTCCGGCGAACTCGTGGAGGTCTACGCCCGCTCTTCTTCCGCGAGCGGCGCACCGATGATCTTTGAAACATACTCGTCAGGTGTGGCGGTGCGCGGCGAACAGCGGGCAGTGCTGATGGGCATGATTCCACCGATGCTGCTGTCCCTGGCAGTCCTGCAGCTGACGCAACTGATTCCCGCCGTCCGCCTGGCCCGGCGGATCCAGCTCGATCAGGTGACGCGCAATGCGCTGCTGCGCTGCGCGATTGAAGCGTCTGACCAGGAGCGCCGGCAGATCGCCAGCGAACTCCATGATGAAGTGATCCAGGACTTGTCGGGGCTGGCGTACGCTTTGGAATCGGAGGAGCGCTACGGTCCGCCCGAACTCCAGGCGGTTTTCTCCAAGGCCAGGACGATGCTGCAGAACAACATCCGCAGCCTGCGCGCCATGACCAGTGAGCTCTATCCTCCGGACCTCGAAGAGCTTGGGCTGAAGGCTTCCCTCCTGCGGCTGGAGACACCCTTGGTGGAGCGCGGTATTGCCTTGACAATGGAGATCCCGGACAAGCTAGTGCTGGACCGGGACCGGGCCGTCCTGGTCTATCGTGTGGCGCGGGAAGCCCTGGTGAACGCCACGAAGCATTCCGCGGCTCAATCGGTGGCACTCCGGATCCGCCATGCCGGCCAGCGCACCCAGATCACGGTTTCAGATGATGGCCGCGGCTTCGATACAAGCCAGCCCCGCCCGGAAGGCCACTTTGGCCTAAGGATCCTGGGGGACACGATCCGGCAGGCGGGCGGCACCCTTGAGGTCCTTTCCACGCCCGGCGCAGGAACGTCCGTCACAGCGACCTTCGGGGCCGCCGCGCCTTCCGTCCGCTGGGCAAGCCGGCATCCCGCTGCGTCCCCACGCGAGGACTCCTTGCCACAGCGTGTGCCGCTGAGGTCCCTGCCCGAACGCGGCGCCCTGAGGTAGCCGCCAGATGCGACTGGATGACGAAGAGGATTGAAAACGGTACTGATGGACGACAGCGGCCGGCGGCGCGCCCCCCGGCACCGGCTGCCGGGTACGACCCCCGGGCCAGCCGGGAGACACTGGCCCCGCCTCATCGCGTTGGCTGTGATTCCGGCCCTGGTGATCCTCGCCGTGAGGGCGTGGCTGCTGGAACCGTTCACTGTCTCGTCGGACAGCATGGAGCCGACCATCCCCATGGGGTCGGTGGTGCTCCTGTATAAGCCGGGTGCGGGCCTGATCAGTAACGGGGTGGTGGTGGCTTTCACCAGTCCCGTCGACGGGCGCACCGCCATCAAGCGGGTCATTGGCCTTGAAGGGCAGACTGTGGCTATCCGCGACTCGGAACTGTATGTGGACGACGTCGCCGTCCCGGAGCCCTTCATCGACCACAGCCGCATCGACGCCACCTACTTCGGCCCCGAAAAAGTCCCGGCAGGAAGCGTTTTTGTGCTGGGGGACAACCGGGGAGTATCGATCGATTCCAGGGACTTCGGCGCCGTGCCTTTGTCCGCGGTCCGGGGCACCCTGCTGACCGGCCAGAAGTAGGAACCGGGGGAGTCCGTGCTACCCGGCGGCCGGGTCCGAGGAACGCCGTACCAGGAGGACGGGGTCCAGCTTGCGGGTCACCGCCGGGCCGGCCGTACCGCCGATCCGCTCCAGCATGACCTGCGCCGCCAGCTGTCCCAGCTCCCGGGCATGCTGGTCGATGGACGTCAGCCCGATCAGCGGTGAGGCCGCCACTTCGATGTTGTCGCAGCCCATCACGGCAACGTCGTGGGGGACCGAAAGACCGTGGGAGGCCAGGGCTTCCATGATGCCGATGGCCGTCAGGTCGTTGTGCGCAAAGATGGCCGTGGGCACCTCGGCGCCCGAGGCCAGGAACTTTTCCATCACGGCCCGGCCGCCGCGCTCGGTCATGTCGCTGTGCACCAGCATCGGCGCCAGGCCAAGCTTCTCCATGGCATGCAGGTAACCTTCCCTGCGGGCCGTGTACGGAAGCCAGTCCGAGATGTCCACGTGCGCAATCCGCCGGTGCCCCAGTCCGTGGAGGTGCTCCACCGCAAGCGCTCCGGACCGGAAGTCGTCGCACAGGACGGAATCCACGCCGTCGATCTCCAACTCCCGGGTGATCACCACCGCCGGCGTCCCGCGCAGTGCGGCGGCCAGCTCCTCGGCTGAACCGGTGTAGCCGGCCAGGATGACGCCGTCCACCCGCAGGTCCACAAACGAGCGGACCGCCTCCAGCTCCGTCCCCGGGTCGGCGGAGCCGACGGCGACCATCACCTGGTTGCCGCTGCCGGCGGTCCCTTCGGTGATGCCGTCATAGATGTCCGCGAAGACGGAGTTGTGCAGGTCCAGGAACAGGACGCCCAGCGTCCTGGTGCGGTGGCTGGCAAGGCGGCTGGCCAGCCTGTTGGGGGAGTAGCCCAGCGCGGCGGCGCTCTCGAGCACCGCCGTGCGCCTGGCAGGCGACACCTTGGGGGAATTGCGCATCACCAGTGACACCAGCGCACGGCTTACCCCGGCCTCGCGGGCCACGTCCTCCATGGTCACTGACCGCTGGGCGGGGGAAGTCTGCTTCACAAGACTCCACTATGCCATTTGCGGAAAGGGCGGCTACGCGCCGAAGGGCAGCCTCGGGTCGATGTCCTGGCCGTCCCAGCCCTGGCGTACCCAGCCGTGGTGCGGGTCGTCGCTGATCAGCCACTCGCGGACCGGGCCGGGGCCTGCCATGACGTTGAGGTAGTACAGGTCGTAACCGGGGGCTGCCATCGCGGGGCCGTGCCAGCCGTAGGGGACCAGGACCACGTCGCCCGTGCGGACTTCGGCGGAAACGTCGATGGGGCGTTCGTCGGAGGCGTAGACGCGCTGGTAGCCAATGGCGTCAGCGTCAGCGTCGGCGGGCGCGGCGGAACCGGCTGCCACCTGGGTCTCGAAGTAGTAAATCTCCTCGAGATGCGTCTCGCCGTCCTTCTCCTCGTCGTGCTTGTGCGGGGGATACGAGGACCAGTTCCCGGCGGGGGTGAGGACCTCGCAGACGATGAACCGGTCGGCTTCCAGGGCGGCGGGAGTGCCGAAGTTGTGTACCTGGCGGGAGCAGTTGCCGGCCCCGCGCAGCTCCACCGGCGTCTCCGCTGCGGTGATGAGGCGGGTGGGATAGGACGCGTTGGCTGGCGCCGTGGCGACGGCAACACGTCCGCCGTCGGACGAGCTGATGGTGACCGTCCGGCCGGTGCCCGAGTACAGGACGTCGCTGGGACCGGAGAAAACGGTGGCGCGGCCGTGCAGCTCATAGGGGTCCCCGTCCACCGTTACGGTGAAGGATCCGTTGAGCGGCACCACGATGCGTTCCTCATCGGAGGCGGGAAGTACGACGTCGGCCCCTGCGGCCAGGGTGGCCACCTTCAGTCCCGTGTGTGCCCACCCCTCCACGATGAGGGAAGAGTCGGAGGTTCCGATCGAGACGTCCCACTTGCCGTCAGTGGCGGTGCCCAGCGGGTAGACCCAGTTGGTCATGGAGTGTGCTCCTTGCGGTTAGCGCTGTACGAGTGTCATTTCAAAGCTGTAGGAATCGGCGCGGTAGACGTGGTGGCCCGTCTCCACGCGCCGGCCGGTGTCGTCGACGGCGGTGCGCTCCATGGTGACCAGGGCTGAGCCCTCGGCGGCTTCCAGCATGGACGCCTGGTATTCGTTGGCGGTCATGGCGCCGATGCGCTGGGTGGCCAGCCGGAAGTTGACGCCGCCGCGGCGGAGGATCGAGTAGAGGCCTTCGGCGGCGAGCATGGCTTCGTCCATGTCCGCGATGTCGTCACGCACCCAGTTCTCCATCAGTGCCAGCGGCTTGCCGCCCACCTTCCGCAGCCGGGTGAAGTGGTAGACCTTCGATCCCGCCGGGAGCTGGAGTGTGGCGAGGGTGGCCTCGTCCGCCTCGAGGTGGGCGAAGCTCAGGACGTCCGTGGTGGGCTTCTTGCCGTTGTTGGTGAGGTCGTCATACAGGCTGGACAGCTCCAGCGGACGGCGCACCTGGCTGGAAACCACCTGGGTGCCCACCCCGCGTTTGCGCACCAGCAGGCCGGACCGGACCAGTTCGTCCATGGCCTTGCGCATGGTGGGACGGGACAGGTTCAGCTGGGCCGCGAGGTCGATCTCGTTGTCCAGACGGCTGCCCGGCTCGAGGACCCCGCTGTAGATCGCGGCTTCGATGCCCTGCACCACCTGGTGGTAAAGGGGCACGGGGGATGAACGGTCGATGCTGAGACCCAGGTTGTTCGCCACGTTTCGTTCCTGTTCTTGCTTGACGGCTCCAGCCCCGCCTGATGAGGCGTAAGCGGCCGCTTTGCCACCATATGTTCTCTTGATAGGACATACTTGCGCCTTCGATCGTAGCAGGCAGTGCTGCCGGGTCAAGGCTGATGCCTTCACTAAGCCATGAACCGGCCGGAAATTTATTTGTGCTGACATTAGGACTTTTCCTTGACGCGAATGATTAGAGCGCTCTAAAGTCAGTGTCACGCATCACATCTCAGGCCGGTTCGTCCCGGTCCCCAAGAGAATCTGAGAGGCAACAATGCAGTTGCAGAAACAAGCCCTGAACGCCCCCGGCAGCCAACGCCGCGGGTACCTGGCCCGCTTGACCGTGATCTCCACCCTCGGCGGCCTGCTCTTTGGCTACGACACCGGCGTCATCTCCGGTGCCCTGCTGTACATGAACGACTCCCTGAACATGAGCGCCGTCGAGGAAGCCACCGTCGTCAGCGCGCTGCTCTTTCCCGGCGCCGCAGTGGGCGCCCTGACCGGCGGTCGCATGGCGGACAAGCTGGGCCGCCGCGGATCCCTGCTGGTCTGCGCCCTGCTGTTCCTCTTCGGCGCCATCGGCTGCGCCATCGCCCCGAACGTTCCGTTCATGATCGCGGCCCGCATCCTGCTGGGCCTCGGTGTGGGAGCTGCCGCCGTCACCTGCCCGCTGTACCTCGCGGAAATGGCGCCGGCCCACCTGCGCGGCCGGATGGTCACCATCAACGAGCTCATGATCGTGACCGGCCAGATGCTGGCCTTTGCCATCAATGCCCTGCTGGATGCCCTCATTCACGACACCGAGGTCTGGCGCACCATGCTGGGCATTGCCTCGCTGCCCGCCCTCGCGCTGCTCGCCGGCATGCTGCTGCTGCCTGAGTCCCCGCGCTGGTACGCCGTCCGCGGCCGGCTGGAAGACAGCCGCCGTGTCCTGAACCTCAGCCGCAGCCCGCAGGAGGCAGCCGCCGAATTCGAAGAAATCGCCGAGGCTGCCCGGACGGCAAAGGAGGAGCGCGGCCACGCCTGGCGTGACCTCCGCAACAACCCCTGGATGCGCCGGCTTCTGTGGATCGGCATCGGCCTTGCCACCGTGCAGCAGGCCACCGGCATCAACACGGTGAACTACTACGCCCCCACCATCCTGGAAAAGAGCGGGCTGGGAGTGAGCGCGTCGCTGGTTGCCACCATCGGCGTCGGCGTCACCTCCGTGCTGATGACCATCCTGGGCATCTGGCTGCTGGGCTTCATCGGCCGCCGCAAGATGCTGGTCATCGGCTTCTCCGGCGTGGTGGGCTCGCAGGCGCTGCTGGCGATCGTCTTCCTGCTGCCCCAGTCCGACCTTGCCAGCTACACCATCCTCGCCGCCATGATGCTGTTCGTCGCCTTCGTCCAGTGCTTCATCGGCACCTGCGTCTGGCTGCTCCTCTCCGAAATGTTCCCGCTGGCCATCCGCGGCTTCGCCATGGGAATCGCGGTGTTCGCCCTCTGGACCGTCAACGCCGCCATCTCCTTCCTGTTCCCGATCGTCGTCGAGGCGCTGGGTTCCACCGGCACGTTCGGCCTGTTCGTCCTGGTGAACGTCGCGTCGCTCGCGTTCGTCATCAAGTTCGTTCCCGAAACCAAAGGCCATTCCCTCGAGGACCTGGAAGCGCACTTCCGCGAAGGCGCCGTCCCCGCGAAGCTGCCTGCCTGATCACCTACCTCTGAAAGCAACGCGGGGTCAGACCCAGCCCAATCCGGAGCTTCCGGAGGGCCGGATCTGACCCCGCGTTGCTTTTGCCGGTGGCTTACGCTGGGTGGATGAGCAGCAGAAGGGGGCAACAGCCATGAACCTGTCGGGGAACCTGGGCCCCAGCCCGCGCAGCCTGGAAGTGGAAGACCTGGAAAGCTTCGACCGCATGCTGGCGGCCGGCGCCGTGCACCTGCAGGGCTGGCACGCGCAGTCCCTGGACCTCCGCGGCAGGGCTTCCGCCCTGGCCGGCCTCGACGTGGAGGGCGCCATTTTCCTTGGCTGCACCTTTGACGAGGGAATGGAGGATGCCCTCCGCCGCCGCGGAGCGCTCATCTTTCCACGGCTCACGGGAGTCCCCTTCAACCCGTACCGCTCCACGCTCTACTCGCCCGGCGAACTCTATGACGGGCTCGCCGGCGCCCCCTACGAGGAGCTGCCAGACGCGCGGATCTACCAATGGAGCATCCAGCCGGGCCAGCGGCACCGGGTGGACGCCACCCTCGCCTCGGCCCTGCACGACCATGCAATCGGCGACGCGCTGGACGAGCTGACCCATTCCCACCCCTGGTCAGGGCAGCCCATGGTGGGAGTGATGGGCGGGCACGCCGCCCAGCGTGGCAGCGCGGACTACGCGCAGGCGGCCATGCTTGGCAGGCTGCTGGCAAGAAACGGCTATTCCGTTGCCACCGGCGGAGGGCCCGGCGCCATGGAGGCCGCGAACCTGGGTGCCTACCTGAGCCAGGCGGACGACGACGGCCTGCAGGCTGCGTTGGACATGCTCGCGGCCGTTCCCGGCTTCCGTCCCTCGGTGTCGGCGTGGGCGCGGGCCGCGGCGGCCGTCGTCGAACGCTTTCCCGGCGGGACGCCGTCGCTGGGAATCCCCACCTGGTTCTACGGCCATGAGCCGCCCAACTGCTTCGCCACCCACATCGCCAAATACTTCGCGAACGCCATCCGCGAAGCCATCCTGCTGGAGCTCTGCCAGGGAGGGATCGTGTTCCTGCCCGGAGCCGCCGGAACTGTCCAGGAGATTTTCCAGGACGCCTGCGAAAACTACTACGGAGCCCCGGAAAAGCTCACGCCCATGGTCCTGGTGGGCAGGCACCACTGGGAGCACCAATACCCCGCGTGGCCCATGCTCCGCAGCCTGGCGGCGGGCCGGCCCATGGCGGACCGGATCTTCCTGGTGGACACCGTGGAAGAAGCGGTGACCGTCCTGCTCCGGTAGTCAGCGGTCCTTCAGGCCAAAGGTCTATTCGGCTAGAGGTCTTTCCGGCACTGGGCTTTGCTCAGCTCGAACAACCCGTTGAGGTCGCCCGCGGACAGACCCGCAGGGGTGCCGATCTCCGGGTACATCAGCTGGGTGGGGTCTTCCACATGGTCCAGGCCCACCACATGGCTCAGCTCGTGCAGGATCACCGCGGTGGCGTAGAGATGGCCATCCGGGTTCAGCAGCTCGGTGGCGATCTGCGGCGCGTCCAGGTCCAGGTCGCCGGTCACGAACGTCTTGGGCCCGTCGTCGTAACTGAAATGGGTGCTGCCGCCGGTGCCGATCACTTTCCCCTCCAGCTGCGGTGCCACCTCGGGCGTGGTCCACGCAATGAGCAGCGGTGCCCAGCGCTCGCCGTACGCGTCCGGCTGGTAGGGCTGCCGTTGCGGCGAGGACTGTTCACGGGTGGTGCCGTCATCAATGAACCTGATACCTGTTGCTGCCGAGATGGTGGCAATGGCCGCCGGAACCAGGCGCTCTGCACCGGCCGGGGCGAGGTCGGCGTTCACCACGTAGTGGAGGGGCCGGCAGGGCGAATATCCCACGGGACTGCCGTCACCGTTGACCGCAAGGAACCGATACGAGTCGCTGCCCACGGCAGGCGGGGAAGGGGCGCCGAGGGGAGCGTCTTCCTCCTCGAAGCCCGGGGGAGGGGTGTCCAGGCTGGCCTCTGCCGCAGGCCGGGTGCCGGCTTCACCGGACGGCGCAGCACTGTCCTGTGCCACGCTGTCCTGTGTTGTACGGTCCGGGCCGCCACCCGGCTGCCGTTGCTGCCCGTTGCCCGGGCCAATTCGAAAATCCAGGAGCTGCTTTACCCTGGGATCGTCCAGCACCAGCGCACCGCCCAACACTCCGGCGACGCAGAGGGCGCTGACCAGGACCACCCTGAATCGTGGGCCCGCGCCTTCCCTCCGGGTTCGGTAGCCTCCATGGCGCGGGGGCCGCTCTTCTTCCACTAACCCACCACGGTGCCGAAGACCAGCCCCAGCAGGTAGGTCACCGCGGCGGCTCCGAGCCCGATGGCGAGCTGGCGCAGGCCTCGGGTCAGGGGCGAAGTGCCGGACAGCAGGCCCACGATGCCGCCGGTGGCAAGCAAGGCAATGCCCACCAGGACGCCGGCCACCACCAGGGCAGCCACACCGGTCATGCCAAAGAGGAACGGCAGGATGGGCACGATCGCGCCGGAGGCGAAGAAGCAGAAGCTGGACAGCGCCGCGCCCCATGCGGTGCCGACAGCTTCATGCTGGTCTTCGTCCTCCGGCAGCTCCGGCTGCAGGGACAGGCTGGGATCACAGTCGCAGGACAACAGGCCCATGCGCTCTGCCACCCGGTGCTCGGCCGCCTCATGGGACATGCCCCTGGCCAGGTAGACGAGAAGGAGTTCGTTGTGCTCGATGTCCAGCTTCGGGGCCGCGGCCAAGGTGATCTGCGTGGGGCGGGTGGCCGCCAGGAGTTCCCGTTGGGACCGGACGGAAATGAATTCACCGGCGCCCATGGACATGGCACCCGCCAACAGTCCCGCGATGCCGCTGAGCAGGACCACGGTGCTGGCCACCCCGGACGCGGCCATGCCCATCACCAGGGACAGGTTGCTGACCAGGCCGTCGTTGGCGCCGAAGACGGCGGCGCGGAACGTACCGGCCAGGCGGTTGCGGCCGCGTGTTGCCAGGCCACGGACTACTTCCTCGTGGATCTGTTCGTCGGCGGCCATCGCAGCGGTGGCGTTGGGGTCCTTGGCATAGGGGGAGCGGCCTTCTGCCCGCTGGGCCAGGGCCAGTACGAACACCGAGCCGAAGTGCCGTGCAAGGAAGCCAAGGAACCGGCTGCGGAACGAGGCCTGCCGTGCCTTGCCCGCCTGTTGTCCCAGCAGGGCCAGCCAGTGCGCTTCGTGCCGGCCCTCGGCTTCCGCCAGGGCCAGGAGGATGTCGCGTTCCTCGCCCTGCCGGTTCTGCGCCAGGTCGCGGTAGACGGCGGCTTCGGCACGCTCGTCGGCAAGGTACTGGCGCCACCGCTTGATGTCTGCCGCGGACGGTGCGGGCCTCTGGGGCTGGTTCGGCTGGGCCGGATTCGATGGGCCCGGATTCGATGGGGCATGGTCGGGCTGGGCGTGCTGTGACACGGAAACTCCTGGGCTGGATAGGGCATGTAGCGGCCCCATTGCAGTGCCCAGCTTACTGCGAAATTCCGGGGTTTTTTGGCTGGCAAACCTCGCTGGAAGGTTTCGGTCTGCCTCAATCCGGTGGCCCCGCAGCCCGACCGGCAGGGCTCCGCATCTGCTATTGACCCGCCTGCCGCGCGGTGTTGTGATGAAAGTGTGGCGCAGCCGGCGCCCTCACTGAAAGAGCACGTCAGGCGAACAAACGGAGGTTGAATCATGAGCACCACCGGACAGCACCCGGACATGCCGCACCTGGACGCCGTCGAAGCGGACCCCGCCTACGACTACGCCGAGGATGCACCGGTAAATGAGGACGACTGGGACACCGAGGATGAATTCCTGGACGAGGAGGAACCGGTGGTACAGCCCGCCCCGATAGTCATCGACGCCGAGGACCGCCCGGTCCCGCTGGACCCGGACGAGGTCCGCGACACCGAAACAGAGTAGGCATAGGACAGACGACGACGGCGCCTCCTTCCGCGGTTCAGCGAAAGGAGGCGCCGTCGTCGTGCGCTGGCCGTGGTGCGTTGGCCGTGGTGCGTTGGCCGTGGTGCATGGGCCCTCGTGGCGCTGGAAGCGGCCGTCAGGGAGCGGTGACTGCTTCTGCCGGGGTTTCCTCGGTGTCCTGGCCGGCGACGCGGCGCTGCCAGTTCCGCATGACCCGGGGGTCGGTGGGCGGGGTGATGAGGGAGACGGCTATGTAGACCACGGCCGAGGCGAGGAGGCCGTAGTAGATGGGCTCGTTGGCGTAGATGCCGTCCAGCGGCGCCTTGGCGTTGATTTCCAGGACGATCATGGTGCCCAGGGTGACCACGGAGCCCACCGCCATGGAGGCAGCGGCGGCGATTCCGGTGCCGCGCTTCCACACGAGGCCGCCCAGGATTGCCACCAGGAGGCCGCCCACCAGGATGTCGTAGGCGATGGTCAGGGCGGCCACAACGTCCTTGGTGATAATGGCGATGACGATGGCGATGATGCCCAGGGTGAGGACCCAGATGCGGTTGGCCTTGACGTCGTGCTCGGGGTTGTCCGTGTCCTCGGTGCTGATGTTCTTGCCGAACCAGCTGGCCACGAACGGCAGGACGTCCGCGCGGGCTACGGTGGCGGCGGCGATCAGGGCGCCGGAGGCAGTGGACATCATGGCCGCGACGGCGGCGGCCAGGACCAGTCCGCCGATGCCGATGGGCAGCAGGTTCTGGGCAACTTCGGCGTAGACATCATCCTTGGCGGCGATCTCGATGTTGGACAGCGCTACGCTCGCGGCCATGCCGATCAGGGCGCCGGCAACACCGTAGAGGATGCAGTAGATGCCGGCCGTGGCTCCGCCCCAGCGGGCTACTCCGGGCGTCTTGGCCGTGAAGACGCGCTGCCAGATGTCCTGGCCGATCAGCAGGCCCAGGGTGTAGACGACGAAGTAGGTGATGATCGTCTGGAGGCCGATGCCGTCGATCTGGAAGAAGCTCTCGTCAACGCGGCTGCGGATGCCGTCGATGCCACCGGCGGCGTTGAGGGTGAAGGGGAGCATCAGGAAGAAGATGCCGACGGTCTTGATGACGAACTGCACCTGGTCTGCCAGGGTGATGGACCACATGCCGCCTACCGTGGAGTAGACCAGCACGATGGCGCCGCCAATGGCGATGGCCAGGGCGCGGTCGAGGCCGAACAGCACCACGAAGATGGTGGCGTAGGCGCCCGTGGACGTGGCGCACAGCATCAGCGTGTAGGCGAGCATCACGATGCCGGAGGCTTCGGTTGCCCGGCTGCCGTAGCGCAGGGTCAGCATCTGGGAGACCGTGTAGATCTTCAGTTTCTGGATGGTCCCGGCGAAAAGCAGGCTCAGGAGCAGGACGCCGGCGCCGATGGCCACCACCAGCCACATTCCGGAGATGCCGAACTTGTAACCCAGGCCCACGCCGCCGACGGTTGAAGCCCCGCCCAGGACGACGGCGGCCATGGTGCCGGTGTAGAGGAAGGGGCCGAGCCGCCGGCCGGCGACCAGGAAGTCGCTGTTGTTCTTGGTGCGGGACTTGCCCCACCAGCCGAAGGCCAGCATTGCGAGCAGGTACACCACCACGATGGCGATGTTGATGACTTGTGCGTCCATGTTGGGCTCCTTGGAGCTGTTTGGCAGCCGGGGGTTGCATCCGGAGCGGGGGGACGGCCGGATGCCGCTGCGAAAATTGGGGTGAGAGGGGGCTCTCGATAATTGCCCTATAGGCAACATGTGTTTTCCAAAGGTTAGGCTGTGACGGCAGTAACAGTCAAGGGGGAATTAGGTAGCCCGGACCGCGCGCCATGGAGGCGTCACAGAAGAGGCTGGCCATTAGTATTGCTCCAGAGTGGGGCCGGACTGCCGGCCATGAAAGGTTCGTAGATGAAGGCACTGCCAGTTGAGCCGAGCAACGTTCCGGTTGCCATTGGTTCCCGGATCCGGGCCGCCCGGCAGTCCCAGCGGCTCACCATTGAGCAGGTTGCCGATGCCACCGGGCTCACTAAGGGCTTCCTGAGCCGGGTGGAGCGCGACCTGACGTCCCCGTCAGTGGCCTCGCTGGTGACGCTGTGCCAGGTCCTTTCCATCTCGATCGGCGACCTGTTCGCGGCCCCGGAAACGCACTTGACCAAGCGCAACGACGGGCCGCGGATCTCGCTGGGCGGCCAGGGCATTGTGGAGCGGCTGCTCACGGCCCGCTCAGAACGGCGCATCCAGATCATCCAAGCCTGCATCGAACCGCACGGCCGCGGCGAATCCGAACTCTACGCTGTGGACTGCGACGTGGACGTGCTTCACGTGATCAAAGGCAGCATCCGCCTCATCCTCACCAACGAGCAGTACGACCTTGAGGCGGGCGACACCGTCACCTTCCCCGGCCGGGAGCCCCACACCTGGGTCAATCCCACGGACAAGCCCGTCGAGGTGCTCTGGGTTCTGGTTCCGGCCGCCAGCCGGTAGCGCCCCCCGCGTTGCCGTACGGTCCTGCCCGGTTTGCGGCCGGCACACCCGTGTTCCTTCCCCAAGTTCCCCGGAATGTGGGGCCTCCCAACATGGCGGGCAGGGTCAAGCCGGGAAGGAACGCACCGGTCCGGCGTCCAGCACGGCCCTGATTTCCGTCAAGACTTGCTCCGGGTGGAACCAGATGTGTTCGGGCATATAGCGGAGGACGGCGTAGCCGGTGACCGTGGAGGTGTTGTTGCGTTGCCGGTCCCTGAGCATGTCTGCACGCTTTGAGTGAAAAGCGAAGCCGTCAATTTCCACAATCAGGAAGCCGGCAAGCAGGAAATCCACGCGCCCAATTCCGGGCAGGACCACCTGGGCCTCATATCCGATGCCGTTGGTTCTGAACAGATGGTGGGCATCCACCTCCACGATGGACTCCGCCCGGAGGTCGAGGTCCCGCAGTGCCCGCAGGACCGGGCGGGAGCGGTCCCCGCGCAGTTGGGCTTTGAGCAGCTCAAGGGGAACGCCGTGCAGCCGGATAGCCGACGTCGCCAAAGCCGTGGACGACGGCGGAGCAAGGCACCCCAGGGCGTGCAGGGCCACGTCCTCTACGGCGGCGAGTGGCAGTACGGGATGCCCGTCAAAGCGGAGGGTCCGGTGCCGGACGAAGCCGCTGCCGTGACCGTGGTTGCATGCCAAGGTGCAGTCGCGACGGTGGATTTCGGAGCCACAGCCCGTAGTAGGCTGCAGCGCTGGCGCAAGTCAGCCTGCCGACGCCCCCGTTGCTCTTGAGGTACTCAAAGATGTCCATTCATCAATTGCAGGTTGCCCTGATTGGGCTGCGGAATGGGACAGTGGCGGTATGTGGACAGCGCTTTTGCGTGAGGGCTGTTCATTCCTTCCCGGTTCGTTTGGACGTCAACGGCAGGAGGGTGCGGGAATCTTTGTGTTTTCAGCTGAAGGCCAGGGCTTGAGGGTGGAGAAGCCGGGCAGGAAACGGGCAGGATTGGACCGAACCCACGAAGGTAAACACTTGGTGCGCATTAGAAAACCAGGGTGTATGATGGCAGTCACATCAGTTACTCGACTCCTTGAAGGAGAGGCCTCCATTGGAAGAGCTGCGCATCGAAGCCAACGGCAACCTTGGCCCCATCGATTCATCCCGTATTCCCCGCTATGCCGGTGCTGCCACTTACGCCCGCCTCCCGAGGCTGGACCAGGTGGCCAAGGCCGACATCACGGTGGTGGGCGTTCCCTTCGACTCCGGCGTCTCCTACCGCCCCGGCGCCCGCTTCGGCGCCAACCACGTCCGGGAAGCCAGCCGCCTTCTGCGCCCCTACAACCCGGCCTGGGACGTCAGCCCATTCGAAAACGTCCAGGTGGCAGACGCCGGGGACATGGCGGTCAACCCCTTCAACATCAACGAGGCAATTGAAACCGTCCAGCAGAACGCCCTCGACCTCACCGCCGGCGGCAGCAAGCTGGTAACCCTTGGCGGCGACCACACCATCGCCCTGCCCCTGCTCCGTGCCGCCGCCGAGCGGGCAGGCGCGCCGGTCGCCATGCTGCACTTCGACGCCCACCTGGACACCTGGGACACCTACTTCGGCGCCGAATACACCCACGGCACGCCGTTCCGCCGCGCCGTCGAGGAAGGCATCCTCGATACCGAGGCGATCAGCCACATCGGCACCCGCGGCCCGCTCTACGGCAAGAAGGACCTCGACGACGACCATCGCTTCGGGTTCGGCATCGTCACCTCCGCCGACGTCTACTACCAGGGCGTCCTGGAGACTGTGGCCAAGGTCCGCGACCGGATCGGCAACCGCCCGCTGTATATCTCCGTGGACATCGACGTGCTGGATCCCGCGCACGCGCCCGGCACGGGCACGCCCGAAGCCGGCGGCATCACCAGCCGCGAACTCCTGGAAATCATCCGCGGCTTCCGCGGCATGAACCTGGTGGGCGCAGACATCGTCGAGGTCGCTCCGGCCTACGACCATGCGGAGATTACGGGTGTGGCCGCCAGCCACGTCGCCTACGAACTGGTGACCCTGATGGCGGATAACGCTGTGCCGGGCGACCGTTTCGGGGCTGCCAGTGGATACGCTGCGCAGGCCCTTGGCCAGGAGGTCCGGCGGCCGGCCGGTTTTGCGGCAGCCGGCAAGGAGTAGCGAAATGATCGATTTCGATCCGGGAACGGCCGCCCCCACAAAGGGGACCGGCGCCCGTAACGGCGGGGACCTCGTCGTCGAAACGCTGGAAGCCCTGGGCGCGAAGACCGTCTTTGGCATCCCCGGCCAGCATGCGTTGGGCCTCTTTGATGCGATGGGCCGGGGCAACCTGCAGTTCGTGTCCTCGCGGGTGGAGAACAACAGTGCCTTCGCGGCGGACGGGTACTCCCGCGCCACCGGCGAAGTGGGGGTCCTGTTCCTGTCCACCGGCCCGGGCGCTTTGACCTCCCTGGCAGGCCTGCAGGAGGCCTACGCCACGGGTGTTCCGATGGTGGTGGTGGCCAGCCAGATTCCGCTGGAAGGCCTGGGCGCAAGGCGCAAGGGCATGCTGCACCAGCTCGATGACCAGAAGGCGTCGGCGGCGAATGTCACCAAGAGCCAGCGGCTGATCCAGCACGCCTCAGGCATCCCGTCAGCTATCCAGGATGCCTGGACGGAGGCCATTTCCTCGCCCCAGGGTCCGGTGTGGATCGAGATTCCGCAAAACGTGCTGCTGGATCCCATCATGGTTCCGCCCGTGGAGGACGCCTTGGCCGAAGCCGCGGACAACCCGCCCCGGGTGGAACTGGTGCGCGAGGCCGTGAAGTGGCTGGCAGCTGCCGAACGGCCCGCGATCATCGCCGGCGGCGGCACGCGGCGGGGGAGGGCGGAGAAGTCCCTGCTGTCCATCGCGGAGAAGCTGCGCGCCCCGGTGATCTGCACCCCGGGCGGCAACGGCGCGTTCCCCTGGAACCATGAGTTGTCCCTGCAGTCCTGGATCGAGGACCGCCACATGACCGATCTGCTCGAGGACGCCGATGTCCTGGTGGTCATCGGCTCGTCCCTGGGCGAGGTCACCTCCAACTACTTCACCTTTGCGCCCCGGGGCAAAATCATCCAGATTGACGCCGAACCGCGGGTCCTGGAGTCCAACCGCCCCGGCCTGGGGATCCGCGCTGACGCCGGCCAGGCCCTGGCAGCTTTGGACGAGGCCCTGGAGGTTGACCCTTCAGGAGCCAAAGCCAACTGGCACGGCACTGCTCCGGAAGAGCTGGTCAAGGAGTCGGTGGCGAAGGTCAGGGCACGCCTGGAGTCCCAGGACCTCGGCAAGGAACTGAAGTTCATGGCCGACATCCGCCAGGCCGTCCCGGCGGACATGCAGACGTTCTGGGACATGACTATTGCCGCCTACTGGGGCTGGTCCTGCTGGGACGCCCGGCAAGGCCAGTTCCACTCGGCCCAGGGCGCAGGCGGGCTGGGCTACGGTTTCCCCGCGGCCATCGGCGGTGCCGTCGGCCTGGAAACCGTGGGCAAGCCAGGCCGGGTGCTGGCAGTATCCGGCGACGGCTCCTCGATGTACTCCATCTCCGAACTGGCCACAGCCAAGCAGCACAACGTCCCGGTCACTTGGCTGATCGTGGACGACGGCGGCTACGGGATCCTGCGCGAATACATGGTGGGCGCCTTCGGCAAGGCCACCGCGACCGAACTCGCCAGGCCCGATTTCGTGAAGCTCGCAGAAGCCTTCGGTGTTCCCGCCACCCGGGTATCGCCCGAGGGCGTGGGGGACGCGCTGAAGGCGGGATTCGCCGCTGACGGGCCCAACGTCGTCGTGGTTGAAACGCTCCTGAAGATGTTCGCCCCCACGCATCTGGAAGCCTGACCAGAACTAAACATACGAAAGGACCCCGCCTCCAGCAAGGAGGCGGGGTCCTTTCGTATACCCGGCCCTTCAAGCGTGCCCGCGGGGGATAGTTTCCTAAAGCAACCAATGTGGGATATAGTTGCTTCAGGCAAACAACTGAGGAGTCCTTGGAGCCATGGCAGTAGCCCCTGATACGGCAGCCGATCTCGTGTACCAGATCTTCGACCTCCAGCGCGCGGTGCGGTGTATCGCCACGGCCAGCGTGCGGGGCCAGGACACCGGGGTGGCGCTCCAGGGCGTCCTGCGGTTCGTGGGGGAGGGGGAGTCCCGGGCCACCAAACTTGCGGAGCGGCTGGGCGTCAGCGCTCCAGTCCTCAGCCGCCACATCGCGGACCTGGAGGAGCAGGGTTTCGTGGTCCGGAGGCAGGATCCCGACGACGGCCGGGCGCAGCTGGTGGCCCTCACTCCGTCGGGCGCGGAGAAGCTCCGGCACATCGAGGAGCAGCGTACAGCCGTCCTGCAGGACTACCTGCGCGACTGGAGCGAGGAAGACGTCGGAGCCACGGCGAAAACCCTGCACAAGCTCACCGAATCACTCAAGACATCAGCCCGGGCAACGGCGGCCGGATCCACTAAAACCAGCGTTTAGGAGCATTCTTATGGCAAGCCAGACCGCCGCGCCGAATATCTCAACCCAGGCCGGGCCAACAAACCCCGCCGCGCCACCAGAGATGTCCCACCGGCAGATCATGGAGGCCCTCACCGGTCTCCTGGCCGCATTCTTCACGGCCATCCTCAGCAGCACCATCGTGGCGAACGCGCTGCCCACCATCATGTCCGACCTGCACGGCACCCAAACCGACTTCGCCTGGGTCATCACCGCCGCGCTGCTGGCCAACGCCGCCACCACACCCATCTGGGGCAAGCTCGCCGACCTCTTTAACAAGAAGGTCCTGGTCCAGCTCAGCATCATCATCTTTGTGGCCGGTTCCGTCATGGCCGGCCTCTCCGAAACCATCCCGCTGCTGCTGGTGGCCCGCGTCATCCAGGGCGTGGCGATGGGCGGCCTCACGGCCCTGGCCCAGGCGATCATCGGCACCATGATCCCGCCGCGGAACCGCGGGAAATACTCCGGGTACATGGGCGCCGTCATGGC
The DNA here is from genome assembly GCF_003367205.1 of Arthrobacter sp. RT-1. Classification (NCBI taxonomy): domain Bacteria; kingdom Bacillati; phylum Actinomycetota; class Actinomycetes; order Micrococcales; family Micrococcaceae; genus Arthrobacter; species Arthrobacter sp. RT-1. Next base: position 127,409 of record NZ_QRGQ01000005.1, read on the forward strand.
CGTGGGAACCGCCGGCGGCCCGCTGCTGGGCGGCTTCATCGTGGACAGCCCGCTCGGCTGGCGCTGGACGTTCTTCGTCTGCGTGCCGCTCGCCGTCGTCGCACTGGTCCTGCTGCAGGTCACGCTCAAGATCACCCATGTGCGGCGCCCGGCCAAGATCGACTGGCTCGGTTCCATCCTGCTGACCTCCGGCGTTAGCCTCCTCCTGATCTGGGTCTCCTTCGCCGGCAACCCCGCCTACTACGACTGGATCTCCTGGCAGTCCGCCCTGATGGTGGGCGGCGGCGTCCTCCTGCTGGCCCTGCTGGTGCTGGTGGAGTCCAAGGTGGAACAGCCCATCATCCCGCTCAAGATCATCTCGGAGCGGACCACCGCACTGGCCATCCTCGCCTCAGTGGCGGTGGGCGTCGCGATGTTCGGTTCCTCCACCTTCCTGGGCCAGTACTTCCAGGTTGCCCGCGGGGCCACGCCAACGGAGGCCGGCCTCCTCACGCTTCCCATGATCGCCGGCAACCTGGCCGGCTCGGTGGCCTCGGGACTCCTGATCACCCGGACCGGCAAGTGGAAGGGCTACCTGATTGCCGGTTCCATCCTGCTGATCGGCGGACTTGGGCTCGCAGGAACTATGGACCACACCACCGAACTCTGGCATACCGGCATCTTCACCGCCGTCCTGGGCCTTGGCCTGGGCATGCTGATGCAGAACCTCGTCCTGGCGGTCCAGAACACGGTCCGCGCCTCCGACATCGGCACGGCCAGCGCCTCGGTTGCATTCTTCCGGTCAGTAGGCGGCGCCATCGGCGTTTCCGTCCTCGGCGCCGTCCTGGCCAACCGCGTGAGCGGCCTTGCCACGCAGGGACTGGCCGCCGCCGGGATTCCCGTCCAGGGCGGCAGCGCAGGCAGCAGCATGGACCTGGCCCACATGCCCGAACCCGTGCGCGAGATCATGCGGGCCGCGTACGGCGACGCCACGGCCGAAGTATTCCTGATTTCCGCGGTAGTGGCTGTGGTGGCACTGGTGTCCGTGCTGTTCATCAAGGAAAAGCCGTTGCGCCGCACGGTTGACATCCAGCCTGCGCCGGCAGCAGAAAGTACGACGCCGGAGCTTGCCTCCGCAGGAAAGTGACCCGCCGGGGTACGCCCCTCGGATGATCTTTCCGCAGGCTGTTTGACGGGCGAAGGGAGTTTCGTAGAGTGGGAAGGCTAGGGATGTCAGCCCCGGCTGTTACTACTTAACCTTCCTGCTCCACTCACTCATCCCTAAGGATCCGCGGGCATGCTCCTCACCCTCATCAAGAGGTTTTCCAGGCCGTACATGCCGTATCTGGTGGCCGTCATCGTGTTCCAGCTGGCGTCCACCATTGCCGCGCTGTATCTCCCCAGCCTGAACGCACAGATCATTGACGAAGGGGTTTCCCGGGGAGACACCGACTTCATCTGGCGGACCGGTGCCGTGATGCTGCTCGTGGCGTTCGTCCAGGTGGGAACGGCCATTGCCGGCGTCTACTTCGGTTCAAAAACGGCCATGGCCCTGGGCCGGGACCTGCGGCGCGCGGTGTTCCGCAAGGTCACCAGCTTCTCCGCCAAGGACGTTAACGCCTTTGGTGCCCCAACCCTGATCACCCGCGGCACCAACGACGTCCAACAGGTCCAGATGCTGATGCTGATGGCCCTGAACTTCATGGTGGCCACGCCCATCATGTGCATCGGCGGCATCATCATGGCGCTGCGGGAGGACCTGAACCTCTCGTGGCTGGTGTGGGTTTCGGTCCCCCTCCTGACCGTTGTGGTGGGCTACCTGGTGGTCCGGCTGATGCCCCTGTTCCGGTCCATGCAGAAAAAGATCGACCGCATCAACGCGGTGCTGCGCGAACAGATTATCGGCATCAGGGTGGTCCGGGCCTTTGTCCGTGAACCGTACGAAACGGAGCGGTTTGGGGAAGCCAACGGGGAACTCACCGATGTGTCGCTGAAGATCGGCGCCCTGTTCGTACTGATGTTCCCGGCTATCAGCATGATCCTGCACCTGTCCACGGCAGCGGTGCTGTGGTTCGGCGGGCAGCGGGTGGATTCCGGCGAGATGCAGGTGGGCGCGCTGACGGCCTTCCTGCAATATCTGCTTCAGATCCTGGTGGCGGTCATGATGGGCACCTTTATGGCCATGATGATCCCGCGGGCTTCGGTCTGTGCCGACCGCATCGGCGAGGTGCTCGACGTCGAGCCCTCCATCCACGATCCCGAGGAGCCCCAGGCTCCGGCGTCCCTCACGGGCGTGGTCGAGTACCGCAACGTCACCTTCGCCTACCCGGGCGCCGAGTCACCGGTATTGAGCAACATCAGCTTCACCGCCAAGCCCGGCCAGACCATTGCCATCATCGGCTCCACCGGTGCGGGCAAGACCTCGCTGCTGTCCCTGCTACCCCGGCTGTACGACGCCGCCGAGGGCGAAGTGCTGCTGGACGGAGTGCCCGTGGGCCTGCTGGACCGCGCCGAGATCACCAAACGCGTGGCACTGGTACCGCAGCGGCCCTACCTCTTCTCCGGCACCATCGAGCACAACCTCCGCTTCGGGAAGACCGAGGCAACGGACCAGGAACTCTGGGACGCGCTCCGGGTCGCCCAGGGTGAGTCGTTTGTCCGGGAGAAGAAGAACGGCCTGAACGCCAGGATCGCGCAGGGCGGAACCAACGTCTCCGGCGGCCAGCGCCAGCGCCTGTGCATCGCCCGCGCGTTGGTGACCAAGCCCAGGGTCTACCTGTTCGACGACTCCTTCTCCGCACTGGACGTCGCCACCGACGCCCGGCTGCGCGCCGCGCTCAAGGGCACCACTGCGGACGCCACCGTCATCATCGTGGCCCAGCGGGTCTCCACCATCACCGAGGCGGACCAGATCCTGGTGCTGGACAACGGCCGGATCGTGGACCGCGGAACACACGAGGAACTCCTGGAAACCTCACCCACCTACCAGGAAATTGTTGAATCCCAGCTGAGCGTGGAGGAAATGGCATGAGCCCCCGTAAAAAGGACTCCACGCCCATCGCAGAAACCGGCCCCGGATCCACGGACCCTGCCGAGGCGGGGTTGGCCGACGAGGACGAATTCCTCGAAGAGGAGTACAAACCCTCCGAAGCGGACGGGGACATGTTCGGCGGGATGCCCGCCAAGAAAGCCGAGCACTTCTGGCCCTCCGCGAAGCGGCTGATGGGGCTGCTGAAGCCCGAGGCTCTGGGCATCTACGTGGTGGTGGCCATGGTGGTCGTCGCTGTCGTCCTGAACGTCATTGCGCCGAAGATCCTTGGCCAGGCCATGGACGTCATCTTCGCCGGAGTAGTGGGCAAACAGCTCCCGGCCGGCCTCAGCAAGGACCAGTTTGTCGACGGGCTGCGCCAGCAGGGGCAGGACAACTTCGCGGACATGGTCTCCCGGATGGAACTGGTACCCGGCACCGGCATCGACTTCCAAAAGCTGTCCTTCCTGATCGCCATCGTCCTGTTGATGTACTTCGTGGCCAACATTTTCCTGTGGCTGCAGGGCTACGTCCTGAACCGGATTGTCATGAAGGTGATCCGCCGGCTCCGCGACGACACCGAAAAGAAACTGAACCGCCTGCCCCTGAACTACTTCGACACCCGGCAGCGCGGCGACGTCCTCTCGCGGGTGACCAACGACGTCGACAACATCCAGCAGGCACTACAGCAGGCGTTCGCCCAGCTGATCAACTCCCTCCTGACCGTGGTGGGCATCGTGGTCATGATGTTCATTGTTTCCTGGCAGCTGGCCCTCATCGCACTGGTCGCGCTGCCGTTGTCCGGTGTGGCGGCGGGCATGATCGGCGTGCGGAGCCAGAAGCTCTTCGCAGCCCAGTGGAAGAACACCGGCGGGCTGAACGGCCAGATCGAGGAATCCTTCTCGGGCCACGACCTGGTCAGGGTCTTCGGCCGCGACGCCGACATGCTGGAACGGTTCGAGGAACGCAACGAAGCCCTCTACAAGGCAAGCTTCGGCGCCCAGTTCGTCTCCGGCATCATCTTCCCGGTGATGCAGTTCGTCTCCTACCTCAGTTATGTGGGCATCGCCGTGGTGGGCGGCCTCCGGGTTGCGTCGGGATCCATGTCGCTGGGCGATGCCACGGCGTTCATCCAGTACTCGCGTGAGTTCACCCAGCCGCTGGGCCAGATGGCGGGCATGGCCAACATGCTCCAGTCCGGCGTTGCCTCCGCTGAACGGGTGTTTGAGTTCCTGGATGCCGATGAACAGGACGCCGAGACGGCCACCGAGCACCTGCCACCTAAGACTGACGGTCACGTGGACTTCAAGGAAGTCACCTTCAGCTACACCGAGGACCGGAAACTCATCGAAAACCTGTCCTTCACCGCAGAACCCGGAAACACCGTGGCCATCGTCGGGCCCACCGGCGCCGGAAAGACAACCCTGGTGAACCTGGTGATGCGCTTCTACGAGCTCAACTCCGGCTCCATCACCCTGGACGGAGTGGACATTACCCACCTCAGCCGCTCCGAGCTCCGCTCCAAGGTGGGTATGGTGCTCCAGGACGCCTGGCTGTTTGGCGGATCCATCTACGACAACATCCGCTACGGGAACCTGGACGCCACCGAGGAACAGGTCATGGCCGCGGCCAAAGCCACCTTCGTGGACCGCTTCGTCCGGGCCCTGCCCGAGGGCTACAACACCATCATTGACGAAGAGGGCAACAACGTCAGCGCCGGCGAAAAACAGCTCATCACCATCGCCCGTGCCTTTGTGGCCAACCCGTCACTGCTGATCCTCGACGAAGCCACCAGCTCCGTTGACACCCGCACGGAGCTCTTGGTCCAAAAGGCCATGGCGGCGCTGCGGACGGACCGGACCAGCTTCGTGATCGCGCACCGGCTTTCCACCATCCGCGATGCTGACACCATCCTGGTCATGGAGGACGGCCGGATCGTCGAGCAGGGCAACCACAAGGTCCTCCTCGCCGCCCGCGGCGCCTACTACCGGCTCTACATGTCCCAGTTCGCCGGAGCCGACGCCGGGGACGTGCCGGTGGATGATGCGACGGCGGTACACAGTTGAGCGCGCAGGTGGACAATGTACAGTCCTTGGACAATGTGCGGCGCTGAGACGACGTAGCGAACTGAAACAACGTGGAGCAAGCAGACACAATGGAGCAAGTGGACACCGTGGATCAGGTAGACACAGCGGAGCAGGTAGACACAGTGGAGCAGGACAGGCACGCGCGGCAGGACCACGGGAAGCACGGACACCGGCGCATTGAGGTCCTGGTACCCATGCGCTGGGGCGACATGGATGCCTACGGCCACATCAACAACGTGCAGATCGTGCGGATGCTGGAGGAAGCCCGGATCGGGGCCTTCGGGCCTCCACGGGGAGCGGGACTTCCCGGCGTCGAGCCGCAGGTGTCACTCTTCAACGCCGTCCCGGACGGGACCATGGCGCTGGTGGTGGACCACAAGATCCGCTATGTCAGGACCCTTGAGTACCGCAACGTCCCGGCCGTGGTCCAGGTGTGGATCGGCGCCGTCAAGGGCGCCAGCTTTGACATCCACTACCTCGTCAAGGACCCCGTGACCGGGGAGGACTGCGTCAAGGCCAGCACCCACCTGGCCTTCGTGGACGAAGCCACCGGCCGCGTGCAGCGGCTGACTGCCGAACAGAAGGAACGGCTGGCTCCGTACACGCACTAAGCCACTGGACAAGACTCCAGCGGACAGACTGGACTGGAAGCACCCGAACGAAAGGAATCCCAGATGGCCAAGAACAAGACCAGCGCTGCCAGGAAGAAGAAGACCTGGAAGGAGATGTCGCCGTCGGCAAAGGCCGGCACCATTGTGGTGGGCATCGCCCAGATGTCGCTGCTGGTGGCTGCGCAACGGGACATCTCCCGGCGGCCCGAGGCTCAGATCAACGGGCCGAAAGCGGCGTGGCGGGCCGCCTCCTTCATCAACTTCATCGGCCCCATGGGCTACTTCATCTTTGGGCGGAAGCGGGGTACCCCCGGCGTCTAGCAACAGGAAACGGGCGGGCGGCCGGAGGTCAAAAGGTCCCCGCGGGACTGCCCGTCCAGCGACCGTTGAGCCGCCGCCCAGCTTGACCCTGTAAATTTGAATCCATGACCCCCGCCTCCACTGCTGCCATGACCCGCGCCCTCGGCATCTCACGAGAGATCGAAGATGCGGCGTGGTTCGTTCTGGGGCCAGGGCTGCAGGGCAAACCGTCGGCCCTGGACGGCAGGACGCTGACCTGGACGTCGGAGGCCGCCGCCGAACTCCTGGACCGGCTGGAACGCGGGACGCCGGACCCCAAAGCGCCCATGATGACCAACCTCCGGCAGAACCTGGACGGCGCGTCCCGCGAGGCGAAGCAACTGGCCGTCGAGCTGCTCTTCCTGCAGTCCCTGCCCCTGGCACACGAGGTGAAGTCCCTCAAGGTCAAGCGTGCCCGGGTAGCTGAGGCCGCTTCATGGCTTGAACCTCCGCTCGAGCTGCCTGACGAGCTTTACCAGGGCATGACGGACCACGGAGTGATCCGGGACCGCACTGCAGAGTTCAACTGGACCATCTGGGACCACCTGAAGTGGCTGTGCCGTTTTGTGCAGCACGTGGACCAGCAGCCGCCGGCACAGATCACCGGCGCCCTGCAGGACCCGCTGAAGTTCCACCGGCTTGCCTCGGCCACGCCGGGTGACCAGCCGGCCATCCGCCGCAGCATCGAGTTCCTGGCCTGGCCCAGCTACTTTGAGCCCGTCGTCGCGGATATTGAGCGGCAGGAAATCCGGGACGCTTTCGCCTCCCTGGTGGGCGGGGCCAAGGGGGACAGCGAAGACGACATCACCGCGGACATCCACCGCATCCGGCTGCACCTGGATGAACAGGCGGGCCAGCGCATCGACTGGTACGCCCGGCAGCTGGTCAGCCAGTGGCGCAAGGTGGGAGACCCCGGACACCGGGCCTGGCTGCTGCGGACGCACGGCGACAACACCGAACTGCTCACTGCCTGGCAGGGCGAGGAAAAGGTGACCCTCGACGTCGAGCACCTCCGGCTGCTCAACCCGGGCGTCACCGCGGGAGTGGTGCAGCACGCCGTGGACGAGGACTACAAACACCTCGGCTACGTGGAACGCGAGGACACCAAAACCGCCGTCTTCGCCTTCCTCACCGTCATGAAGCCCGGGGACCTGGTCCTGTACCAGCACGCCGGCACGGTGCGGCTGGGCGGTGTGCTCGGGGAACCCGACTACAACGATGACAACCGGCGCCTCCGCCGCAAGGTCCGCTGGTTCGATGAAGGACATCCCACCACAAGCCTGCCCCGGCACGTGCAGCGGCAGCTGGCCACCGCCGGCATCGTGGTGGACGTCACTCGGGTGGCGCAGGCGCTGCAGGCCCTCCTGCCGCCCGAAGCGGAAGCCGAGCCGGACAGTGATGCCGAAGCCGCCGTCGTCGTGCCTCCCGTCCAGGAGGGATTCCGCCCGCTGACCCCGGAATTCGCAGACTCACTGCACATGGAGCTGGAACCGCTGCAGGAGATCGCGGACCTGCTGGAGGAGAACCGGCAGTTGGTCCTCTACGGCCCTCCCGGTACCGGCAAGACCTACCTGGCGAAGCACCTGGCAGCCGAGCTGGCTGACGACACCACCGACGAGCGCGTCAAGCTGGTCCAGTTCCACCCGTCCTACGCCTACGAGGACTTCTTCGAGGGCTACCGGCCGGACAAAACGGACGAGGGCCAGGTGTCCTTCAAACTGGTGGCCGGGCCGCTGCGGCGCCTCGCAGAAGAGGCCGCCAAGCCCGGGAACGAGAAAAAGCCGTACTTCCTCATCATCGACGAGATGAACCGCGCCAACCTGGCCAAGGTGTTCGGCGAGCTGTACTTCCTGCTGGAATACCGCGACGACCGGATCTATCTGCAGTACAGCCCGAACGAGCCGTTCACCCTGCCGGACAACCTGTACATCATCGGCACCATGAACACCGCGGACCGGTCCATCGCCATGATGGACGCCGCCATCCGCCGCCGTTTTTCCTTCATCGAACTGCACCCGCAGACCGAACCGGTGAAGGGCTCATTGCTTCGGTTCCTGCAGGCCCGGGAGCTGGACACCACCCCGGCGCTGCTGCTGGATGCTTTGAACAGCGCCATCGACGAGTGGGACCGCGACCTGATGATCGGCCCGTCCTACTTCATGAAGCCGGCCGCCCAGACTCCGGCGGGGCTGCGCCGGATCTGGAGGTACGAGCTCATGCCGCTCCTGGAAGAGCACTACCACGGCCAGCTCACCCGGGCGCAGCTGGAGGAACGCTTCGGGCTGGACCAGTTGCTGGGACGCCTTGCAGCCGGGTAGCTCCGGCCCGTCCCTGCGGCACCTGGTCCTTGATGAGCTCTCCCGCGGAATGGTGGAACGGCTCGACCCCGCCAGCGCCTCCTTCCTGAACTCCAGCGGCCTGGCCAAAGCCTCGCCGATGGGCATGGGGCTGTACCGAATCGAGCCGGTGGGCAAGGTGGGTTCCGTCCGAACGCCCACCGTGCAGCTGGACGTCCGTCCCAAGGACCGGCTGGGCCTGAGCCGGCTCCTGTTCCTGCTCAGCTACGCCGGCGAGCAGGGCTTCAGGCCGGATACCGTGGCGGCCGTCGAGGACCGGGATTTGTGGAGCGCGCTGGCCGAATCCTTGGCGCAGCTTGCCGAACGCGCCCTGGGCCGCGGCGTGCTGCAGGGTTACCTCACCGTTGATGAGTCGCTGCGGACCGTCAAGGGGCGGATCCGGATTTCGGACCAGATCTCCCGGCGGCCGGGGATGCTGGTGCCGCTGGAAGTCTCGTATGACGAGTTCACCGAAGACATCGCCGAGAACAGGATCCTCCGCGCGGCACTGGAACGGATGGGCCAGATCCCGCGCGTGCGCCCCGAGGTGCTGAGTCGGCTTCGCCTGCTCAAGGGAAAGCTCGACGCCGTCACCCGCCTTCCAGCAGGCGCTCCGCTGCCGCCGTGGAAGCCCACCAGGATGAACCTCCGCTACCACGCGGTGCTCCGCCTGGCCGAGCTGATCCTGCGCAATGCGTCGGCGGAAGCGGGGGAGGGCAGGCAGCAGACAGCCTCGTTCGTGGTGGACATGAACCAGGTGTTCGAGGACTTCGTCGGCACCGCCCTGCGCGAGGCGATGGCGGCTTACCCTGGGGAGCTGCGGCTGCGGTACAACGCGCTGCTCAGTGAAGCGGTACGGGACACCGACAGGCTGTTGGTCCGCCCGGACGCGGTTCACCTGCTGGGCGGCCGTCCGGTGGTGGTGTACAACGCTAAGTACAAGGCAGCCACCGATGCCGGGGCTTCCATGACGGCTGACCACTACCAGATGCTGGCCCACAGCACCGCACTGGCAGTGCCCACCGCCTGGCTGGTCTACGCCGGAACGGGCGAGATGAAGCTCCGCCGCATCCTCAACACGGACATCGACATCGTGGAGTTTCCGCTGGACCTGTCCATGGCACCGGCCGACATCCTCGCCTCGGTCCGCGATCTTGCCCGGCAGTCCTGGGGCGAGGTGGTCCGGCAGGCCCGGTGATTGGGCGCACCGGTGATTGAGCCTGTCGAAATCCAGGTTCCAGCAGATGCGACACTGGAGATGGCTAGACCGGAACCCTGAAGGTGAACGTGGTGCCCTGGCCCAGTGCGCTGTCCACCTCGATGGTCCCGCCGTGCGCTTCGACGATCGCCTTGCTGATGGGCAGGCCCAGCCCCACTCCGGGGATGGCGGTGCGCCGGACGCTGCTGGTGCGGAAGAACTTGGCGAACACTTCAGAAGCGTCTTCGGGGCTCATCCCCATGCCGGTGTCCGTGACGCGGCATGCCAGGTGCCCGTTCTCCTGAGCCAGGGACACCACGACGTTTCCGCCGTCGGGGGAGTACTTGATCGCGTTGGACACAAGGTTGTCCAGGACCTGTGAAATCCGGGCGCCGTCAACATGGGCTTCCAGCCGCTCCGGCGTCTCTGCAGCCAGCACCACCCCGGACGCAACGGCTTTCGGCGTGGCCGACGAAACGCTTGCCCGCACAAGTTCCGCCACGTCCACCGCGTGGGGAGTGACGATCAGCTGGCCGTTGCGGCTGGCGAGCAGGTCGGAAACCAGGGTGAGGAGCCGTTCCGAATTCCGGCGGATGATCTCGAGCATCTGCCGCTGGGACTCCTCCGGCTCGTCGCCGAGCAGGATCTCCACGTAGCCCAGGATGGACGTCAGCGGGGTCCGGAATTCATGGGAGACGCTGGAGACGAAGTCGTCCTTGGCGGTCAATGCGTTCACCAGGTCCGTCACGTCGCTGAAGGCGATCACGGAACCGGCGAACTTCCCGTCGGCGTCCTTCATGGCCCGAGCGGTGGTCACAAAAGCCCGCTGCTCCTTTTCCGCGCCAAGCCACACCAGGTAGTCGGTGAAGGTTTCGCCCAGGACGGCACGGCGGACCGGGCGCTCCTGGACGGGAACCAGCGTCTTGCGGTCAGGCCCGAACACGAGCAGCTGGGACTCGTTGGGGTCCGCGATGTCCTTGGGCCGTGCCAGCTCGTGGTTGGCGCGCTGTTTCCGGTTCATCAGGATGTCATGGCCGTCGGCGTCCACGGCGAGCACGCCCAGGTGGACCGTGTCCAAAACTGTGTTGAGCAACGACTCCTGGCGCTGGCTGGTGAGCAGGTTGGCCTGCAGCTGGGCGTCCTTCTCCTCCAGTTCACGCTGCTGCCGCATCATGCTGAGCGTCAGGACACTGACGGACACACCGATGCCCAGCATCATCACCGGCAAGAGCAGGGAGCGGGCAAAGTCCTGCGCGGTGAAACTGCCTTTCAGGAGCAGCGGAACCCAGATGATGGCAAGCGGTGCAAGGAAGGAAAGCCACAGGGCCAGGCGGGGGTAGTAGCCGGAGGCGCACCACCAGATAACGGGAAACACTGCCAGGAGGCTGATGCCCGTGAGGCTCTCCTGCCCGCCTTCCCGGCCGAAGGCGATGGAGACGAAGTCGAGCAGGGGGATGACCAGGAAGCTTGTGTAGGGCAGGCGGTCCCAGGGGACCAGGTAGCACAGGGCCATGAGGACCGGCTGCGACACCAGGAACGTGAGAAAGAACGGGTTGTTCATGGTGGCCGGGAAGAACGCCCACATCAGGAAGGCTGTCAGCAGCGTGGTCACGAAGAGCGGCATCTGGCTCATCGCCACCCGGTCCTTCAGCCGGTATTCATGGAAGGGCCGGCGGAAAAACCGCAACTTGCCCGAGGACCATGCTGTGGGACTAGTCATGGCGTGACGACTTCGGGGACAGGGTGTGCAGGGCCATACCAGCAGGATATCCGCAGGCCGCTATACTTCTGACGTTGGCTGCTGAGGGGACGCTATGAGTGATGCACGTGTGGGACTGGTCATCGAGGATGACCATGACATCCGGGAACTGGTTCGCACGGTACTGACCCAGGCCGGCTTCGACGTGACGGTGGCCAGTACCGGCGCCGAAGGCGTACTGATCGCCAAGCACCTCAATCCGGACGTCATCACCCTTGATCTGGGGCTGCCGGACATCGACGGTTTTGAAGTGTCGCGGCAAATCCGCGAATTCTCCGACGCCTACATCGTGATGCTTACGGCCCGCACCGAGGAGCTGGACACCCTGATTGGGCTTGAGTCCGGCGCCGACGACTACCTCACCAAGCCGTTCCGCCCCAGGGAACTTCGCGCCCGCGTTGCCGCGATGATGCGCCGCCCCCGCTCCGTCCCGGATGCAACAGACACCTTCTCCGTGGAGGCAGCAGCCGAGGGCCACGGACATCCCGAGCGTGGGAACTTCAGCCACAACGGCCTGGAACTGAGCTACGCCTCCCGCACGGTGGTGGTTGACGGCAAAGAGATGAACCTGACCCGCACCGAGTTCGAACTTCTCCACGCCCTGCTCGAGGCGGGCCGGACCGTCCGTACCAAGGCAGACCTGGTGCGCCGGCTGCGGGACGAGGATTACGACGTCGGCAGTTACATCAGCGAGGCCGACGAACGGTCCGTCGAGGTCCACATGGGGAACCTCCGCAAGAAACTTGGGGATTCGCCGCAGCAGCCGCGCTGGCTGCAGACGGTCCGCGGCGTAGGCTACCGCCTGGCACCCGGAGAGCACTGAACCTGCAGCCGGTGCATGGTCAACCGGCTGCATTGGTTGATGGGCCGCAGGAACGTCGCCGCCAGCCTGGGCAGGACGACGGCGGCTTCCGCCTCACGTGCCTCGGTGCGGATTTCGCCTTCCAGGTCCGTGGCCAGGCCGGCAAGCCGCTCGGCGCCCACCATCTGGCTGGATGTCTTCAGGCTAAGCACCGCGTCCACCGCGCCCTCCAGGTCTCCGGTGGTCAGGGCAAGCCGCAGGCGGCCGATCCGTTGCGGCAGGCACTCGATGAAGTTCCCCACAAACACCATGGAGTACCCTTCGTCCTCCTCCAACTCTTCACGGAGACGGTTCAGGACGGACTGGTCCACCAACGGCCGGGAAGCATCATCTGAAGCGCTCATGAGGCTCCTTTCAGCCGGGGAATGCCACTCCGGGAACAGTGCGGGTGGGTGGGGCATGTGCTCTTTCAGGTTAGGTCTGCTGCCTCGCGGTGGCTGGTTTTCCGGCGAGAATTGTGGGTTTCTTGATAAGGCTGTGGGTTTCAGCGCCACCACGTAAGACAGGGTTTTTTGCACCCGGAAATTGGTTGCAGGCACCGGCCGTCAACACGGAGCGGGACACCTTGTGGCACGGTCCGGGGCGGTCTTGGCCCGGGAGCTGGCTGGCAGGAAGGGATCGCACTGCTCCGGACTGTCGGTGGGGAGGTCCGCCCTTTGGGACGACGGGTTCATCCTTCCGCTCCACTATCAAGAAGCCCGGCGGCAAAAGCCAAAGATTGCCTCAAGATGGCTGGCGGCCCTCCAGGAACTCCACCAAGTGGGCTTCCAGCGCCGAGCCGTCCTTGAGCTCGCACTCCCAAACGGTGAGGACTTCCCATCCGGCGTCTTCGAGCTGGCGGCGCTGGCCGGCGTCACGGTCCCTGGTCCGGGAGCGCTTGGCTTCCCAGAATTCCGCGTTGGCTTTGGGGGCGTGCTGGCCCACGTGGCAGTCGTGGAAGTGCCAAAAGCAGCCATTTACGAAGATCACCTTGCGCCGACCTGCGAACACCAGGTCCGGGTTGCCCGGCAGCCTGCTAGCCCCGGAACCGCCGTGCAGGCGATAGCGGTAACCCTTGGCATGAAGCAGCCGGCGCACCAGCAATTCCGGCTTCGTGTTCTTGCCCCGGATCCGGGACATGTTCCAGCTGCGCTGCTCCGGAGTGAGCTTGTCCGCCATGCCTTAAGTCTAGGAGCGGGAAAGTCCAGGAGCGTGAAGTCCAGGAGCGGCCAGTCCAGGAGGCAGGCGGCTCGCCGGAGTCAGCGCTCCGGCTCCTCGCCAAGCTGGAAGTGCCGGCCGCTCACGGACAGCGGCTCGATTTCCACATAGAAATCCTTCAGGGTCGGAACCCAGGACTTCAGCCCCAGCCCTTCCACCGCCGCAAGCTCCGCCGAATTGCTGAGCACCCGGGCCTTGCCGCGGAGCACCACGGACCAGGCTTCGTCAGAGGTGATGCCGTCCGTTTCGAAAAGCACTGTGGCGTTGATGGTCAGCTGGGCCAGCTTGTTGCCCGGTGCCGTCCGCAGGTACACCTTCCGGCCCGACGTCACGTAGTTCACCGGGAAGATGTCCGGCTCGCCGGCGACGGAAACCACCAGCCTGCCGTGCTGCGTGCCCTCAAGGAGGCGCCAGGAATGCTCATCATCGAGTTCCAGGACGGGATTGCCGTCTGCATGTTCAAACATCATGCCGCCATTCTTCTACGTAAGGTAGAAATATGCCAGAGGGTGTTGGACGCCGCGCGCTGGATGGACTGATGCTTCTTCCGAACGTGCCTTCCCCGGTGCCGGGTGGGCCCGTCAGGAGGTGGTGGCTCCATGCCGGGAGCACTGCGCCCACCAGTCCAACGGGGAGACCTGCACCTTGAGCCGCCTTCCGCAGCACACGCAGAAGCGTGGAGGTTCCAAGTGCAGCCGCGCCGCGCACTCCAGGTGGAGGTCCGACGGCGGTGCGCCCACGCCGTCGTACGCTTGCCTATTGAGGATCCCGCCGCAGAGGCCGCAATGCTGTGCTTCGGGGTCCGACGCTTGAGGGGCGGTGCTCATAAGGTCTTCTGGAGTTCCTTGATGGGCATGTTGAGGTCCACCAGGAGGTTGAGGTCGGCGGTGGCAGGGCGGCCGAGGGTGGTGAGGTAGTTGCCCACGATGACGGCGTTGATGCCGCCCAGGAGCCCTTCGCGCGTGCCCAAATCGCCGAGGGTCAGCTCGCGGCCACCGGCGTAGCGCAGGACCGTGCGGGGCATGGCCAGCCGGAAGGCGGCGATGGCGCGGAGGGCGTCCTTGCCGTCCATGATTTCCTGGTTTTCGAGCGGGGTTCCGGGGCGGGGGTTGAGGAAGTTCAGTGGAACCTCGTGCGGTTCCAGGGCCGCGAGCTGGGCGGCCAGCTCGGCCCGCTGCTCGAGGGTCTCGCCCATGCCGATCAGGGCTCCGCAGCACAGCTCCATGCCGGCGTCCTTGACCATGGCGCAGGTTTCCAGCCGTTCCTCGTAGGTGTGGGTGGTGACCACCTTGGGAAAGTAGCTGCGCGCGGTTTCGAGGTTGTGGTTGTAGCGGTGGACGCCCCAGCTGGCCAGCTGGTCCACCTGCCGCTGCGTGAGCATGCCCAGGGAGCACGCGATGTTGATGTCCACCTCCTCGTTGATGCGGTCGATGGCGAACTTGATCTGGTTCATGAGTTTGATATCGGGACCGCGGACGGCGGCAACGATGCAGAACTCGGTGGCTCCGGTGGCGGCAGTTTCCTTGGCCGCCTTCACCAGTTCGGGAATGTCCAGCCAGACGCCGCGGACAGGGCTGTCGAAGACGCCGGACTGGCTGCAGAAGTGGCAGTCCTCGGGGCAGCCCCCGGTTTTGATGGAGATGATGCCTTCCACCTCGACGTCCTCGCCGCAGTGGCGGAGGCGGACCTGGTGGGCCAGCTCCAGCGCAGCCGGGAGTGCCTCGTCCGGGAGGCGGAGGATGTCCACCAGTTGGGACTCGGAGAGCCCGATGCCCCCTTCGAGTACCTGCCGGCGGGCTGTCTCGAGGATCGGGTGGTCCACAAGTTCCGGGTGGGTCGTCATTGCTGGTCCTTTTCGCTGAAGTTCTCTTCCTGACGGTAGTTCCGTGGTCCGTGGCCGTTTTTGTGGAATGGCCACAACGCGCGGCTGATGGTTTTGTTGACAGGATCAGTCAACACTTAACGCCGTGGAAACAGTTCCGTGACCGGGCTGTCTTTCCGGCTGGATAGCGTCGCAGCAGACCAATCAAAGACGAAAGCGACGCACACAATGACCAATGACACAGAAACGACGCAACTGCTGGAGCCCACTTCACCGCCTGGTGCCGCCGTCGTCGGAAGCGCTTCGGCGACAACGACGGCGGGCAACGCCGCGGCACTCAACGCCACCAAGGAGAGCCTGGAGGACTATACGCTCCGGTTCGCTCCCCGCTCCTACCGGAAGTGGAGCGCGGGCGTGGTGGCAACCAGCGCTTTGGGCGGGATCGCATACCTGGCCGACTTCTCCATCGGGGCGAACATCGGGATTGCGTACGGGACGGTCAACGCGATCTTCGGGATCCTGGTGGCAGCGGTGATCATCTTTGCCACCGGATTTCCGCTCTCGTACTACGCAGCGCGCTACAACATCGACCTCGACCTGATCACGCGCGGCTCCGGCTTTGGCTACTACGGCTCGGTGGTCACCAACGTCATCTTCGCCACCTTCACGTTCATCTTCTTCGCGCTGGAGGGCTCCATCATGGCCCAGGGGCTGGAAGTTGGACTCGGGATCCCGCAGTGGCTGGGGTACGCCGCCTCCACCGTGATCATCATCCCGCTCGTCATTTACGGCATGAACACGCTGGCCAAGCTGCAGGTGTGGACTACTCCGTTATGGCTGCTCCTGATGGTGGTGCCTGTGGGCTATCTGCTGCTGTCCCATCCCGAGAGCATTAACACGTTCTTTGCCTACACCGGGGAATCGGGCGACGGCGGTCCCAACCTTGCCTCCGTGATGCTTGCCGCTGGCGTGTGCCTGTCCCTCATGGCGCAGATCGCCGAGCAGATTGACTACCTTCGCTTCATGCCGCCGCGCACGGACGCCAACCGCGGGGCCTGGTGGCGCGCGGTAATCCTGGCCGGGCCGGGCTGGGTGATCTTCGGTGCCATCAAACAGATCGTCGGCCTGTTCATTGCCATCTACCTGATCGCGACGCTGGATCCTGCTGCGTCTGCCACCGCAAACGAGCCGGTGCACCAGTTCCTTGGCGTCTACCGGGAGATGATGCCGGCGTGGCTGGCCATGACGCTCGCGGTGGTGCTGGTGGTCATTTCGCAGATCAAGATCAACGTCACCAATGCCTACTCCGGCTCGCTGGCGTGGACGAACAGCTTCACCCGCATCACCAAGACGTATCCGGGCCGCATGGTGTTCGTGGTGGTGAACCTGGCGATTGCGCTGGTGCTGATGGAAGCCAACATGTTCGACTTCCTCAACACCATCCTTGGCTTCTACGCGAACTGCGCCATGGCCTGGGTTGTCACTGTGGCGTCCGATATCGCCATCAACAAGTACCTCCTGAAGATCTCGCCCAAGGTGCCCGAATTCCGGCGGGGAATGCTCTACGCCGTGAACCCGGTGGGCTTCGTGTCCATGCTGGTGTCCGCGGGCATCTCGATCGCGGTGTTCTTCGGCGCGTTCGGTTCCGCAATCCAGCCGTATTCGCCGATCTTCGCGGTGGGGCTGGCTGTGGTTCTTCCGCCTCTGCTGGCTGTTGTGACTCAGGGGCGCTACTACCTGCGGCGTACCGACGACGGCATCGACCTGCCCATGTTCGACGCCGACGGGAACCCCAGCGACGCCAAGCTCCTGTGCCACGTCACGGGCATTGAGTTTGAGCGTCCGGACATGGTGCGCTCTGCCCAGGACGGGCCCGACGGCGGCCGGCAGTATGTTTCGTCTCTCGCCTTGTCGACGGACAAGACGGGGGAGTTGGTGCTGCCGCCGCAGAAGTAGCTTCTTCTGAGGGAGCCCTTTTTTCGGGATAGGGAAAGCCGGTGCCTGTTTGCCGCCGGCTTTTCCTGTGACTTTTCCTTGGCTTTGTCCGGGTGGTAGAACCGGAAGCGGGTGCCTGTGGATAAGTTTGATCGGTGGATTGTGACGTGGGCTACCCTTAAGGCACTGTCCGGAGTAAGCCGTCTTGAAACTACTGGGGGAATAGCGGCCCATGACATCACTCAACGTCTTTATGTCCCGTGGCTTTATGTCCCGCGGCTTGCGGTCCGGAGCAGTTGTGTTTGCTGCTGCTACTTGCCTCGCGTTGGCGGGTTGCGCGGGCGGAGCACCTGCAGATCCCGGTACCTCGTCCCCAGCGCCTACAACTACTGCCACCTCCGACCCAACTCCGTCCCCAACGCCCACACCCAGCGCGGTGTACAAACCCGCCGACGCGTCCGGCCCCGCCCAAAACGTCCCCGTTCCAGTCCTGCCCGAGGTCGCAAAGACGGAGACGAAGGAAGGGTTGGAGGCGTTCGCTAAGTATTGGTTTGAGCTCCTGAGCTACGGATATGAAACCGGTAAAACTGAGCAACTGTCAGCGGTTACGAGTCCGAGTTGCATCATGTGCGAGCGTGCCAAAGAGGTCCAAAAGGGTTGGAACGAGGGTGGCCGCTGGTTGAGCGGGGGCAAGGTGACGACACCCGCTATCAGCACGAATTTCCGAATAGCTCCAGATGGAAACTACCAAGTTGCCGTGCAGGTTTCTCAAGAACCTCTTTCCTATTACAACCCCGATGGCAGCTTGGACAGTGCTGATTCAAAAACTGCAAATTCCGGCAGCCTTATGCTCGCTGTGTTCAAGGATGGGGCTTGGTTTGTGAACACGATTGAGCCCATCGCCGGTTAACTATGTGCATTCCGCTGATTCGAGTTGGTGGACGTGTTCTGTTGGCTGCTGTGCTCGCAGTGACTATGGCTTTCTTTGCGCTAGGAGTATCTCCGAATGCAGTGGCCGAAGGAAATACGCCTCCAGTGAAAGGGCAATGGGGAACAGATACTGCAGATATTGATGCATGGGTTCTAGATCCCTCGAACGGGGGCTTTTCCCGGCCGGCGCCTGGTGCAGTTAGCACCGACCCCAATGAGTACAAATACGAACTTCAATGCCACCTTGGCGGGGGAGACTTCGACACTGAATGCCTTGGGCGCCAGGTGGAGTGCACTAACGGGCCGGACGGTGAAGAAGGCATACCCGTCATCTGGTACTCGAAGCCACGTAGTGTTCCTGGTGCAGTCTGGGTGATCCACTCCGGCCCAACGTGTCTCTATGACGCGCGGCCGGAGGACCTGCTGCCCCGAATTGCGGCCGACATCCAGCGGGAGTTCCAGAACCTTCCAATCAGTGCCGGGACGGTCGTGGCGCAACCCAGCCCGCACACGCTGCGAGGTGCTGAAACAAACTTCTACGCGGAAGCCATCGAGCAGCAGTTCGACATCACGATGTTCGGCCAGGCCGTGCATGTGGTGGCAACCCCGGTCCAGTACACCTGGAACTACGGCGACGGCACCGTGTTCGGCCCCCAACCCTCCATGGGTGGCCCGCTCCCGCAGGACCGGTGGGGTGAAAAGACGCGGACAAGCCACGCCTACGGCGAGACCGGTGACTTCCAAGTAGTACTGACTACGTCCTTCCAGGGAACGTACTCCGTCAATGCCGGCCCGCCCCTGCCCATTCCCGGCCAGGGACAGCTCAATGCTCCGCCGCAGACGGTCAGCGTCTGGCGTTCCCTGACCCGCAACTACGCTGACGACTGCAACGCCAACCCGCAAGGCCAGGGCTGCCCGGGAGTGGCAACACCGCCCTAGTAAGCGGATGGCCCGGTGTGATTCCGGTCGCACCCGGAATAGTTGCACGCGCGCCCCAGTTGGCATGAACAGTACGAACTTCAGCCTTCGAAAGGAACTGCGCATGCTGTTTTCCCCTCTCACCCTCGGCGAACTTGAGCTTCCCAACCGCTTGGTCATGGCGCCCTTGACCCGGCTCCGCGCGGGTGAGGAAGGTGTCCCCGGCCCCCTCCTCGTCGAGCATTACCGCCAGCGCGCCTCCTTGGGGCTTATCGTCAGCGAGGGCACCTACCCCAGCCCGGCAGGGCGCTCCTACCCGGGCCAGCCCGGCATTGTCACGGAGGAACAGGTAGCGGGGTGGAAGAAGGTCACCGACGCCGTCCATGCAGAGGGCGGCCGGATGTTCGCGCAAATCATGCACGGCGGCCGGGTCTCGCACCCGGACATCACCGGCGGCCACCCGCTTGTGGCGCCGAGCGCCGTCGCCATCGACGGTGAAGTCCGGACGCCTTCCGGGAAGCAGTCCTACCCCGTGCCCCACGCCCTCACCACCGACGAACTGCCCCTGCTGATCCAGGAAATCGTCAACGCCTCACTGAACGCCGTGGAAGCCGGCTTCGACGGCGTCGAGCTGCACTCGGCCAACGGCTATCTCCTGCATGAATTCCTGGCCCCCAACTCCAACGTCCGGACCGACAGCTACGGCGGCTCCCCGGAAAACCGGGCGCGCTTTGTCATCGAGACGGTCAACGCGGTGGTGGCCGCGCTGGGTGCAAACCGGGTGGGCATCCGGATCTCCCCGGAGCACAACGTCCAGGGCATCTCCGAGACCGACGCCGCCGACGTCCGCGCCACCTATGAAGTCCTGGTGGACAGCATCGCCCCGCTCAACCTTGCCTACCTGAGCATCCTGCACCATGAACCCACGGGTGAACTGGTCCAGGACCTCCGCGCCCGTTTCGGCGGCACGTTCCTGGTCAACACCGGATTCGGTGTCATCACCACGCGTGAGGAAGCAGTCAACCTTGTCGCTGACGGCCACGCCGATGCTGTGGTGGTGGGCCGTCCCGCCATCGCCAACCCGGACCTCGCCCGCCGCTGGAAGGAAAGCCTGCCGTTGAACCAGCCGGACCCGTCCACGTTCTACGCTGAGGGCGCCGAAGGCTACACGGACTACCCCGTCTACCAGGGCTAAGCAGCCCGAATTCGCGACAACGGCGGCACCCGGCTTTGGGTGCCGCCGTTGTTGGCTGCCGGTGTGCTGGGACCGGCAACGAGAGCCCAAGGCCATCCGACGACCTCCGGCTTTTATTCAATTTGGCCCGCCGGGCCCCTCTGGAAGCCGGCGGTGATCAGATGCTACTCCATCGAATGGACTTTTACTAGGCCTTAAGTGGGACAAGATGCAAGGGCGGAAATACTGGCTACAAAACCGCCTCCCGGCCCGTCCCTTCTGTCATGACCAGCCTGCCGTCCTCGATCGACACGAGCACGCTTTTGGGCTTGCCGCTGACCTTCGTGATCGCCTTCAGGCCACGGTTGGTCACCTCAACCCCCACGTGGGCGCCCTTCGCCGGCAGCTCCACGGAAACCTCGGACGCAATGCCGAGGATGGGGTTGGTGGAAACGCCGAGCTCCCGCCACGCCTGTTTACCGTTGACCGTCACGGTGACATTGGCTTCCTCGAACCCCTCCTGAAACACAACAAGCAGTTCGCGCATGGCGGCCTCTTCCCTGAGCAGTGGGTGCCTGTGACGGCACCTCCACTACAGCACTCTGCGGGCGGGAACGGAATACCCTTGCCCGGCACTATTCGGACTCCCTGCAACGGCTGCTAACGCGCCCCGCGGCGGAACCGGCAGTGGAGCCGGGCAGGCGGGTAGGGCAAGATGTTCTGGTGACTCAACTGCCGCAAGCTCCCTCTTCCGTTGCATCTGCTGCCTCAAAGCCGGACGACGCCATCTACGCCCAGATCGCTGAAGAGCTGGGCGTGAAGACCTGGCAGGTGAAGGCGGCTGTCGAGCTGCTCGACGGCGGGTCGACAGTCCCGTTCATCGCCCGGTACCGCAAGGAAGCCACCGGGACGCTCGATGACACCCAGCTCCGTGAACTCGACGACCGCCTGCGCTACCTCCGCGAACTGGCGGACCGCCGTCGTGCCGTCCTCGAAGCGATCGAAGCGCAAGGCCAGCTGACCCCCGAGCTAAAGCAGGCGGTCTTCGCTGCGGACACGAAGTCGCGGCTCGAGGACATCTACCTGCCCTTCAAATCCAAGCGGCGGACCAAAGCGCAGATTGCGCGGGAAGCAGGCCTGGAACCCCTCGCCGATGCCCTGCTGAAGCGGCCGGACCTCGACCCCGATCGTGAAGCCGCGAAGTACCTGAACACCGAACACGCCATTGGGGATGCCGCCGCAGCGCTCGCCGGTGCCCGCGCCATTTTGGTGGAGCGAGTGGCGCAGGACCCGGACCTCGCCGCCAACCTCCGCGAACGGCTGTGGACGCAGGGCCGGATGGTGTCCCGCGTGAAGAAGGGCAAGGAAACCGAGGGCCAGAAGTTCGCCGACTACTTCGACTTCGCCCAGGCACCCGCCGGCATGCCGTCCCACCGGGTCCTCGCACTGCTGCGCGGGGAAAAGGATGGCGTTCTTGAGCTCGACCTCGCTGAGGCAGATCCGGCGGACGACGACGCCCTGGCCGCCGCCCGCTCACGGTACGAGTCCGCGGTGGCAAGGTGCCTCGGGGTCGCCGACCGCGGCCGTCCCGCCGATGCGTGGCTGATGCAGACCGCGCAGCTGGCCTGGCGGTCCCGGGTTCTGGCCAGGCTCACGGCCGACCTCCGCGGCAGGATGTTCACCGCGGCCGAGGACGAAGCCGTCCGGGTGTTCGCAGCCAACCTGCGCGACGTCCTGCTGGCCGCCCCTGCGGGTAACCGCGCCACGCTTGGTTTGGATCCGGGCCTGCGCACGGGCGTAAAGGTCGCTGTGGTGGACGGCACCGGCAAGGTTGTGGCCACCGATACGGTGTACCCGCACGCCCCGGCCCGGAAGTGGGACGAAGCATTGGCGACGCTGGAGCGGTTGGCGCGGCAGTACGCCGTCGAACTCGTGGCGATCGGCAACGGCACGGCGTCGCGGGAGACGGACAAGCTCGCAGTCGAGCTGATCAAGCGGCTGCCCAACGTGGACCGGAAGCCACAGAAGCTTGTGGTGTCCGAAGCCGGGGCGTCCGTCTATTCCGCATCCGCGCTCGCAGCCGCCGAATTGCCGGGCATGGACGTTTCCCTGCGCGGCGCGGTGTCCATCGCCCGACGCCTGCAGGATCCGCTCGCTGAACTGGTGAAGATCGACCCGAAGTCCATCGGCGTGGGCCAGTACCAGCATGACGTAACGGCATCGAAACTCGACCGGAGCCTGGACGCCGTGGTGGAGGACTGCGTGAACGCGGTGGGGGTGGACGTCAACACCGCCTCACCCGCGCTCCTGAGCCGGGTGGCCGGCGTCGGGCCCTTGCTGAGCGAAAACATCGTGGCCTACCGGAACCAGAACGGCCCATTCGCGAAGCGTGCCGACCTCAAGAAGGTGCCGCGGCTGGGTGCCAAGGCGTTCGAGCAGTGTGCCGGCTTCCTACGGATCACCGGGGGAGCGGAGCCGCTGGACGCTTCCAGCGTTCACCCGGAGGCTTACGCTGTGGCGCGCAAGATCCTCGTTGCGGCCGGCTCAGCGCCGGCTTCTTCACTGGATCCGCGGGACTTCGTGGATGACACGTTCGGCCTGCCTACGGTCACCGACATCCTCACCGAACTGGACAAGCCGGGACGCGACCCGCGCCCTGCCTTTGCCGCGGCGACGTTCTCTGAGGGCATCGAGAAGATTTCCGACCTGAAGCCGGGGATGGTGCTGGAGGGAACGGTCACCAACGTTGCGGCTTTCGGCGCGTTTGTGGACGTGGGCGTGCACCAGGATGGGCTGGTCCACGTCTCGGCCCTGGCCAACCGATTCGTATCCGATCCCCGCGAGGTGGTGAAGTCCGGGCAGGTGGTCCGGGTGAAGGTTCTGGAGGCGGACCCCGAGCGTAAGAGGATTTCCCTGACGTTGAGGCTCGACGACGAACCTTCCGCGGGCGGGCAGGGCTCCAGGGGAGGCGGTGCTGGAAGGGCCGGGTCCGGGCGGGCGGGTTCGGGACAACCTGGATCGGGAAGAGCAGGTTCCGGACAGCCAGGTGCTGGAAGGTCTAAGGGACGGCAGGCCGCGGAGCGTGGTGGAGCACAGAAGTCCGGTGGTTCCGGCCGGCAGGATCCGCAGCGGTCCGGCGGCCAGAAGCCGCCTAATGCAGCAGGGGGACGTGGCCAGTCGCCCAAGCCCGCACCCGTGAATACGGCAATGGCTGAGGCCCTCCGCAAGGCAGGCCTCGGTAAGTAGCGGCTTCTCGCCCGCGAGGTTATCCCTCCTGGGTGGCGGCATGCTGGTGGGCGGTGTTTCGGCGTAGCGGGGCCGGTCAGGCCAGCGACAACACGAATGCCAGGACGAACCCGGCCGCGGTGCTGAGCGCGACGGCCGGGCCGCCGTGTTCGTAGGCCTCGGGCATCAGCGTGTCTGCCAGGGAAGCGATGACGGCGCCGGCAGCGAATGCCAACGGTATCGAGATGGCCTCCGGGTCCGTTCCTGACAGCGGCCCGGCGCCGACAACAACGGCGACGACCAGCAAGGCCGCACAGCCCAGCCAGAGAGCCAGGATACTGCCGGTTGAACGCCCTTGGCTTCGCATGGAAGCTGAGCCGACAAGGGCTTCCGGGAAGTTGGAGACAAAGATGGCCGCGAGTAGGGCCAACCCACCGGTGCCCTCCCCCAGGGCGATTCCCAGGGCAACGTTCTCCGGCACTCCGTCCAGGGTCACCGCGGCCAACAAAGCCAGCCCTGCCGCTCCCCGTGTTGAAGCAGAAGTGGGAGCTCTATCGGACGCGGCGGCATCCGTATCCAGTTTGGCGCTGCCTTGGAACTCGTCCGCAGGCGTGGCCTGCTCCTGCTTTCCGGGTTGCGCCCAACGGTCCAGCAAAGCGCTGAGGACCGTGAACACCACCGCGCCACCTATCAGCCCGATGGCTGCGCGGATGATCCCGCCACGTTCATAGGCGTCTTCGAACAGTTCGAAGGCCAGTGCTGTGATCAGCGCCCCGGCGGCGAACGCTAGAAGCATGGCAAGGAGTCGCTTCGGAAGTTCAAACCGGACACCAATGAAGGCACCCAGAACCAATGCACTGGATGCTATGACGCCGAACCACAGCGACATCAACATGCGGTCAGTATAGGAGTGCTGCGCTGACGTGGGAATACGCAATCGGTACCGGCTGGGAGAGGTGACTTTCGATGATGGTGCGTTTCTGCAAAGGTGGGTTCATGACTTACTTCCTGGAGTACACCATTCCTGCCGCGTCCCCCGATGCCGAGTTTGAGTTTCCCCATGATGAGATCAACTCCGGCACCACGATCCCTTTGACCCAGACGGACGCCGAGGTGGTGCACACCCCCGAGCTTCCCGCGCGGACGGGCATCATCGGAGCCACCGCCCCTGAGGCAAAGCTTGAAGCGGAACAGCTGGTCACCCACAGCCGCGCTTCCGAGGCGTCGCTGTACTTCGACCCTTCCAACTCGTTGCAGCCCGGGGTAGGCACGCTCGTGGCGACCTTCAGCGAAGGACAAGGCTGGCGGGACGCCTAAGCCCCAGACAGCTTGCCACGGTGTCTTACCACCCGGGGCCGGCCGAACCGGGTCCGCACTCCGGGTGAGTAGACGACAGAATCCGGCGGACCGCTCACACTGATGCCTGCCGACTGCACCAGGTCGTCCTGAAGGTCATGGAGTTGCGCCGTGTAAAGCGGCCACGGTTCATGGGTGTTCGGGATGTAGATTGTCCGGCCTCGGAATCTGCCGTGCATGCCGAACCTTGCAGTGAGGTGGATGGACAGCGGGTCATCGACCGGAGTCCCGAGGTCAGGAATGACGCTGAACGTGCTGTTTGCTCCGTGTCTGAATCGTCTGACGGAGTAGCCGGTGATTCCCTCCGGCGCGCGCCCGGACGTTTGCTTCCGGTAGCTTATCCGCGACCAGACGTAGGGTATTTCGGCTGCCCGTGCTGCGAGGACTACGGGCAGCCGGTTCGCGTCCAGACTCAGGAAAACGACGCCGCGGGTTCCGTCCGGTTCCCTTGAGTAGAGGCGCACGTTGACCTCATTGAAGCTCCCAAGATAAGGAACTCCGGGGCCGCGGCCGATGCCCGCCTCCTTCATGCGAAAGCCGATAAGGCCCACCCATGACGATCCATCAAAGAGATCCGGCCGTACTCCTGCCGGCATAAAGCGGGCAGCCACCGGTTCGGGTATCCGCCAGTGCAGGAAAATGGCGTCAGTCCAGCGCTGGTCCATGACGGCGGGCGGGGACAATTCAGGAGGGGCAGGCCACAAGGCTGCTGCGTCCACACGATCCGTCATGTGCAGGTTCCCTTCTTTGCGGCTCTTCACGGCTCTTTGCAGACCACCGCTCCGAACCCATTTGCTCATGATCCCTTGGAACCGCTCGTCCAGCATGAAACACCCGCTTTATTCCCTCGGGTGGGGTGGTGGTGGGGGTTTGAAGTAGTGGTTTTGTTGGGGTTTTTGGGTGGGGTCGATGTGGGGTGGGGGGATGAATGTTGGGGTGCCGTGGGTGGTGGTGATGGTCCATTGTTCTTTGTGGATGAGGTGGTGGTGGTGTGTGCAGAGGAGCGCGCCGTTGGTGGTGGTGGTTGGTCCGCCGTGCGACCAGTAGGTGATGTGGTGGGCTTCGCACCAGGGTGCGGGGATGGTGCAGTTGGGGAAGGTGCAGCCTTGGTCGCGGGCGGTGAGGGCGAGGCGTTGGGCGGGGGTGAAGAGGCGTGTTTTGCGGCCGAGGTCGAGGATTTCGCCGTTGGTGCCCAGGAGGGCGGGGATGATGTCCGCGTCGCAGGCGATTTTGCGCAGGGTGGCGGCGGCGACGGGTCCGGTGAACACGAACGCCCCGGTCCCGGCCCGGGCGCTGGTGTAAGCGCCCGTTTCACTTCCGGCCCCGGTTGCGTTGCTGGTGTTTGTCGTCGTGCTGGTGGCCCTTGCGCCGGTGTCTGTGGGTGTTCCGGGGCGTGGGGTGGTGCGGGGTCCGGTGGCTGTGTCTGTGGTTGGCCAGGGGTTGTTGGTGGGGTTGGGGAGGTGGGGGAGGAGGTCTTGGTAGTTGATGGTCGCGATGATTTGGGGGCGGTTGCCGCCGGTGATGGGCAGCAGGTTGGTGGTGAGGGCTGCTTTGACGGCGGAGACGAGCCCGTCGAGTTGTTGCTGGGCCCGGGTGCGCCGTTCCAGGTCCACGCCGGCCTCCCGCCCCGGGTCCACGCTGGCCTCCCGCCCGGGGTTGGCGCGTCCGTCCGGGTCCGGGGCGGGGTCGGGGTTTGTGGTGCTGGTGTTGGGGGTGGCGGTGCGGGGGTTGGTGGCGGTGTTCATCACGGTGAGGAGGTGTTCGTATTGGTCGGTGGTGGCGAAGATCTCGAGGCGGTGCAGGCCGTGACGGGGTTTGCGGATGAACGCGCCTTGGGTGTGGCGGAGGGCTTCTTCGGTGGGTTCGGTGCCGTCGGCGTCGATGGTGTCGTTCCAGCGTTGGGCCAGGCGGGTGAGGAAGTCCGGGTCGGCGGTGATGGCGGTGGTGGTGAGGTGCTGTTCGATCCGGTCGAGGGTGTCGGCGGTGGTGTGGTGCTGGAGCCGGTCCAGGGTGGCGGTGATGATGGTCGCGGCGTGTGAGGAGAGCACCGGCCCCGCGATCAGGCCCGGATCAGTGGTGGTCTGGGCGGGTTCGCCGGTGGTGGTGTTGGTGGGGGTGAGGGCTGTGGTGAGGTGTTCGCGTGCCGGCGGGAGGGGTTCGCCGGTGAGGCTGGTGCCGGGCAGGGCCTGGTGGGCGAGGGTGAGGCGGCGGCGGGCTTCGCGGAGGGGGATCCGGAGCCGGAGCCTGAGGAACTCGGCGGTGTTCCTGCACCCGTCATCAGCCGGCGACGTCACCACCGGCGACGTCACCACAGGCGCTGTCACCACCGACGAGGTCAGCACGGGGCGATCGATCCCGGCTGCGGGCCAGTTCGCGTCGGTCTCGTTCAGGGTCTCGACGCCGTTGGCATCCCAGCCGGTTACCCAGCCCCGGCCCGCTCGCCCAAGTCGACCCGCCCTGGCCTGGCTGGTGCGGGCGGCGTCCGCGGCGGTAATGGCCTGAGTCCGGGTGCGGTCCACGGCAGAGGCGGCGAGCAGTTGCAGATACTCCACTGTCCGGGAAAGGTCCTCGACCTGCCCGGCGAAATTGGCCGCTGAAACATAGTCCGCCCTGGCCAGCTCATCTTGGGCGGCAACAGCAGCCGCCACCAGCAGGGCTCCGATCCCACCCAGGCCAACCCGATCCTCAACGAGGGGTGCAGGGGTGGGATCGGGGGCAATCGGTGAACTGTCTGTCCCAGTGCCAGCGGATACCCAACAAGGGGCGGTTTTGGATTCAGTCGCAGCGTTACCGCGATCAGTTTCGGATGCAGTGGGGCCGGCGCCGAGGCAGGGTGGTGGGTCAGGAACGGGAATGTCAGGGGCCGTCTTGGCCGGGACGGCGTGAAGGCGCCCGGACAGCCTCAGCGGGGCGTCGCCGTCGTACCCGTCATGCCGGGAACCACCGGCAGGCCGGAGAACCCGCGGGAGCGCGGCGGCGGGACTGCCGAACTCCGCAAGCTGCTCCCCAATGGCCTCCATGGGACAACTCTGCCAGTTACCACTGACAAAACATCCCACCCGAAGCCGCTATGTGGAAAACGGGGAGGAGTGAAAAGTTGGAAGCGGAAAAGACCCTGCTTACCCCGGTTATCCCGCCGTCGCTTCGGCAGAATCGCGGGAATCGCGTGAGTCGCGGGGCTCCTTCTGCCATGGCCACTTTCCGGTGATTTCAAGCTCAAGCGAAAAGCTGAGGAATGTCCGGATCAGCACAATAATCGCCAGAACTCCAACGCTTTCGAAGGTGGGCGTGACAGCGACGGTTCGGATGATGTCGGCGGCCACCAGCAGTTCAAGCCCCAACAGGATGGACCTGCCCAACAGCTGCCGGTACAGCCGGTAAAAGGTCAGCTTCTCCCCGCCGGCGCGCACCTTCCGCGGCTGATATCCCCGGAAAGCAAGCGGAATGGACACCAGGGCACCGATCACCATGACAGCGACTCCGGCGAAATCAACAAACTCCCCGACCGTCTCGATGATGTGCCGAAAATCCATGGTTTTCTTGCCTCACATTTCGCTAAACCCTGACCGAACCACTGAGCAGTCAGCTTAAACGGTGGAACCGTCCCGGCGATGTTGGCTACGGGTGGCGGACGCCGTTTCCCGCAAGGATGTCCCGGTAGCCTTCCCTGAACGACGGGAAGGTGAGGCTGAGACCGGTGCTCCGAAGGAGGTCGTTTCGGCAGCGCTTGTTGCCGCCGCGCGCGGGTCCCGCATCACCCACGGGCGGGGCGGCGAGGCCCATCTCAGCGGCCAGGAAGCGCAGCACCGTGCCAAGGTCAGCCGGATCGTTGTCCACTCCCACGTAAACCGGCGAGGGTTCAGCGGCCATGGTGGCCAGGTGGACGATAGCGGCCGCGGCGTCGTCACGGTGGATGCGGTTGGTGTAGCGCACGTCCTCCGGAACAACGGCTGAACCGCTGCGAACCTGGTCGATCAGGCGGGTCCGGCCGGGACCATAGATGCCGCCCAGCCGGAGGGACACGGCCGTGGTGCCAGTTCCCGCCAGCCGGGACCGGAGAAGCTCCTCCGCCTCCACCAGGACACGGCCTGAAAACCCGGCCGGCGCAGGTGGAGTACTTTCATCCACCCAGCTGCCGCCGGCGTCCCCGTACACGGCCGTCGAGGAGACAAAAAGCACCCGCTGAGGCTTGACGCCGTCGCGCTCCAAAGCGTCCAGGACGTGCGTTACGCCGTCAAGGTACGCTGCGCGGTAGTCCGCCTCAGACGGCGAGTCCGCGGCAACGGCAATAACGACGGCGGTGGTGTCCGCCGGGACAGGCGGCAGCTCCGGAGCGCTCAAGTCAGCCGCCACACCTTTAATGGCGGGCGGCAGCTTGGCAGGTGAGCGGCGCCAGCCCACCACGTGATGGCCCAGGGCGGCGAACCGCAGACCTGCTTCGGTTCCGAGGTCGCCGCAGCCTGCCAGGAGGATGGTCATGCGGCTACGGGGCTTCCACCGGGAAGAACACGCGGGGATCCTGCAGAAGAGCCGGGTAGGCAAAAGCGGACCGGTCGATGATCTCCGTAACGGTGAAGTTGCGGCCGAACCTGCCGTCCTCCAGGGTGATGGGACGGCCCACCACCTGGCCTACGGCAAACTTCGCTCCATGCTCGAACGGGACCGCCACCGGCGTCTTTCCCGGCAGTGTGGAGAAAGCCTCTTCCTGCGCCAGGCGCTTGCGCGTAGGTTTCTTCACCTGTTGCTTGGGCGGCGCCTTCCGGGGCTGGCGTGAGGGGCGGCGGGACCCGTCGTCGATATACACGGGGGAGTAATCGTCACCCATGCCCGCCGCGGCAGCGATGCTGCCGCTCACGGGCGGAAGGGCCACTGTGGTCAACGTCTGTGGATCGACGTCGTCATGGGGATCGCGCAGGATCCACAGGATGTCACCCTCTGGCTCCTGCGGCAGGAACTCGTGCTTCGGCTCCGGCCAGACGTAGTCCATGTCCGGGTTCGCATCAGCAAAAAGGGAGCGGTAGAACTTGGGCTCCTTGCGCACCAGCTTGGAGCGGTGGCTGAGGTGGAAGTCCGGGTCGCCGAGCCACGGCGGCATGGGAATCTTCGCCGCGTAATCCGGGTGTGCCGCCTGCGGGGCGAACTCCATGATGTTGGCCCGGGTGTTGTCCGGGTGGCCGCGCTTGGTCCATTCGTCAACCATGGCCAGCCCATACATGGTCAGCGCCGGCACATAGCCCATCCACATGCGGATTGCCGGGTGGGTCTGCCAGCCGTATCCGGGAATGACCAGGGCGCGGAGCGTCTGGAGTGCCTCGACCCGTTGCTTGCCAAGCCGGGCGGTGTCCAATGCTTCGGCGCTCTGCCGGAATTCAGGGTACGGGAGGAAGGTTTGCATCCATTCAGTCTGACGGCACCCGGCGGATGTTCCAATTGCAGTGCCGGGGACCACAGGCCAGGCGCTCCGGATGTCCAGATAGTGGACCTATGCATACACAAAGGAGTTAAAACCACTAAGGTGTCCGCAACCCACCCCGCGTTCTGGAAGCCCTCTCATGACATTAACACCCGAAGTAACCACCGGAATCACCTCCCCCAGCGTGCCCCGTTACGGGCAGATGCTGAGTCCGGAAGCAAAGGGCATCCTGGTCCTTGACGAATTCACCATTGATCCTGCCGCCGCGCGCAAGGAGCAGCACCGCTTCCGTGATGGCGTGGCCGCCGTCGCCAAGACTGTGCGCCGCATCGCTGCCCTCCGTGTGGTGATCGCGCTCGTGGCCATCGGCAACCTGCCGCTGTTCCTGCTGTCCAGCGGATGGTGGATCTACGTGGTTTCGCTTGCACTCGTGGTTGGCGTGCACACCGCCGTCACCCTGTTGAACCGCCACGAACCCCGGCTCCGCCAGCAGTCCGCCCTTGAACTGCACATGCACCGCGAACGCAGCGCCAACTACCGCAAGGTGCGCGACGCCGTGAAGTACATGATCGACACCCCCGCCAGGATGAACGAGCACCTCTACCTCGAGCTGCTTGCCGCCAAGCGCGTCGCCTTGAACCTGGCCCACGGCACCGTCGCACTGCTGGACACCAGCGACGAACACGCCTGGAAGGTTCGGATCGTCCGTGAGATTCCCGCCAGCTAACAGCTGGCTTGCCCGCCGCGCGTTGACGTACGGCAGGCTGGATTGAAGAACGACGCCGGCACTCCCCTTGTGGGGGCGTGCCGGCGTCGTTTTTTGGTCAACGGAATTTGTCTATCGCCGACCTGTTCATAGGGCCCGTGAGGGCTTTTGCAGCTGGCGGGCAGCTGCGGCGCAGTTTTTATAACGGAAGCTGGATGACCTGGCCCTCGAAGACGAGGTTGGGATCGGAGATGGTGTCCAGGTTGGCATCAGCAAGTTGCTGCCAGCCGCCTTGGATGCCCAGCTTTTCGGCAACAATGCTCAGGGTGTCGCCGGCCTCCAGCGTGTAGGTTTCCCCGCTCAGGGCAACTGCTTTGGCATGCTTGGCGGCGGGTGCCTGGGTAACAGGAGCTGCTTGGACCGGCGCGCCCTGGACCTGCTGGACCGGTGCCTGCTGGACCGGAATCTGCTGGACGGGGGCCTGCTGAACGGGTGCAGTCCCGGTGGCGCCGCCGCTCAGGCCCAGCTGGGCAGAGCAGGAGGGCCATGCTCCCCAGCCCTGCGAAGCCTGGACCTGCTCGGCGACGGCAATCTGCTGCTCGCGGCTCGCGTCCGCCGGTGAACCGGTGCCGCCGTATGCGGACCAGGTGCTGGCACTGAACTGCAGGCCGCCGGAGTAGCCGTTTCCGGTGTTGGTTGCCCAGTTACCGCCGCTTTCACACTGTGCCAGGGCGTCCCACGTGGAGGTGCTGGTGGTCGCATTTGCGGCGGTGCCGGAAAGTGCGAGGCCTGCTGCTGAGATCACGGCCACGGTGGCTCCACGGCGTGCGGCAGTACGGAAGGTTGTGTTTTTCATTATGGTGATGCTCCTGAAGGCCACCGGCGCTGGTTCCGTCCCCGGAGATCGTCGCGCCACTGCCCGCCCCTGACAAATAGAGGTCAACTTCGGTGGCTGCCGCTGGGCAGTTCTGGTGGAGGCAGCACCGGGCATTCATGCGCCCGCTTTGGCGGGCATGCATTTCACGCTAGGACATCACAGCGGCGTTATCAAATCGAGATTTTCCTGAGTATTCGCTGGTGGAACCCTGATTGAGGGCTGCCGCGAGGTAGGGCGCAGTCCGGCTGCCGCCCGACCGCGCCACCGTTTCGGGGGTCCCGGTTGCCACGATGAGCCCGCCCTTGTCGCCGCCGGACGGGCCCAGATCGATCACCCAATCAGCCCCTGCCACTACTGACATGTCGTGCTCAACAACCACCACGGAATTGCCGGCGTCCACCAGGCCGTGCAGCTGTGCCATCAGCAGCTGTACATCGGCGGGATGCAGGCCGGTGGTGGGTTCATCCAACAGGTACAGGGTGTGCCCGCGCTGCGCCCGCTGCAGTTCGGTGGCGAGTTTGATGCGCTGGGCTTCACCACCTGAGAGTTCGGTGGCAGGCTGCCCCAGCCGCAAGTACCCAAGTCCCACGTCCTGGAGGCTTTTCAGGCTCCGCGCCGCAGCCGGCACGTCGGCCAGGAACTCCGCAGCGACGTCCACGGTCATGGCCAGCACGTCGGCCACGTTCCTGCCGCGGTACTGCACCTCCAGCGTCTCAGGGTTGTAGCGGGATCCGCCGCACTCCGGGCACGGGCCGTAGCTGCCGGGCAGGAAGAGCAGTTCGACGGCGACAAACCCTTCGCCCTGGCAGGTTTCGCAGCGCCCGCCTGCCACGTTGAAGGAGAACCTGCCGGCGCCGAAGCCACGTTCCCTGGCCTGGCCGGTCGCGGCAAATTCCTTGCGGACAGCGTCGAAAAGCCCGGTGTACGTTGCCAGGTTGGAGCGCGGGGTACGCCCGATCGGCTTCTGGTCCACAGTGACCAGGCGGTCGATGCGTTCACCCCCGGTAATACTTCCCGTGGCGGAGGGCTCCGCTGCATCCTGTTCCAGCGGGGTTTTGAGGCCGGAGCCCACCAGCCCGGCAAGCGCCCGTCCAACAAGAGTGGACTTCCCGGACCCTGAGACACCGGTGACCGCCGTGAGGACCCCCAGGGGAAAACGTGCGTCCAGCCCCCGCAGGTTGTGCCGGCGGACGTCCTTCAACTCCAGCCATTCCGTAGGCTCCCGCACCATTCCCAAACTACTGCGGGAAACACGGCCGGAACCGCCGTCGGCACTTCCGGTGGCCCTTCCGCTGCCCGCCGTGACGAATCCGTCGTCGTCGAACAGGAACGGCCTGGTGACGGACGCCTCGATGCCGGCGAGCCCATCCACGGGTCCGCTGTAGAGCACTTCGCCGCCGCCTTCTCCGGCACGCGGGCCCACGTCCACCAGCCAGTCGGCCCGCCGGACCACGTCCATGTTGTGCTCCACTACGAAGACGGAGTTGCCGGACTTTTTCAGCTGCTCCAACACGTCCAAAAGGGGTTCGGCGTCGGCCGGATGAAGCCCTGCGGATGGCTCGTCCAATACGTAGATCACCCCGAACAGACCGGACCTAAGCTGCGTGGCAATCCGGAGCCGCTGCATCTCGCCGGGCGAGAGGGTGGGCGTGGCACGGCCCAGCGCGAGGTATCCGAGGCCGAGGTCCACGAGGACCGTGAGGCGATGCAGGAGGTCCCGGGTGATGGCTACGGCTACCTCGTTGGACTCCCCGGAAAGCTGCGTGCGGGAGGCTGTGCCGGCGTCGTTCAGTCCAGCGGTGGGCCGCACGATGTCCGCAAGCTCCGCCATCGGGAGCCGGTTGAGCTCCGCAATGGTCCTGCCCGCGAACGTGACGGCAAGCGCCTCCGGCGTCAGTCCCGTGCCTGAACAGAGCGGGCACGGGCCTGACTCCATGTACGCCAAAACGCGTTCCCGCATGGACGCGCTCTGGGAATCCGCCAGGGTATGCAGGACGTAGCTGCGGGCACTCCAGAACCGCCCCTTGTACGGTTTGGCCACCCTGTCGCGCTGCGGAGTCACCTCCACCACGGGCTGTTCCTCGGTGAAGAGGATCCAGTCCCGTTGCTTCTTGGGAAGCTTGCGCCACGGGACGTCGACGTCGTAGCCCAGGTGGGTGAGGATGTCCCGCAGGTTTTTCCCCTGCCACGCACCGGGCCAGGCCGCGATGGCGCCGTCACGGATGCTCAGCGACGGGTCCGGAACCAGTGACGATTCCGTAACGGTATGTGCGACGCCCAGGCCGTGGCATTCCCGGCATGCACCGGCTGCGGTGTTGGGAGAGAAGGCGTCCGAGTCCAGCTGGGTGCTGCCGGACGGGTAGGTCCCGGCGCGCGAGAAGAGCATGCGCAGGGAGTTTGAGAGCGTGGTGACGGTGCCGACGGTGGACCTGCTGCTGGGGGCGCCGCGGCGCTGCTGAAGTGCGACGGCGGGAGGCAGCCCCGTGATCAGCTCCACCTTGGGGTTGTGGCCCTGCTGTATCAGGCGCCGGGCATACGGGGCCACGGACTCGAAGTAGCGGCGTTGCGCCTCGGCATAGATGGTGCCGAAGGCCAACGATGATTTGCCGGACCCGGAAACTCCCGTGAACGCCACGATCGCGTCGCGTGGGACGTCCACGTCCACGTTGCGGAGGTTGTTTTCGCGGGCGCCGCGGACCCGGACGAAGCCGTCGGCCGCGGAGGCGGGAGCCGGGTACTGCAGGTCATCAGCGTGCGTGGCGTTCTGCATTCGCTCGACTCTAGTGGCGAATCAGCCGCAGGGCATTATCCTGACCCGATGGAAAACTTTGCGGCCGGCAGCGCCGTGCCTGACATTGAAGCGGATGAAACCGAGCCTGCCGTCCCGGCCCGCGTCCTTCCCGTGGCCGAACTGCACCTGCACATTGAAGGGACCCTGCAGCCGGAGCTGATCTTCGCCCTGGCGGAGCGCAACGGCATCGAGCTGCCGTATTCCGGGCTGGACGAACTCCGGGAACGGTACGAGTTCACTGACCTGCAGTCCTTCCTGGACCTGTACTACGCCAATATGGCGGTGCTGCAGACGGAAGAGGACTTCGCGGCGATGACGCACTCCTATCTGGAGCGGGCCGCTGCTGCCGGGGTGCGCCACGCAGAAATCATGATGGACCCCCAGGCGCACCTTTCACGCGGAATTTCACTGGAAACCTGCGTTAACGGTGTGGCATCGGTGCTGGCCACTTCGCAGGAGGATTTTGGCATGTCCACCATGCTGATTGCGGCTTTCCTGCGTGACCTTCCGGAGGACTCCGCCCTGGAAGTCCTGGACGGCCTGCTGGCCATGGATGCGCCAATCGGAGCCATCGGCCTTGACTCGGCCGAGGTCGGAAACCCGCCGGCCAAATTCGAACGGCTCTATGCAAAGGCTCGCGAAGCAGGCCTGCGGCTGACGGCCCATGCAGGCGAGGAGGGCCCGGCGTCGTACATCACCGAGGCGCTGGACGTCCTCGGCGTGGAGCGCATCGACCACGGCATCCGCTGCATGGAGGATCCGGAACTGGTGGAGCGACTGGTGGATGCGCGGATCCCGCTCACCGTGTGCCCGCTGTCCAACGTGAGGCTCCGCGCCGTCGATACGCTGGCGGACCACCCGCTTCCCGCCATGCTCGCCGCCGGGCTCAATGTGTCCGTCAACTCCGACGACCCCGCCTACTTCGGAGGTTACGTGGACGACAACTTTGCCCAGCTCTCGGCGGTGTTCGAGTTGTCGGAATTCGACAAGGCGCGCCTGGCCGCGAACTCCATCCATTCGTCTTTTGCGTCGGAAGAGCGGAAGGCCGAGCTGCTGGCGGAACTGAACGGTCAGGACGTCACGCCCTGACCGTGCTGTGTCCGAGGCAACAAGTGCGCCATTGTGCCGCTAAACTGGGTGCCGCAGGCGTGTCTGGGGAGTGCAGGGCGGCACCCGTACCAGCGCTGAGAGGGTTGTGCAGTCAGCCCTTACCCGAGACCTCCGCCTCACTTGTGGCGATATCCGCTTCATAGTCGGTCACGACACGCAGAGTTAACCAATTAAAGTCGCGCGATTTAATCGGCAGTTGGCAAGATGCCTAAGACCGATCGCTTTCATAAAAGGGGAATCATGGCCAAGTCCACCGCAGAAAACACCTTCCTTCGACTCAAGACCGTTCTGGATGTCCTGACCGAAGGCGTGTGGTCAGGCGATGCACTGAACGCGGGCCAGGTCCTCGCGGAAGCGACGGCCCGCGTGCCGTTCAACGAGCACGAGGCGGAACTGCTCAGCGGCGGCATTCCCCGCGGACACAAGACGCTCACCTCGGCAACCGCCAAGCTGGTCAAGGCCGGCTGGCTGGTGAAGGGCCGCTCCGGCTGGACCATCACTGAGGACGGCATGCGCGCCACCGTCGCCTACCCCGACCCGGTGTCCTTCGCCACCGCGCTCGACGCCGGCACTCCCGTTCCTGCCGACACCCCGGTCCCCGCCGCTCCCGCAGGGTTCGTCCGGCCGGTCTCCGCTGCCGCGGCCACGCTGGAGGTTCCGGCCAAGGAAGAAACCGCCAAGAAGACGACCCGCAAGACTCCCGCCAAGAAGGCAGCCGCCGCCGTGGGCAAGGCAGCGAAGGTACTCGAGGACGCCGTCGAGCCGGTGGTCAAGGCCGTCCGCAAGACCAAGGCTCCCGCCAAGGATACGGCCGCCGATGCCGCCGCCGAGCCGTTCGAGGGCCCGGACGTCGAGACCCACCCGCAGCCCGAAGCCGTGGCTGTGGCCGGCGACTTCAACACCATCCTGGGTGCGCCGGAGAACTGGGCCCCGCAGTACGACGAAGCCCAGATGGAGTTCGACTTCCTCGACCAGCTTTGGAAGAAGAGCGCCGAACTGCCCGCCGGCTTCTACACCTTCAAGATTGCGCTGAACCGCTCCTGGGACGAGAACTACGGTGCCTACGGCGCGTTCGATGGCCCCAACCACGAGCTGCACCACAACGGCGGCACGGTCACCATCCGCTACAACCACGCCACCCGCGACATCACCATCAACTAAGACGCCTGTCCCCGCCCAACCAGGTAGCGTCAACTGTCGTTCTGATGCCTCATAACGACAGTTACCGCTACTTGGTTGGGCTGGGCGGGCTGTTTACCTGAGGAGGGCACCATGGCCGGGCACGACGGGTCGGCATCGGATTCGGTCCGGCTGGACGCGCGCGTGTTCGGCGTGGTGCAGGGAGTGGGCTTCCGCTTCTGGACCATGGGCAAAGCCGAGGAACTGGGCCTGACCGGTGAAGTGAAAAACCTCGACGACGGTTCGGTGGCCGTGGTTGCCGAAGGTCCCGAGCCGCAGGTCCGGGACCTCCTGGACTGGTTGAACTCCGGCCGCACCCCGGGCAGGGTGGAGCGGGTGGACAACGAGATGTCCGCAGCGGAGGGACGCTTCCGCGGATTCAACGCCCGCTGATGCGCTACTCCCGCGGGCTCAGGCCGATGAACGCACCCAGCTCCTCCAAAGCCGCAGGTTTGTGCGGCATGTAGCTGGTGAGTTCGGGGGAGCGGATGATGACCGCCCGCCACTGCCCCCGCGATACCGCCACATTGATCCGGTTCCGGTTCAACAGGAACTCGGCCCCGCGGGGAGCCTCAGCCACGGCCGAACACGCCATGGAGACGAGCACCACCGGCGCCTCCTGGCCCTGGAACTTGTCCACCGTCCCCACGCGGATATCGGGAAGGCCGGCTTCTTCCAGCGCTTTCCGGATCAGGTGCACCTGGGCGTTGTACGCGGCCACCACCAGCAGGTCCTGCGGCTCCAGCGGACGTGCGTCGCTGCCTGCACCCGGAACCCACTTCAGGCCAAGATGCCGCCTGGCCTGCCGGACCACCTCGGCCGCTTCCTCCTTGGAACCCGTGGTGTTGCCAGTGTGGTCCACGAAGACGGTTTCGACCCCGGGCGGCAGCCCCTCCAGCTCGCGGAGTGACGCAGCCGGTGCCGACTGGAGCTTCCCTTCGTAACTGAGCCGGGACACGGCAGCGCACAGCTCCGGGTGCATCCGCCAGCTGTCGGCCAGGAAGTAGCCCAGGCGTGCGGGGAGGGTAGCGTGCCCGGCCGCCAGCCACCCCAGCGCAGACTCGTCCACAGGTTCGGGGTGGGCGCCCTGCGTCACTTGCGGGAGTTGCTGGGGGTCCCCGAGCAGGAGCAGCCTCTTGGCGGCGCGGGACACTGCCAGCGTGTTGGCCAGCGAAAACTGTCCGGCTTCGTCGATCACCAGCAGGTCCAGCGAGCCGGCCGGGACTTCCTTGCCGGTCATGGTCCACGCCGTCCCGCCCACCAGGCACCCGCCGGGGGATGACAGCAGGCGGGCCACGTCGCCGTCGGCCGTCAAACTCCACGGCACGTCGTGGGGTGCAGCCAGTTTCTTGCCCACGATGGCAGGATCCACGCCGCCAGTATCGATCGCCCGGCACAGCAGGTTCTCCACCACGTTGTGGGACTGGGCCACGACGCCGATCTTCCAGCCCTCGGCCACGAGCTGGCCGATGACGTGGGCGCCGACGAACGTCTTGCCGGTTCCCGGAGGTCCCTGGACGGCGAGGTAGGAGCGGTCAAGGTCCCGCAGGGATCCGGCGATTGCGGCGGCGTAATCAGCAGAGCCGTCGTCACGGTGACGGACCTCCACCGGGCCCGGCAGGGCACGGAACCGCGGCGGCTGCTTGCGCAGGATGTCCAGGCCGGAATGTGCGGGCAGCGCAGGCACCGACGCGCCCACGGCGCCCGCGACCTCCGCGATGGCGGCTTCGATGCTGGCGGTGGCCAAAGGCTGGTCCTCCGTCAGGGCCACGGGGAGGTGCGGGTACGCAGAAACCTTGCCCGATTCACGTTCCGCAATGATGATTTCGGTGTGCTCGGGATTGTCCGGCGCCGGTGACAGCGCGCTGATCCTGGTGCCGAAGGTGTAGGCCCTGGCGCCGGGTGCGGCGTCGGGGGCAGCCATGCCGTCCGGTGCCGGTGCGTCGTACAGCCGGCACCAGCTTGAGTCAGCCCGGAAATCCGAGCCCTCCGTCATGGTGCCGCGGAGCCGCAGGACCCGGGTGCGCATCCGTTCCCGGGGCTTGGCCAGCGCCCAGTCCGAGGCGACCTCGGCGGACTGCACAACGAAGACGTTCC
This sequence comes from Arthrobacter sp. RT-1, assembly GCF_003367205.1. Taxonomy (NCBI): domain Bacteria; kingdom Bacillati; phylum Actinomycetota; class Actinomycetes; order Micrococcales; family Micrococcaceae; genus Arthrobacter; species Arthrobacter sp. RT-1. The sequence goes on from NZ_QRGQ01000005.1 coordinate 166,338, forward strand.
GCTGGTCGGACCAGCTTTCGAGGGGAGCCTCAACGCGGTCAAAGTGCTGCCACCAGAACTGCTTCCGTTCGCGGCGGTGGTAACCGGTGGCTGCTGCCACCATGGCGATGGCCCGTTCGTCGTCCGTCCAGGGCCGGGTGTCCGGCAGTCCGGCCAGGTACTCGCGAAGCCTGGCTTCCTCCGGTGTCTCATCAGGCGCCGCGGTACGATCCCGCCCGGCAGGGCGTTCCCGCCCGCCCAGCAGGCCAGCCGTTTCGGCTGGCACGACGCTCCCGGCCGAATCGTCAGCGTTCGCTGCCGGCCCGCCCCCGATGTCAAGGAGCCAGTCCCGGAGCCGGAGGGTGGACAGGCAGTCGTAGCGGTTGTAGTCCGAGATGGAGGTGAGGATCCTGTCAGCCTCGGCCTGGTTGCCGGAGTCCCTGGCTGCACAGTACGCCGCGTAGGCCACCACGGATGCGCCGGCGTCCTTGACGTCCCCGGAACGCAGGTTGTCACCCATGTACAGCGGTTCCAGCTTCTTGATGGAGTAGGAGGCCTCCGAGATCCGCAGCGAATGCCGCACCGTGGCGTACAGGTCCACCAGCAAGCCCTGCCGCAGCCACTCATCCACCGTGTCCTCACCTGCCTGGTGTGCCAGCGAAAGGTTCCGCAGCGCCGTTTTCTCGTACGGCGCGTAGTGGTAGACGTGCATGTCCGGGTACCGGGCCCGGCGTTCCTCCACGTACTCCAGGAAGTCCAGAAAGGCGCGGCGTTCCCCCTGCCGTGAGTGCGCCCAGAACGGGCGGAAGACAGGATCACCGCCGGCGCCGGGCACCGGCGCCTCGATCACACCGAACAGGTACTCGATGCCCCACACGCCCGTGGCGGGGTCCTGCCACAGCGGATCGCCCTCGAAGTCGAAAAAGATGTCGCCCTGACTGGGTGGAGGAAGGGACCCGATGGTGTTATCGGGCAGGACCGTATAGGAAACAGTGTGCGGCTCGCCGTCCTTGCTGAACGTCCGGGACCCTGCGGGTGTATCCAGGCCCAGCTGCATGCGGGCCTGGGCGCGGAGCCGGACCACCGAGTTCTGCGCTTCCCCGGCAGGCATCCCAGCGAGCTGCTCGATGGTGGTGATGCCGGCGGCGCGGAGCTTCCTGCGCTGCACCACGGACATGCCGGCAACCATCAGCAGGTCGCGGTGGACCTGCACTTGCTCCCCGCAGTAATCGCAGCGGCCGCAGTGGACAATGCCTGGCTGCTGCCACTCCACGGGGGCCTCGGCCTGGCGGTGTTGTGAAGTGAGGTGGCGGAAGCGCCGGCGTCGTTCCCGGAAAACGGGCAGCAGGTCCGGAAGGGAATGGCTGCTGCGGAGCCAGTCTTCACCGACCCTGGTGCCCAGCACCAGGGTGGCGACGGGGGAGGGCTCCAGGCCCATTCCCAGGAGTTGGTCGCCGTAGGCGGCGAGCTGCAGCAGGGCGCCCACCTTGGCGTGCCGGGCCAGCTTGGTGTCCCACACCTCGTAGCGGCCCGGGTTCTTGGTGCCCGCGGCCTCGTTCACCAGGAAGTCGGCGTAGCCCAGGAATTCGCCATCGAAGAAGGTGGCTTGGAACACGACGTCCGCCCCGGACCGCAGCGCCAGTTCGGTTTCCGCGTGCTTGGCCTGGAGTTCGCCGCGGAGGTTCGGGCCGCGTTCCAGCGAATAGACGCCCGCACCACGGCTGGCATCCCACTCGCCATACTTGGCGATCAGGCTGGCCAGTACGGTGGCCTCATGCTTATCGCCCAGGACGCCGGCGCGGGTTTGCATCTCGTCCGCCGGAAATTCTGCTTTAGGGGCCCGGCCCAGCTTTTCGTCCAGGATCCGGAGCGTGCGGTACTCGCACTCGCTGGCGGCCACCAGGTCACTGGCGGAAAACACCAGGTCCGGCGGCGCACCGGCATCAACACCGGCAGCTTCGAGCAGAAACACTGGGCCTCCCCATTGACATCCGGACCGTCATCAGCGGCCTGGGGACGGTTCCCCTGGTCTTGATCCAAACCTAGCAAGAGGGTCTGACAAAGGCCGTCCTAGCCCTTGGCGTCCGCGCGCACCTGGGCTTTGTCGTGCTCCGTGTGGGCGTTCCGCAGCAGCTCCAGGAACTCGGTTTCGTTCCGGATGAGCCGCTTGTACTTCTCGGGCAGCTTGCGGATCTGGTCCTCTTCGCGGCACATCTTGGCGAAGATCTTGTCCCGCTCCACCATGTCGGTCTCGTAGTTGAGGTCCAGGTATTCGATGGCGTGGCGCCGCGCTCCGGACACTGCATTCTTGGCCTTGCCCTTGGGGCTGAAGATGGACGCCAGGACCGTGACCAGCAGGACGCCCAGGATGACGCTCAGCGAAACCTGGGTGCTCACTTCCACCACGTTGACGTGCTGGCCGTCGTTGATGAACGGGAGGGTGTTTTCGTGCAGGGCATGCAGGATCAGCTTCACGCCGATGAAGCCCAGGATCGCCGCGAGGCCGTACGAGAGGAAGATCAGCCGGTCCAGCAGCCCGTCGATCAGGAAGAACAGCTGCCGCAGGCCCATCAGGGAGAACGCCGTTGCGGTGAACACGATAAACACGTTCTGGGTCAGGCCGAAGATGGCCGGAATGGAGTCCAGGGCGAACAGGATGTCCGTGCCGCCGATGGCCACCATCACCAGGAGCATCGGGGTGAGGACGCGTTTGCCGTTCTCCATCGTGAAGAGCTTGTCGCCGTCGTAATGGGCCGACGCCGGGAGGTACTTTTTAGCCAGCCGCACCACCAGGCCCTCGGACTCGTCGTCGTGGCTGTTGGGCCGGAGCAGGTTGCCGGCGGTGATGAGCAGGATCAGCCCGAAGATGTAGAACACCCACGCGAAGCTGTTGATCAGCGCGGCGCCCAGGAAGATGAACGCCGTGCGGGCGATCAGCGAGAACACGATGCCGAACAGCAGCACCTTCTGCTGGTCGGCCCGGGGCACCTTGAAGCTGGCCATGATGATCAGGAACACGAAAAGGTTGTCCACGGACAGCGCCTTCTCGGTGATGTAGCCGGCAAAGTACTCCGTGCCCATGGTTGACCCGCCGAACAGGAACACGCCGAGCCCGAAGAGCACCGCGACGCCCACATAAATCGCGGACCAGATGGCCGATTCCTTCAGCGACGGCGTGTGTGCCTTCCGCACGTGGAAGAAGAAGTCGAAAGCCAGCAGGGCAACAATTCCGGCGACGGTCAGGGTCCAGACAATTGAGGGTACTTCCACGAGGCGGGCCTTTCGTTGGAGTCTCCTCCCAGCCTACCTAAGCCGGCTTGAGGAGTTCATGCTCCACGACGGCGGTCCGGGACAGCGTCTTATACCCCTCCTGCTCGAACAGGACAGTGATCACGTCGTCCTCATGCCGCATCACCAGCCCCGGGCCCCACTCCTTGTGGACCACGGCTGATTGGAGGGGAAACGGCTCGTCCGCAGCGGCGGAAGCCGCCCCGCCGCCGTCGTGCGCCTTGTCACCCGGCTGCACATCCCGCGCGGCGGCGTCGGCACAGCCATCGCAGTTGCCGCACGGTTCCGGAAGGTCCTCGCCAAAGTAGCCCAGCAGGAACTGCCGCCGGCAGCCGTCCGTTTCAGCGTAGGCGCGCATCATGGTGAGGCGGGACTGCTCCACGCGCTGCCGGGCCTCGGCGAGTTCGACGGCGCGCTCCACCAGGGCGGGCAGCTTGGCTTTGGAGGCGAGGCGGATGCCGCGCTTGCCTGTGATGACGGCGCCCGCCTCCTCCAGCTGGTTGACCAGTCCCGTGACGCGGCGGACCGGGAACCCGGCCAGCTCGGCCAGGGAGGACTTCGGCGTGGGCGCACCCGCGGCCTTGAGGACCTTCAGCACCGCCAGCAGCCGATCCGGATCCGGGGAACTCGTGCTGAAGAACTTCCGCAGCCCCAGGTCCTCGGCGCGGTAGTGCAGCACCGCCGCCGCCGGCTGGCCGTCACGCCCGGCGCGGCCAATCTCCTGATAGTAGGCGTCAAGCGACTCTGGAATATCCGCATGGACCACAAAACGGACGTTGGGCTTGTCGATCCCCATACCGAAAGCGGTGGTGGCCACCACAACGTCCAGGGCGTCGTCGAGGAACTGCTCGTGGATCCGCTCCCTGTCCCCGGCGGACCGGCCCGCGTGGTATGCCTCCGTCCGCAGCCCTTCCGCGGCGAGCTTCGCGGCGTACTTCTCGGTGTCCTTCCGCGTGGCCGCGTAGAGCAGCCCGTGGCCGTCGCCGGCCAGCCCGGCCACCTGCGCCAGCACGGCCTTCCGCTTGCCCCGGTCTTCCTGGTGGCGGACCACGTCCAGGCTGATGTTGGGCCGGTCGAAGCCCCGGACCAGCACCAGCGGGTCCTCCATGCCCAGCCGCTCCACGATCTCGTCCCGGACGGGCGGGGAGGCGGTGGCGGTGAGGGCGGCCACGGGCGGGTTGCCCAGCCGCTCGCGCACGTTGCCCAGGCTGAGGTAGTCGGGCCGGAAGTCGTGGCCCCAGGAGGAGACGCAGTGCGCCTCGTCCACCACGAACAGCGTGATGTCCAGGGCGGCGATGCGGTCCACGGTGTCCTGTTTGGCCAGCTGCTCCGGGGCAAGGAACACGAAGGTGGCCTCCCCGGATTCGACGGCCTGCCACGCGGCCTCCACCTCGGAATCGCTGTGCGAGGAGTTGATGGTGACGGCCGCCTGGTCGCCAAGGTCGCCGGCCAGCCCGTCCTGCTGGTCCTCCTGCAGGGCAATAAGCGGTGAAACCACGACGGCGGGGCGTCCCGTTTCGTTGTGCAGGTGCTGCGCCGCGACCTGGTAGATGGCGGATTTGCCGTAGCCGGTGGGCATCACTGCCAGGACGTCGCGGCCGCCGGCCAAGGCGCTGATGCCGGCCAGCTGGCCGTCCCGCAGGTCCGGCAGGGAGAAGGAAGACGCCGCCAGGGCGGCGAGGGCACGATCGTCGGGCATTAATGGGCTCCGCACAGAAGTTCCTGCGGCCGCTTGCTTCAGCCTTGGGAACCAGCCTAACGCGGGCGGGTGCCGCCGTCGTCATTCCCTTGACTTCCATGACCTGCTGAACAACTGTGGAAGAAATTGGTCCGCCGGCGTGTGCCGTGGCTTGTGGGGACCAGGAACAGCCGAGGAGTGTGCAGCGTGACGCGCAAGAACCCGAAGGTCGAAGAGGCGGACGAGTCCGAACTGGAAGTGACCGGCCATCCCAAAACCTGGGCCGCCGGTGTGCCCGGGGTCTACCACTCGATGCAGCCGGCGCTCAAACACATGGGCGTGGAGCGCTCGCGGAAGACCCTGCTGGCCCTGAACCAGAAGGACGGATTCGACTGCATGAGCTGCGCGTGGCCTGATCCGGGCCATCGCAAGACGTTCGAGTTCTGTGAAAACGGGGCGAAGGCGGTCACTTGGGAAGCCACTCCCGTGGTCATCGGCCGGGAGTTCTGGGACGAGCACCCCGTCAGCGAGCTGCGGCACCGGTCCGAGTACTGGCTGGGCATGCAGGGCCGCCTGACCGAGCCCGTGTACAAGAAGGCGGGGGAGGACCACTACCGGCCGGTCAGCTGGGAGCAGGCGTTCAGCATCATCGCGGACAAGCTCAAGTCCCTCCCTGACCCCAACCAGGCCGCGTTCTACACGAGCGGCAGGACGTCCAACGAGGCCGCCTTCCTCTACCAGCTGTTCATCCGGGCCTACGGCACCAACAACCTGCCGGACTGCTCCAACATGTGCCACGAGTCCTCCGGGTGGGGCATGGGGCAAACCATCGGCGTGGGCAAGGCCACGGTCTCCTATGACGACTTCGCCAAGGCGGACCTGATCATCATCATGGGCCAGAACCCGGGCACCAACCATCCGAGGATGCTCACGGCGCTGGAGGAGGCCAAGGAGGCCGGGGCGAACATTGTCGCCGTGAATCCGCTGCCGGAGGCCGGCCTGATGCGGTACAAGAACCCGCAGAAGGTGAAGGGCATCATCGGGCACGGCACGGACCTGGCGGACCAGTTCCTGCAGGTGCGGATCGGCGGCGACATGGCGCTCCTGCAGGCCGTTTCCAAGCGCGTCCTCGAGGCCGAGGCCGCGAACCCTGGCACGGTGCTGGACCACCAGTTCCTGGCGGAGCACTGCGACGGGCTGGAGGAGCTCAAGGCCCACCTCTCCCGGCTGGACGAAGCCGCTGTCCTGGAGGCCACGGGGCTGCGCACCGAGGAAATCGACGAGCTTGCGGCCCGCTACCTCGCCGCTGACAAGGTGATCATCACCTGGGCCATGGGCATCACGCAACAGAAGAAGGGCGTGGCCACCATCAAGGAGATCATCAACCTCCTGCTGCTCCGCGGCAACATGGGGAAGCCGGGGGCAGGCGCCTCGCCCATCCGCGGGCACAGCAACGTCCAGGGCGACAGGACCATGGGCATCTGGGAACAGATGCCGCCGGCCTTCCTGGACGCCCTGGGGCGGGAGTTCGACTTTGAACCGCCGCGGGACCACGGGCTGGACGCCGTCCAGACGGTCCGGGCAATGCGGGACGGCGGCATCAAGGCTTTTATCGCCCTCGGCGGCAATTTCGTGGGAGCCATTTCGGACACGCACGCGGCCGAAGCAGCGATGGAAAAGACCGAGCTGTCGGTCCAGATCTCCACGAAGCTCAACCACTCACATGGCGTGACCGGGGCGGAGGCACTGATCCTGCCCACGCTGGGCCGGACGGAGATCGACCGGCAGGAATCCGGACCGCAGTTCGTCTCGGTGGAGGACACCGTCTGTGCCGTGCACGCCTCGCACGGCACCGTGGAACCCGTGGCGCCGGGGCTGCTGTCCGAGGTGGCTATCGTCTGCCGGCTTGCCGCGGCCACGCTGGGGGACCGGACGTCGGCGGACTGGGCCGGATTCGAAAAGGACTACGACCTGATCCGGGACCACATTTCCCATGTGGTGAACGGGTGCGAGGACTACAACCGGAAGATCCGGCAGGAGGGCGGGTTCGTCCTGCCCAACGGGCCCCGCGACTCCCGCACGTTCAACACACCCACCGGCAAGGCCATCCTCACGGTAAATGAGCTGGAGCATGTGGAACGGCCCGCGGGAACCCTGATCCTGCAGACCATGCGCTCGCACGACCAGTTCAACACCACCATCTATGGGCACAACGACAGGTACCGCGGCATCAAGAAGGGCCGTGAAGTGGTGTTCGTGAATCCCGCGGACCTCACCGAGCTGGGCCTTGAGGACGGGCAGCATGTGGACATCCACGGGGTGTATTCGGACGGTGTGGACCGGGTGCTGCGGAACTACCGGGTGGTCTCCTACCCGTCCGCCAGGGGATGCGCCGCGGCGTACTATCCGGAGGCCAACGTCCTGGTCCCACTGGAAAGCGTGGCGGAGGGAAGCCAGACGCCGGCGTCCAAGGCCGTGATCGTCCGGCTCGAGCGCGTGCTTGCCCTGGAAGAGGAGCCGACGGCGGCGGGCTGAGCCGGAAGCTTTGCCGTCCCTTGGTGCAGGAGCCATAACTCCCCGCCTGATGGACATTTCCCGTGGCGTCCAGCGGGGATTTGTCCATAAGGCGGGGATTCCTGCTATTGCGCCGTGTCCGCCCAGCCCCGGCTGGCAGGACCGCCGTTGGGGCCGTCGTCGCACAGCTGGAAGGCCACCCGGGCAGCCTTCTCCACGGCAGCGGATGAGGCTTCCCTGGTACCCGCGCTGCCCGTCCCGGCATCCAGCCCGGCGGCGTAGCCCACCAGGAACGTGGTGACCGGCGCCGCGGCGTGGATCACCGAGTCCGCGGACTTCCGGGCCAGGTCCAGGAGCAGTTCGTGGTCCACGTCCATGTCCAGGATCTGCAGTGCCTGGGCCAGCCGGTTGCTCCACTGGTCCAGGACCTGTGCTTCGTCGTCGTTGACTGCCATGTTCTCTCCTTCGTCACGGGCCCGGCGGCATATAGGACATCTTGCCCACCGGGATTCGATATCCAGTGCCCACGACCCTACAAGGCCTGGGAGCCCACGTCAGCAGAAATAGTCCAGGGCTGTTCCGGGTTATCCTGTGCAAGGGCCGCTACAAAGGAGAAGCCATTGAGTGAAATTACCGTCCGCCACAACGCGGAGCGCCAGCGCTTCGAGATCCTCGATGCCGGGAACGTGATCGGCAAGGCGGCGTACAAGGAGTACGACGGCGGCGGCTCACCACAGCGGATTTTCTACCACACGGTGGTCAACGAGGAATACGGCGGCCAGGGCCTGGCGGGCCAGCTGGCCACGGTTGCCCTGGACGCCACCGTGGCGGCAGGTGCGGGCATCGTTCCCGTCTGCCCGTTCATCAAGAAGTTCCTCACCAAGCACCCGGAGTATGCCGGCAGCACCGTCCGGGTAGCCCCGGCACACCTGGAGTTCCTGGACGCGGCACTCTCGGCGCGCACCCGCTGACGGTTTTCGACACGCACCCCGGTTTTCGACCCGCGAATTCCCCTGCGCACTCGGTATTTCGGGCGCGTCCGGTGTTTTGCGTGGCGACATGTAGTTTCCGTGTCGCCTTTGGGAGGACGCGGCATCCGGCGGCCTCTCAGGCAGCTCCCAATCTTGGATGATCTAATCAGCATCTGTGTGCACTGGGGCGCGCGGAAAGCTGACCGATTTTGAGTTGTGACAGGAGCACCCATGCCCGTGCACCCAGTGGAGCCCCAAGCTGTGCCGGAAATACGTACCGCCCGCCGCGGACGCAGGAAGCTTGTGCTGCTGATATGTGCCGTTGCGCTGGTTATCGTTGCCACCGTGGTCCTTGCCGTAGTCCGCTCGCAACCCTCTGCCAGTACTGCCGCCCCGGTTCCCACGGTCGCGGCGTCGCCCGTGGCCCAGGCACCGGACTCCCTCCGGGACAACGTCGAGTCCATCCTCGAGGAGGCCAGTGATTACCGGATCGGGCTGGCACTGGCCGACGTCTCCGGCGATGCCGCCCTGGCGTTCGGTGACAGCGACGTTTTCGCGGCTGCCAGCACCGCGAAGATCATCACTGCTGCGGCCTACTACCACCTGGTGGAAACGGGGGAAGCAAGCCTCGACGAACCTCTGGGCGACTACGACGCCGCCTTCCAGATGGAAGCCATGGTGAACCAGAGCAACAACGACTCATGGCTGCTCCTGATGGACGCCGTGGGCTACCCGCGCCTCATCGACTACGCCGCGTCCATCGGTGTCACCTATGACCCGGAACAGAATCTCCTGACCCCGGCCGACATGGCACTGGTCCTCAAGCAGCTGTACGCCGGGGACCTGCTCAACGAGGACAACACCGCCGAGCTGCTCAGCTACATGCAGGACACCAACAACGACGACCTCATCCCCGCCGGCTCCCGGGCCGGGATCGACGTGCACCACAAGTACGGGGAGATTGGCGGGGAACTCCACGACGCCGCGCTCCTGACGTACCGCGGCTCCACCTTCGCGCTGGTGATCTACACCGAAAACCCTGAAGGCACCGAAGAGCCCGAACAGGCAGACGCCATCCGGGATCTCACCCGGGCAGTGGAGGACGCCCTGTTCCCCCTGACCCCGGCCGGAAAGTAGCCGCGCCGGGTCATCAAAGTCGCCGGTGGGCAGCGTCGTGCACCAGACTGTTTCCGTGAGCAACAAACCCCGGACTGACCTGGCCGTCGCCGGACTCAGCCTGGGCACGGCACTGAACCCCTTGAACTCCTCGATGATCGCCGTGGCGCTGGTGGTCCTCCGCGCCGACTTTGTGCTCGACGTTGCCGCGGTCACCTGGGTGGTCACCTCCTTCTACCTCGCCTCCGCCGCGGGCCAGCCGGTGATGGGCAGGCTCGCCGACCGGTTCGGGCCCCGGCGGATGTTCATGCTCGGTATGGCGCTGGTGGCCCTCACCTGCGCGCTCGCCCCGCTGGCCCCGAACTTTGCCCTGCTCTGCGTGGCGCGGGCGGTGATGGCGCTGGGAACGGCCACCGCGTATCCCAGTGCCGTGGTGATGGTGGGTGCCATTGCCCACCGCGCCGGGGTGGAGGCGGCCCGTCCGCTGGGACGGCTCCAGATGGCCAACACGTCGGCAGCCGCCGTCGGGCCCGTCGTCGGCGGACTGCTCGTAAGCCTGGTGGGCTGGGAGGCGCTCTTCCTCATCAACGTCCCGCTGGCGCTGGCCGCGCTGCTCATCGTGCGGCAGGCGGCCCCGCCGGACGAAGCCCGCGAACGGGGGAGCGTTGCGGACCTGCTGCGGGACTCTGACATTCCCGGGATCCTGGCGTTCATCGCCGCACTCCTGCTGGTGATGATGGCCGCGCTCAACGTCGCCCCGGAGTACCGCTGGTGGATGCTGGCCGCCGGCACCGGAATTGCCGCGCTGTTCGCCTGGCGGGAGCTGCGGTTCAACCGGCCGTTCCTGGACCTGCGGCTGCTGGGGCGGAACAGGCCGCTGATGCTGGTGTACCTGGGCTTCGCGGTGTTCAGCAGCGTCTACTACTTTGTGTTCTTCGGCCTGCCCCAGCTGCTGCAGGAAGCCGGCGGCTACAACCCCGGCGTGGTGGGCCTGCTGATGCTTCCGCTCGCGGCCATGTCCGTGGTGGCCACCCCATGGGCCGTCCGCGCGATGGGACGGTTCGGCGTGCGGCGCGTGCTGCTCGCCGGGGTCGTTCTGTTGACCGCGGTGGCCGCCCTGATGTGGCTGCTGACCGGGTCGCTCGCCATCCCGCTGGTGGTGGTGCTGACCGCGCTGATGGGGATCCCGTACGGAACGGTGGGCATCGCCTCCAACCAGGGCATGTTCGTCTCCACGAGGCCGCAGGAGCGCGGCGTCGCGGCGGGCATTTACCAGACCTGCCGGTACGTCGGTGCCATCACGGCCACCGTGATGATCGGCGTCTTTGCCAGCGGCGGTGTGGACCAGGGAAGCTGGGCGCGGATGGTCCTGGCCATGCTGGTCCTGTGCGTTGTGACGCTTGGCGTGAGCCTGCTGTGGCGGCAGCACGAACAGTAGCTTCATCGCCCCCAATCCCCGGACAGAGGGCCGCCGGCGGGTTTATCGTGGAGGTATGGGCAACCCGAAGGTGCAGCTGTACCTGGATATCACCGCGAAAGGCCTGTGCCTGCTGGGCGTGGCGCTGATGATCTTTGGCCAGGGCGGCTGGTTCTACGTGGGCGTCGCCACGGTGGTGCTGGGTGTGCTGTTCATCGGCGGGTCGCTGGTGGCCACCCGCAACCTGCGGCACCGGGGTTGGGATGGCCGGAACCGGCCATCAGCCGGATAGCCGCCCGCCCCGTCCCAGCTGTTAGGCCTGGCCTCGAAAACACCTCATCGATTGCTCCGCAAACGCCGTTTTGACACCCCCAAACGGCAATTACGGAGCAACCGATGGGGATTGCGAATCGGGGGCACCGGAGTCAGGTGTACATCTGCGAGCCGGGCGTGGTCAGCTTCTCGCCGGTTTCGAGCCAGGTCTTGAGGCCGGAGAGGATCATCGGCCAGCCACCGTAGAGCTGCTCGTTGGCGCCCTCGCGGAGGTCGCTGTGGGTGACGGTCAGGCGGCAGGAGTCACCCACGGGTTCGATCTCCCAGGTGATTTTCGATGTGCCTTCGGCCTTGACGTCCTCACCCCACAGGGCGCGCATGGTCTGGACGAGCCGGCGCGGCGGGTCCACTTCCAGGTTTTCACCTTCGCCCAAAGGTGCGCCGGCCTTGACGTTGTTCATGGTGAAGCTGCTGCCCGGGGTCCAGTCCGTTTCGATGGTGTTCCCGAACTGGTATTTGCTGCGGATGGCGCTGTCCGTGATGGCTTGCCAAAGCAGTTCCGGAGTGGTCTTGATGTAGATTTCGAAGATCTTTTCCATGGGACTTTCCAATCTGGATTTGAGGTCGCTGAGGCCAGCGGCCCATGGTTCTGCGTATTTGCTGACCCAGCGGTCGTGGACCAGCCGGATGGGTACCGGGTTCAGGAAGTGCAGTTTTTCCCGCCCCCGACGGCGGGTCACCACCAGGCCTGCATCCTCCAGAAGGCGGAGGTGCTTGGCGATCCCGAACCGGGTCATGTCGAAACGTGCCTCGAGCGCACTCAGGGTCTGGCCGTCCTCGCGGAACAGCTCATCGAGCAGGTCCCGGCGGGTGGGGTCGGAGAGTGCCTTGAACACGTCATCCATGCTTCCCATGATAGGTGACCATATAGTCACATATCAAGGGTTTCAGTTTCTGGATGCCAGGTTCTTGTCCCGGTCTTCAAACACCTCGTCGCCGGGGCCTGTGAAGGCGCGGGAACGCTCCACGGCCTCGATGGAGCCGGTGAAGAGCTGGGATTCGTGGGGGTCGGCGGGCGGCCGGGCACCGCTGGCGGCGGGCGAACCCAGCCCGCGCAGGGGTGCCTTGCGCTGGGTGGGGGTGCCGGCGTCGGACGCCGTGTGTTCCCAGCGCTGGTGGGGCAGGGCCTGCGGGTGGCCCTGCTGCAGGAAGGTGACCATGGCCTCGCGGATGAGGCAGCGCAGGTCGAAGAGTGCGGCACTGTCCGCGGCGCTGACCAGAATCCGGACCCGTACGAAGCCGCCGGTGGCGTCCGTGATCTGCAGGACGCCCACGCGCTCGTCCCACAGTTCCGTGCCGGCCAGGACGCGGCGCAGCTCGGCACGCATGTCCTCCACGGGGGCACGCCAGTCGAGGTCGAACTCCACCGTGCCCATCACCTCGGACTGCCGGCGGGTCCAGTTCTCGAACGGGGTGGTGGTGAAGTACGTCGAGGGCAGGATCAGGCGGCGGTCGTCCCAGATGTGGACCACCACGTAGGTGAGGGTGATTTCCTCGATCCGGCCCCATTCCTTCTGGACCACCACCACGTCGTCCACGCGGATGGCGTCCGTAAAGGCGAGCTGCATCCCGGCGAACACGTTCACCAGGGATGTCTGCGCCGCCAGGCCCGCGACGATCGAGATGACGCCGGCGGACGCGAGCAAGCCGGCACCCAGCGCCTGGATGGCCGGAAACGTCAGCATGACCGAGCCGGCGGCGAGCACCACCACCAGGGCCGCCCCGATCCGCCGCGTCAGGATCATCTGCGTGCGCAGCCGCCGGGCCCGCCGGTTATCCGCTACGTCCACGCTGTGCCGGTTCAGCACCACCGCTTCCACGATCAGCAGCACGGCAATGGCCAGCCAGGCGAGGGAACCGATGAGGGCAATCAGCAGCAGATGGTCGACGGCGGCATGCCAGGTTTCGGCGGAGGCCGTCAGCCCCAGCGCTGCGCGGACGCCGATCAGGCACAGCGCCAGCCGCAGAGGTTGGCGCGCCACCCGTGATGTGGCCTGCAGTTCGGGGCGGTTGCGGTTCAGCCGGAGGACCAGCTTGCGCAGCAGCCAGGACAGAACCAGTCCTGCGGCCACCGCCAGGGTCACGGCGATGAAGGGCATGGCGGGATGAAGTAGGTCTAGCATCCTTTAACGTCTATCAAGACGCTGCGGACTGCTGAAATCTCCGGCGGCGGTGGCGTGTCAGCCCGATCCGACGGTTCCCAGCGCCGCTGATGTTGCCGGACGTCAAGTGTGCGGGGATCCGTCCAAACGGGAAGCGAATCAGGCCATCGCGCGGATCAGCGGGCTGGCGTCCTCTTGCCAGCACCCTCTGCCTGGTCAGCTGGGTTGGGCGGCCCCTGCCCGTTAACCGCCGCCTTTCCAGCCTTCCCGGCTTCCGTTACGCCGGCCGATGGCTGCCCTGCCCACGGCGGCACCGCGGCCGGCCGGGAGGCAGGCGGTACGGCAGGCTCCTTCCCGCTTTGTGGAATCTCGGCAGGAGCCATCGTCCCGCCATCGGCGGGCGATGCCCAGCCAGGGACACGTGGTGCCCCAGCCGGGTCCTGCCCTTTGCCCGCAGGCGGCTCCTTGGCAGGAGCCGGGGCCGAATCAGGAGCAGGTGCGGGCGCCGGGACAGCGGGAACGGTCACCACGGGTGGCGCCGTTACAGCAGGAGAAGGGACGACGGCGGGTGTCGGGCCGGGTGCCCCGGATGGGACGGCGGGTGCCGGGGATGCCGGGGCAGGAGGGGAGAAGGACCGGACAATGGTGCTGATGGTTCCTTCAGCCCCGCGCCGCAGGGTGTCATTCCCGGCCGCCGCGCCGCCGGCGATCCCCAGCGACGCCGCCACGGCAAGCGTGGTGAAGGCAACCCGCTTTTTCCTGGACCTGCGGGACCAGTCCTCGAGGCTGACCACGGCACTTGGGTTCACGCTGGCGGGACTCCCGTCCGACGCCCCCGGCCACCCCATCAGCGCGGCAACCTCGGCCGACGGGGGCGGGACTTCGGTAACCCGGAACTCCCTCAGCCGGAGCAACATCTGCCGCAGCCCGGCGTCGGCCGCCACGCCAGCCTCCACAAGCAGTTCATCCACATAGCGCTCGTCGTCGAGCCGGCGCTCCTGCTGCTTCCTGTCTTTGCTGGCTACGGGCTCGTTACTGGTCATGACTGCTCTTCTCTCAACGAGGGACGGAGTTTCCGGAGCCGGCAAAGGGCCCGGCGCTGCAGCTGCTTGATGGCTCCGGGAGTCTTGCCCATGATTTCCGCGGTTGCTTCGACGGACAGGTCCGCGACGATCCTCAGCGCGATGACCTCCTGCTGGTCGTGCTGCAGGGTCCCGAGCAGTGCCATCACCTGGGCCGAACCTTCCGCCTCCAGCAACTGGTCCTCAGCCGAATCGCAGCACCGCGGATCGGCGTCGGCGTCGTAGCCGGTGGTGGGAGGAGTCTTCAGCCTGCGCCGGTGCTCATCCACATAGCGGGCGTGGGCGATCGAAAAGGCCAGTGACTTGATGCCCTTCAGGCCGCCGTGCACCTCCGGAAGCTGCGGGTACAAGGCCAGGAAAACTTCCTGGGTCATGCCCTCGGGATCTTCCACGTCGCGTGCACGCAGGTAGTTGAGGATTGCGGGCGAAAACTCGCGGTAGGCATCACAAAAGATGCCCTGGTCGGCCTGACCGGGCGTCGCTGCCTCATGTTTGACCTTGTGCATCCGCCCCCCTGCGGCAGATGCCCTTGCGGGCACCGTGGGGATGGCTCCGAGCCGGGACAAGCAATTTGTCCCGGCGCCGGATGCCGTTCCTGCTGACAGGCTACCGCTGTCCGCCGCCGGGGTGGGCGGCGGAGTTCCTGGCTGCGTTGTTGGACTGCTGTCCAGCGCCGTTGGAGCCTGCTGCCGGCCCTTGGCGCTGGCCCTTTGCCGGCTGCTCCTTCACCTGCTGCTGTTCCACCGGCTCCTCGACGGCATCGCCCTCAGGGGTTTCTCCGGTGCCGTCCGCCTCGTCCTCCGGAGCGGAAACAGTGGCGCAGTACGAGACGATGCCGCTCTCACCGCCGGCAGCCTCCGCCAATGCTGCGTACGCGGTGGAGGTGGAGTTCAGGCCGCCGTTGGAGTAGGCGTTGCAGAGGCCCACCGCTGCCGGGCCGGTGGCGTCAGGTCCCACCGGAACAGAGGTGGGAGACTCATCCGGCTCCGCAGTCTCTGTGGGGGACGGGCTCGGCGAAGCCGTTTCAGTTTCCGTCGGAGTAGGTTCCGGGGACTCTGTTTCGGTGGCCGTGGGGCTGGGCTCCGGAGAGTCGGTTTCGGTGGCCGTGGGGCTGGGCTCCGGAGACTCCGTTTCCGTGACTGTGGGGCTCGGCGACGGTGATTCGGCCACCACCCCAGGACTGTCGGAGTGCGATTCTGCGATAGCCGCGACACCCGTACCGCCCACCACCAGAGCGCCTGCGGCGAGCACGGTTGCTGCGAGCTTGTTGCCGGAATATGTGAAGAAAGACATCTGATCCTCCGTTGACGAATTTTATGGATTGCGATCAACTTGCGGTTTTCCCCCCGCACCTTATGAATCGAAATTCGGGTCATGAAGGTTACGGGTTGGTGAGAATCTTTTGACTAATTTGTCATTTCTTCGGTCAAGACATACCGCCTGGAGCTGTGCCTGGGGTTAGTTCACCGGCTCCTTCACGGGCCGCGGCTCCAGCCAGACCCGCTCCCGCGGACCCGGCGGGTACGCGTACTTCTTGCCCGCCAGGGTGATCACCAGCGCGGCGACAACCGGCAAGGCAGCCGCAACGGGGACCAGCAGCGCCCCGCCGGTCACCAGCGCAGCCGAGCCGTACAGTGCACCGATGGTGATGCCCAGCTGGATGGTGAGGACGGTGAGGCCGTTGGCTGCCTCCTGGTATTCCCCGCCCGCGCGCAGGATGGCGGACTGGTTGTAAATGCCGATCGCGCCCAGGCCCGCACCCCAGACCGTCATCAGCGCCAGCGCCACCGGAAGGTTGCCCACTGCCAGCGGCAACAAAAACATCGACAGGGCGATGGCCGCCGTCGTGATCAGCAACGAACGGCGCGGATGCGAATCCACCGTGAGGCCCGCCACCCAGATGCCCAGCAGGCCAGAGGCGCCCAGCACCGTGAGGGAGAGGCTGATGGCGTAGTCGGGCAGCGCCGCTTCGCGGATGAACGGCGCAATGTAGGTGAACAGTGCGAAGTGGGCCAGGACCAGCAGCGGCCAGGCGATGGCCACCGACTTGACGCCTGGCTCGGCGATCGCCCCGCGAAGCGACGGGCGGACGGCGTCGGAAATGCGCTGCACCCGCGGCAGGAGGAAAAACGCCAGGACCGTCAGGAGCAGCCCGAAACCGGCCAGCACCAGGAACGCCGCGCGCCAGCCGAGCAACCCACCCAGTGCCGTGCCCACCGGCGCGCCGATGGCCAGGCCCAGGCTGTTGCCGCTGAACACGATCGCCAGGGCCTTGCCCACCTTGTTCGGCGGGACCACCCTGGTGACGAACGGGGCCATGGTGGTCCACAGCAGCCCGTGCGCCAGACCGCCCACCAGCCGGGCGATCATCGCCGTCGTAAAGTCCGGCGCGAGCCCCACCCAGGCGTTGCTGACTGCGAACGTCAGGACAAGGCTCACCAGCAGTGCATGCCGGGGAATCCGGGCCAGCAGCCGGGCAGCCGGAACCACCGTCACCACAATGACGGCGGCGTAGGCGGCAGCCAGGTAACCGGCAACCGGCTCGGACACGTTCAGGCCGGCGCTGATCTGCGGCAGCAGCCCGGACGGGAGGAGCTCGGTGGTGATGGCGGTGAAGGCGATGGTGGCCAAAACAACCATCGCGGCGTACGGGAAACGGGCAGGCGCCGGCGCGGAAATCGCGGAAGACATGGGAAAGGAATCCATTCAAGGGGGAGGGTTGGAACGCCGCTCGCTGGCCGGACAATTCCTTCCTTAAATTTACAGGATCGGAGGGCCTGTCACACACATGACAAGCCCTCCCCGCGTCCGCAGAGTGGGCAAGGCAACCATCTCCCGCAGGGCACAAAGTACGTTTGGTAGCGGAAGTAATTGCCGGTGGCGAAAAGGCCCGGCTTCGCAGCCAAGGGAAGGCGACATGGACGTTTTTGGACCCGCACTGGACATGATTGTGGTGGCGGCGTGACCGGCCGGCTGCGGGTGTGTCTGCCCGACCAAAAGCTGCTGGACGCGCTGGAGCCCATGGACGGCGTCGACTTTGTCCTCTGGGACCTCACCGGGCCGGCACCCGAGGGCCGGCTCGACCTGCTGGTTCCGGGCTATATGGGGAAGACGGCGACGCTGGCCGCGCTTGAGGGCGTGGACGTCGGGCTGGTCCAAAGCCAGTCGATCGGGTACGACGGCGTCGCGGACGTCCTGCCGGACGGTTGCGTTTTCGCCAACGCGGCGGGGGTCCACGAGACATCGACGGCGGAGCTTGCGTTGGGCATGATGATCGCCAGCCAGCGGGGAATCCCGGACTTCGTCCGGAACCAGGCCAGCGGAACGTGGGACAACACCCAGCGGCCCAGCCTGGCCGACCGGCGCGTGCTGCTCGTGGGCTACGGGGGAGTGGGCAAGGCCATCGAGGCACGGCTGCTGCCCTTCGAAGCCGAGGTGACGCGGATGGCCAGCCGGGAGCGCGAAGACTCCAACGGGACGATTCACGGGATCGATGCGCTGTACGAGCAGCTGCCGCTCCACGAGATTGTGGTGGTCAGCGTTCCCTTGAGCGAAGAGACCCAGCAGCTGGTGGACGCGAAGTTCCTGGCCGCAATGCCGGACGGCGCCCTGCTGGTAAACGTGGCCCGCGGGCCGGTGGCTGACACCGAGGCACTGCTGGCCGAGACCTCCACCGGCCGGCTCCGTGCAGCCCTGGACGTCACGGATCCGGAGCCGCTGCCGGCGGGCCACCCGTTGTGGACCACCCCCGGCGTGCTGATCACCCCGCACGTGGGCGGCGCCAGCTCCGCCATGTTCCCGCGGATGGTCCGGCTTATCCGGAAACAGATCGGGCTGCTGCTTGAAGGCGCTGACCCGGTGAACGTGGTGCTCGGGGACTCGTCCCTGACCTAGCTTCTGCGGCTTACTGCAACGTGGGCCCATCCCTTGCCCAAGAATTGAGCATTTTTGGGCTAAAAACTGACCCCGCCTTGCCTGTTCAGGGGTGGTCCCGGCTCCTAAGCTGGGGCCATGTCCACTTATGAAGTCCGCCGCAGCGCGGTCATTCCTGCCTCTGCCGAAGAGATCTTTCCGCTGGTCAACAGCTTCCACGAGTGGACGGCCTGGTCCCCCTGGGAGAACGTGGACCCCGGCATGAGCCGGCGCTACTTCGGCGCCGACGCGGGCGTGGGGGCGGGCTACGAGTGGAGCGGCAACCGCAAGGCCGGAAGCGGAACCATGGAGATCGTGGAGTCCGTGCCGGCACGCGAGGTCAAGGTCCGGCTGCAGTTCACCAAACCCTTCAAAGCGCTGAACCCCACGTCGTTCACCTTCACTCCGGCGCCGGGCGGCACGGAAGTCATGTGGCGGATGACCGGCGAGAACAAGGGTGCGGCCAAGCTGTTCGCCCTCTTCATGAACATGGACAAGCTGGTGGGCTCGGACTTCGAACGCGGGCTCAAATCCTTGGCCTCCGCAGTGGCCGCCAAAAAGAGCTGAGCCTGGCCGTGGGCGTCGTTGACGATTCGCTGGCAGACCTGCCCGAGCCGGACCGAGGCTGCCTGCAGCACGTGGTGGGCATCGCCCGGGCGGTCGCTCGGGACACTACGGAGGGGATGAGTTACGGCATGCCCGCCCTGAAGCTGGACGGAAAGCCCCTGGTGGGAGTGGTTGCCGCTGCCAAGCACCTCTCGATCTTCCCGTTCTCGCCCGCCGTCGTGGAGGCGGTTGCACCCCGGCTCGAGGGCTTCTCCCTGTCCAAGGGAACCATCCGCTTCACGGCCGCCCACCCCTTGCCGGACGACGTCGTGGAGGAGATCGTCCGGCTGCGGACGGCGGAGATTAGGAAGTAGTTAACGTTCGACGGCGGCACACGCCACTCGGAGCAGCCCCCCGATGCGCGTGCAGACCCGCCCCTACCTCTTGAACTCAATGCGGACCGAATTGTCGTCCGGGAGGACGATCACCGAACCGTCCCGCGGGGTCCAGCCGTCGTGCAGGAAGAAGAACCGTCCGCCGCTGAGCACCAGCAGGCGCAGTCCGTCGTACCGGTAAAGCGTTGTGTCCCCGCTGCCCATCTTTACCTCCGTGACCGCGCCCGAACCAATGCTCAGTGGCTTGAGTGAATAAACCTCCGCCCGGGGCATGAACTGGACCCCCTGCTCGTAGTTCAACGCCAGCCGGCGGCCTAGTGCCTGGGCATAGTCAGCGGTGCCCCAGAAGAGCAGCAGCGTCACAATGCTCAGGACCAGCGTCGTCTCCACCGCGCGCTGCTCGGTACTGAGGGCCGGACGTTTGCCGTCCCTGCCCATGCGGCGGAGGTGGATGCACCAGGTTGCGACCAGCACGCCCAGGGCCATCAGGTATGGCGTGAAGAGCGACGTCCGGGCAGGCTCAACGACGGCCAGCACCAAGCTGACGCCGACCAAGAGGCCGCTCAGCAATGCGGCAATGCCCGCGGCCCGGATAATTCTCGCCCGGCCGCGGTCCTCCTCAATCCGGCGGCGCAGCAGGCGGTCCAGGGCCAGCCAGGCAACGCTGAGGGCAAGGATGCAGACCAGCGGCAGGAAGAGCGCATTGATGCTGATCAGTAGATAGTCCTGTACGGCGTACCCGAACAGGCTGACGTTCAGGCCCATCTGTGCAGCCTGCGCGTCGGCACGTGCCCAGCCGAAGTAGAACAGCAGCGCCGTGGCCACGGTGACCGGTGGGCCGATCGCCGAAAGCACACCAAACGCGCGGGACCACGAGGAACGCCCATCGCCGTCGGCGTCCGTCATGGTCCGGTGCTCGGTGCTTGCGGGCAGGCCGTCTGGTCTGCGGCGTAGTCGAAGGTCACAGTTCCGCCCACAGGATAATCCGCGTCGGTAACAGTGACGCTGACGGTAGCCGGCGCTCCCTGTGCGAGGGCCGGGGCCAGGAAGTAGAACTCCAGCGGGTGGTTATTGTCCACGAAACTCTGGCGCTGCCATACCTTCGCGGTCGCAGTGCCGACGCTGACTTCTCGAACGCTGCCGGTGGGGAGACCTGTGACGTTTCCGCTCAGGACGATCGCGCTGCCGGGACAAACGCCAACGGGCGACGAGCCATCCTCATCTTCCAAACCTGAAAGTTGTGGCTGGCAGGCGGTGCCGTTGCGGGCAGCGAGTTGCAGCCGCGCATCCGGCCTTTGCTGCCGCACGGCGGCGATATCCTGCAGCACGTCATAGGCGACTACCGTGTAGCAATCGGAGACACCTTCTACGGGCCGCTCCATGGTGTCCAAAGCTGAGGTGCCCTGCTGCCACGCTGCGTCGTCACCTGCCAAACCCGAGCACAGCGCCTGCGCTGCCTCTTCCACTGTGTTCAGCGGTGCTGAGAAACCCGGGACTGCGCCGCAGTTCCTGTTTTTCAGGTTCACGTACCAGATGGGATCGCCACGTCCGACGGGGCCGATGGGCAGCCATTCGAGCACCACGGTTTCCTGGACTGGAGGCTTGTTGGGTGCGGCTGGTCCTGGCGGCTGCGCAGGAGGCTGGCCGGGAGCCGGCGGGGCAGGAGGCTGGCCCGGGGCTGCTGGACCGGGAGGTTGCCCCGGCCCCCGGGGAACGAGTTGTTCGGAATCCGGCGGCGGCTGTTGCCCTGGAGCCGGGCGTGGCGGTTGGGTGCGCCCGTCAGTCGAGCTGCCGCCCGAGCCGCCGCCGCCGGAGCTTCCGCCTGATCCGTCGGAACTTCCACCGGCCTCTCGATCGGACCCGCCACCGGAATCTCCGTCGGAGGGGTCGGCCGGCGCCAAACCGCCGGATGAGCTACCCGTGGCTGAACCTTCCGCCCCACGGCTTTCGGAAGTTCCACTTGAGGAAGAGTTTCCGCCGTCGCCACCGCCCGAGAAACACCCCGATAGAGGCAGCACCAAGACCACCGCCCACACAAGGGCGGCCACTTGGCGGCTATGGGAGTGCACGTCCACCATCGCTATCCCGGACTGCTACCCCGTGGAGTTTCCTGCGAGATCAACCCGAACCTTCAAAACACTGCACACAGTGTCAGTACACCTCTGCAGGCGTTACAGCAGCGTTACTGCCGTCAGTTACGACGGCGGCACACGCCACTCGGAGCAAGCCCCGCCTAAGGTGCGCAATGGGCAGACGTCCGGCCGCCGTCGTCGTACGTTCCATACATGGCAGGCCTTAGACAGCGGGCTCGCGCTTCCCCTTGAACGCGACCCGGAGGGCGCCGCGGAAGGTCAGCCGGCTCCGCCGGCTGACCACGATGACAGCGGCCAGCCCGGTGAGCAGGACCACGACGCCGCCGAACGCTACGGCCCAGCGCGCCCCGAACTCACTGCCGATCCAGCCCATCAGGGGCGCGCCCACGGCGGTTCCGCCCTGCAGGATGGCCAGGTACAGGGCCAGCACGCGGCCGCGGAACTGCGGTTCCACCGAGAGCTGGATGCTGGTGTTGCAGCTGTTGAGGAACGTGATGGACGCCAGGCCCACCGGAATCAGCACAGCGGCGTAGAGCCAGAACGACGGCGAGACGCTGCCCAGCACCGTGAAGGCACCGAGGCCCAGCGCGCCGCCCAGGAGGAACCGCAGCCGCGGGCCCGCCCGCCGCGCCGCGAGGAGGGCGCCGGCCAGGGTGCCGACGGCCATGATGGAACCGAGGAGGCCGAACTCGCCAGCCCCGACGCCGAATTCCGTGGTGGCCATCAGCGCGTTGGTGATGGGGAAGTTCATGCCGAACGCACCCAGGATGCCCACCAGGACCATGATCAACATCAGGTCGGGGCGGCCCCGCACGTAGTTGATGCCCTCGGCCACCTGGTGTTTGCCGCGCCCGGCCTGCGCGGCGGGAGCCAGTTCGGAGGTCCGGATGAGGAACAGAGAGATGATCACGGCGGCATAGCTGGCCGCGTTGAGCAGGAAGACCGGGCCGGTGCCTACCCAGGCGATGAGGACGCCGGCGATTGCAGGGCCGGTGAGCCGGGCGGTGTTGAAGGACGCGGAGTTCAGCGCGACGGCGTTGGAGATGTTGTCCTGTCCCACCAGTTCGGAGACGAAGGCCTGCCGCGCCGGGGCATCGATGGCGCTGGCGATGCCCAGGCAGAGGGCGGCCAGGTAGGCGTGCCACAGCTCGGCGGTGCCGGTGACCACCAGGAGTCCGATCGCAAGCCCGGTCAGGCCCATGGCCAGCTGGGTCCAGAGCAGGATGATGCGTTTGCGGTAACGGTCGGCCAGCACGCCGCCGTAGGGGCCAAGCAGCAGCATGGGCAGGAACTGCAGGCCGGTGGTGATGCCGACGGCGGCACCGTCGTGGTTGGTGAGGACGGTCAGGACCAGCCAGTCCTGGGCGATCCGCTGCATCCAGGTGCCGATGTTGGACACCAGTGCGCCGCCGGCCCAGATCCGGTAGTTGCGGTTTTCGAGGGCGCGGAACATGGCGCTCATCGGCCGCTCATCTCCTGCATGATGTGCGCGGCGCGGCTGAGGATGGCCCGGTCTTCCTCGCTGAGGCGTGCCACGCGCTGGGCCAGCCAGGCGGTCCGCTGGCTGCGGGCTTCGGCCAGGACGTCCTTGCCGGCGGCAGTGATATCCACCTGGACCTGGCGGCCGTCGTCCGGATGCGCGGACCGGGTGACAAAGCCCTGGTCGGCGAGGGCGTTGACGATGCGGGTCATGGACGGGGCCTGCACGTGCTCGCTTTCGGCAAGTGCGCGCAGGGTCCTGGGACCGTCGCTGTTCAGGACGGCCAGCACTGTGTATTGGCCGGGGGTGATAACTTCACCTGTTGCCTCAACACGGAGCCGGCGGGATGTGCGCATCACGGCGGTGCGGAGGTCGATGGCCAGGGTGTCCGGCGTGACGGGTTCTGCTGGCGGATTCTTCGTTGTGGTGGCGGTCATGGGTGCGGGTGCGCCTCCTGGCGATAATGCTTAGCACTGCTAATTAGTTCTGCTAACGATTATGCTCCCGGTGCGGCGGGACGGCAACCGGTTCTTCGATAATGCGATGTAGGCGACACTGGAAGCCCCAACGAAAGCAGGACCCTTGATCACTCTCAAGCAGGACTCGGACGGCTTCATCCGCATGAGCCGGCACTATCCCGCCAGCGTCCGCATCAGGATCGAGTTCACCGACGGCAGCACCGGTGAGTTCTCCGGCCGCACCCTCAACAACGCCTACGACGCCGCGCTCGCGGAATTCCGTGCGGGGAACAACCTCGACGCAAAGGGCTACGACCGGACGCCGGCCGCCCGGAAAGCCCCGGGCAACAGGATTGATTTCGTACCCGCGCATCCCGGGCTGGGGAAGTAGGCGCAGCAGGGCCGCATGCTGTGCTGCAGCACACAAAGGTTAATTACGACGGCGGGTGGCCGCCAGGGTGGGCCTGCGGGCCGTCCCGCCCGTCATTCCGCGGGTTTTAAGCTCCCGGGGCTGCGATTTGCGGTGGGGTTGTGGGGCGTGTATTGTTTTCTGAGTCGCCGCCGCTGATGCGGAAAGATAGCGGCCAATCCCCCTTGATGAACGGCCTGAAAATGGTTCGCTTTTGAGCGTGCCGGTTTTGGGTGGGGCTGGTTTGTGGGAGCTGGGAATCGCGGAAATGCTGGTTTGCAAAGCTTCCGGGGATCGGGTAAGTTTGGAAAGTTGCTCCGGAGCGAGCCGCGGCCTTGAAAGTGGTTGTGGTGGTGCCGGGTGTGTCTGTTGTTTGAGAACTCAATAGTGTGCCAAGTTTGTTGATACCGATTTGTTTTTATGAATTGGTTGAATTTGCCGGGCCTGCCGCCCCTGTGGTGGGTCTGGTTTTGACAGCTGGTTTCAAATTTTGTGCAGTGCGTGTTGCCGTTTTCCCGGTGGCGCGTGTTGTGTCTGTTTTTGTTTTACTTCAACGGAGAGTTTGATCCTGGCTCAGGATGAACGCTGGCGGCGTGCTTAACACATGCAAGTCGAACGATGATCCGGTGCTTGCACCGGGGATTAGTGGCGAACGGGTGAGTAACACGTGAGTAACCTGCCCTTAACTCTGGGATAAGCCTGGGAAACTGGGTCTAATACCGGATATGAC